>CAYWFB010000006.1:0-42402 GCA_964457415.1 uncultured Eubacteriales bacterium | reverse complement strand
AACTTAATCGAAAAAGAAGACGAAATCTGGGCAGTGAACAGAATTCTTGAAATTCTTCAAATGGATAGCATTCCTGCCGATGTGAAAATAGACGAAAATGCAGAGCTTGAAGCAATGCTCAAAGTTATTCTTGACTATGCAGTTGAAAAGGGTCTTTGTGAGGATTCAGTCGTTTACCGTGACCTTTTCGATACAAAGGTTATGGGTGTGCTCACGCCCCGACCCTCCGAGGTTATTAAAAAATTTCACGCAGAATATGAAAAATCCCCCAAGCACGCAACTGATTATTACTATAATCTTGCACTTAAGAGTGACTATATTCGTGAATACAGAATCAAGAATGACGTGAAGTGGATTACTCACACAGAATATGGTGATATTGACATCACAATTAACCTTGCAAAGCCCGAAAAAGACCCCAAGGCTATTGCGGCGGCAACTAAAATGGAAAAAAGCTCATATCCCACCTGTATGCTCTGCAAGGAGAATGAGGGCTATGCAGGCAGAGTTAACCACCCTGCACGCCAGAGCCACCGCGTAATTCCTCTTTGCCTTGACGGTGTTAACGCTTATCTTCAGTATTCCCCCTATGTTTATTATAATGAGCACTGTATCGTGTTTGACGAGGCACACACACCAATGAAAATTTCCGAAAAGAAATTCAGAAGACTTTTCGATTTCATCAAGAAATTCCCTCACTATTTCATCGGTTCAAACTCCGATTTGCCCATTTCAGGTGGTTCAATTCTCACTCACGAGCATTTTCAGGGTGGTAACTACACCTTTGCAATGGCAAAGGCGGAAATCGAAGAAGAAATCAAATTTGATGGTTTTGAAGACATCAGCGCAGGTATTGTAAAATGGCCTATGAGTGTTATCAGACTTCAGGGTCAGGATACTGACCGAATTTGCACTCTTGCGGGTAAAATCCTTACCGCTTGGCGTGGCTACACCGACGAAGAGTCATTTATCTATGCGGTAACCGACGGCGAAATTCATAATACAATCACACCCATTGCCCGTTATGTTGACGGTCATTATGAGCTTGATTTGGTGCTTCGTAACAATATCACCACCGAGGAATATCCCGACGGATTTTATCATCCTCACCCCGAACATCACCACATCAAGAAAGAAAATATCGGTCTTATTGAGGTTATGGGTCTTGCGGTGCTTCCCGCACGTCTTAAAACAGAAATGGCACTTTTAAAAGATGCTCTTCTTAGTGGAGTAGATGTAAATGCTGACGAGCGAATTGCAAAGCACGCTGATTGGGCAGAAGAAATTAAAGCAAAGCATAGCCTCAGCGAAGAAAATTGCGATGAGATTATCCGCGACGAAATCGGTCTTGTATTCACTTCAATTCTTGAACAATGCGGTGTATTCGACAGAACAGAAGACGGCAGAACGCAGTTCAGAAGATTTATCAGCAAAGTTAAATAATTATCGTATGGTAGGGCGGGGTCTTGACCCCGCCAATTTTTATATGTTACTTATATGGTGAGCTTGTAGGGGGCGGCGACCTCGACGCCCCGTGGTTTTAGCTATCACTTATTACGGGCTGCCGAGTCGTCAGCCCCTACAAATTTTGTGCGAGTTAATAAAAAATAATGAAAGGGCAGATTGTACTGTCTGCCCTTTTGTGATATTCCTGTAATTTTTATATATCAAATTTCTTCGCGAACTTAGGGAACAGAGGTTTTACCTCAAAGAATTTATCAAGTAATTTTCCAAAATTACCGATTAAAAATCCGTTTACGAGGGTTGTAATTAACGTTCCCACACCGATTCCAACGAATTTTCGGAAGAAAAGTAGTGTCATAATGCACGAGATTGTAAGAAATATGATATCAAATCCCGTCTTGAATTTTGTACGGTCAAGGTTGAATTTTTCTGCCACGCCCTTAACAAAAAAGTCATAAACCTGCGGGTAAAGATATGTACGAAAGCACATTGCGATTGCTAACGAGGTAATCAGTGTTCCGCCTGCATAAAAGAGAATTCTCAAGGGCATTGCCATACTGCCGGGCTCGGTGATTGCGGGGTTGAACATAGGGATTATGACACGCCATAAATCGAGCACCGCACCGTAAATAAGGCAAGTGAGAAACGAACTGAAATAAATCAACTTGACTTTTTTCATAAGCACGCAGAAAACTATAAATAATATTGCCTGAATAACATATTCGCTTTGCCCAAAGGTAAGAAAGCCCAACTTTTGACTTAATATGTAGGCGGGTGAAACTATCATTGACAAGCCGAAATCCGCCGCTGACACCATAGCCACCGAGAATGACAATATCAGTATTGAAATAATATAAACTAATTCGCTGTGTAGTGTGATTTTCTTTTTCATATCATTCTCTTTTCGATTTTTAATTAAGGTTAGACATCATTCAGCACTCAGCATTCATCATTCATCACTCGTTTAATCCCATTCGCAACCCGTAACGGTTTCAAGGTTAACATTTCTTGTATCGTGAGTATTCTTGATAAGTGCAATAAGTGTGATTGCGAAGCTTGGCACAAGAAGGCAGAATGAAACGGCAGCAATTGAAGCATTGCCGAAAATCATTGTAATCGGCACATAGAACATATAAGCAAGGGCGTATCCCACAAAACCAACAACAGTCTGTGCTGACGATGTGGAGGAACGAAGATTTGTCGGTGCAGATTCGCTTGCCATCATAATAAGCACGTCGTTTGTTGAGTAATAGCTACCAACGAAAGCACCGCAAAGGAAACCTACAACATAAGGGTTAAAGTTCAATTTTGCGCCCAATGTGAATCCGATAAAGCATACAAGACAGTTGGCGGCGACTGTGATGGCGGCTGCTTTTCTGCCTTTAAGGTCAGATACAAATCCCATAATAACCTGTGCAATAGCTGAACCTATGGGGAAGAGAATAAGCGCCTTTGTAACTTCGTTTACACTGACAAGATTTAAAAATTCGTCTGAAATCCCGCCGTGAACACTTTCTGCATAGCCGTAAGTGATGATTGTCTGATAATCAAGACTGCCGATAACGCCTATACCTGCAAGGGCAAAGCAGATGAATACCCAACGAAGCTGTTTGTGCTTAAAACCGAATTTAAGAGCAGCAATAAGTCCGCCCTGAGCATTTTCTGCTTTTTTCTGTGCCTCTTCTGCACGCAATTCGTCCTCGGTCATTCTGAGATAACGAAGACGAGAATCAATAAATGCATCGGTTTCTCTTGCACAGAGAAGTGCAATAAGAGAAACAACAATACCAACAATTGCGGGAATCATATATACATTTCGCCATTCTCCGGCATTCTGCATAAGTAATCTGCGAAGAATTGGAATAAGCATAACACCCATATTCGCAAAGAATTTGATTACCGAATATGTAATCGCACGACGCTTCTGCGGTGATGATTCCATAATGAATACCACGTGCATATCGTGCGGTATGAAGAACATAATCATACAAGCACCTAAAACATACATAGGTATATTGTTTGAAAGGAATATTACAAACATTGCAAAGCTCATACCGAAAGTGTTGATAATGAGAAATGTTTTTCTGCCAAAACGGTCTGCAAGTGGTCTGTAAAGAATACCTAAAACCTGAAATGGAACAGCAACAACCTGTAAAAGATTAAGAATTGTTACAGAGCTTGCACTTTGGAATAAATCGTTCGCAATTTCAGTTTTCATAAGTGTGCCGATTTGCGATGCAATTTCGTCAACAGCGTAAATAAGGGCGATAATTAGCACAAGATACCAAAAATATGTTTTGCCCTTTGGTCTTGCCTTTTGTTTTTCCCAATACGCGATTTCTTTTTCCTTACGCAACTGCTTTTTAGCAAGTTTTTCAGGTGTTAAAACTTTTGCCATAAAAAAATCCCCTTTCATATCCTTATTGTAGCACAGTAAAATCGGGAATGTAAAGGGGAAATATATTTTATCTGTTCAATAGCCTGTATATTTTATCTGTTCAATAGCCACACCATAAGATTAAGGTATGCCGCAAAGGTTACCCATAAAAGATAGGGAATTTGCAGAATTGCGGCAAGGCGGTCGGTTTTGTTAAAAATAATAATCATACCTAAAATGAGTGCCCATAACGCCGCAAGCCAGAAAAACGCAAAGCCATAGGCTTGCAGATTGAAGAAAATAATACTCCACAGAAAATTGAAAAATAACTGTACCGCATAAATTATAAGCCCGTGATTTCGCTCTTTTGTAGGTGGCGAAAGCCAAATCCGCGCAACGCTTATGCCCATTAAGGCATAGAGAATTGTCCACACAATCGGGAATACAATTGCGGGCGGAGTAAGCGGTGGCTTTTCAGCTTTCATATATTCGTCCATTCCCATAGATGTAAAAAGTCCTGCAACTCCGCCGACAAGTTCAGTTAGCAGAATTGCAAGACCATAGGTTTTGAGTTTGCTTTTATCCATATTTATCACCCCGTAATAGAATATGGATTATAAAAGTTATTTATTCTTATTTCAAAATAAGGAACAACAAAATTATACTGATGCCGAGGCAAGTCATAAACAACGCAAATGAGAAGCTCTTTGAAAGTCTTTCAGTAGTTGTTGAAACCGTTTCAGATGCTCTCACAAAGCGTTCTGCCTGCACCTCTTTACCCTTTTTGGCAAGCTTGCCGTAAAGTGAACCGAGGGCATAAGCATATTTTCTGTCGTGAGGCTCTGTGGGCTCTTTTGCCATTCTGAATATAGTTTTCTCAAGCACAAGCAGAATAATATCCGTAATATCACTGCAAGCACGAAGTACAACTGTCAGAACAACCATTCCTGCATTGATAAGAATTTCGGGTAGCTTGTCAAAGAAACTGCAAACTGCACCTGCTACAGCAATAAGACCCTTTGAAACAGGCTTGTAAATATTTTCTTCAATTGAGAATTTGTCTGCAAGCGGATTATAATGAATTTCTTTACCATTTTCGGTTTTTATAAGTAAATGGCGAATGATAACCGCATAAACAAAAATACCGATTGCAAGAGAAATAAGCACTCCCTTAAGGTTTACAAATGCAAAATAGTGAACCTCGTGGTGACTTTCGTGACCGTTCACAAAGGGTAGCATAATACCTGAAATCTTTTCGGCAAGAGCGTGGGGTAATACACCCACTACAAGCAACATTACTGATGAAAGTGCAAGAGATACTGCACTCATAACCGTGGTTTTGCCGTGAGCCACGGGAGTTTCATTCGTGGGCTTTTGCAAGAAAATTGTAATGAAAAGCTTGAGCATATATGCGGCAGTAAGTCCGCCTGAGAAAAGGAACAGCCATTCAATTGCAGTAATAAATCCGCCTGCGTGGTGTGCGTATTCAACAAGTGCCTCGTGAACAAGTGTCTTTGAAAGATACCCCGCAAAGCCGGGAATACCCGCAAGACTGCAAGCACCGAAAAGGAACGGAACAAGTATTTCGGGCTTATTTCTGCCGTAGCCTTTAAGCTTGTTGAGGTCAAGGGTGTGAGCGCCCGCATAAATCACACCTGCACAAAGGAAGAGCGCAAGCTTAACAATTGAGTGGTTAAGCATATAAAGCACAGTACCATTGGTGGCAAGAGCATTTTCTTCACCTAAAAGGCAAATCATTGAAACACCCACGGTTATAAAGCCAATCTGTGAAAGTGAAGAGCAGGCGAGTGTTCTCTTGAGATTTGTTGAGAATACTGCGATAACTGCACCCAATACCATTGTGATTGCTCCAAGAATAAGCAAGGTGTATCCCCAAAGCTCGTCATCACGCATAACGTTTGCGGTGATGATGAGCATTCCGAAAATACCTGATTTTGTAAGCACACCTGAAAGCAGAGCGCTTGCGGGTGCGGGAGCAACGGGGTGAGCCTTGGGTAACCATATATGCAAGGGGAAAAGACCCGCCTTTGCGCCGAAGCCGAAGAGCATACAGAAAGCGGCAACATAAAGCTTTGTGCTACTGCCTGCAATAACTATTGCATCATAAAGCTCTGAAATAACAAGAGTTCCCGTGATGTTGTAAAGCAGGAAAAGTCCCATAAGTAAGACCATACCGCCTAAAACAGCGATTGTCAGATAGGTTTTGCCCGCGCTCATAGCCTCTTTGTCCTGCTCGTGAACTACCCACGCGTAAGAGGCAAAGGACATAATTTCAAAGAATACAAATGTGGTAATAAGGTCGGCAGAGAGGAATACTCCCATTGTAGCGCCAAGAGTTACAAGGAAGAAGAAATAATATCTGCCGATATTGTGGTGCCCCTTGAAATATTGGGGCGAAATGAGAGCGGCGCAGAACCACATAAATGCAGTAACTACCGCATAAACTGACTGAAATCCGCTCTGCTGAAAGCTCATTGAGAGCATTGACACAGTGTTTTCCCCGCCACCGAAAGCCATTACGCCTGCGGATACAAGCACAACAAAAGTTGAGAGAATAACAAATGCGTCGCAGAGCTTTGAATTCTTTTTATTCAGTGGATAAGCCACGATTGCGGAAACAATGGGGAAGAATACGCAAAGTATTACCGGAATATTCATATTCCAAGCACCTCCCCGATAATTTCAACGGGGAATTTAACGAAAATTCCCATTACTATGCAAAGTCCTGCACAAATACCCATAGGAATAAGCATTGCGGGCTTTGCCTCTTTAACGCCGTCAAGGTTGATTTCTGCATTTTCGCGTGGGAAGAATGCTTTAACAACTGGTGAAAGCATATAAATCGCGGTGAGAAGGGCCGAAATAAGCAACACCACAACGCCAATTGTTGCGAGAACATTGTTTGTTTCGAGAGCGGAAGTTGAAATATACCATTTGCTGAAAAATCCGCAGAATGGGGGAATACCCGTAAGTGCCAGCGCTGAAATGGTGAAGAAGCCAAAGGTCCATGGCATTTTTTTGCCTATGCCCTCAAGCTGAGGCACATATTCGCGCTCACTGTTGTGAAGCACTGAGCCCGCCGCAAAGAATGCATTGATTTTAATTACCGAATGGAAAATCAGGTGGCAGAAAGCGGCTATAAGTCCTGCGGGTGTCATAAGTGTGGTTGCAAAGCCGATATATGAAAGGTTTGAAACCGTTGAAAAGGCGAGTCTGCGTTTAAAATGCTTTTGCTTTAATGCACTTACAGAGCCATAAAGAATTGTAAAAATTGAGAAAGCCATTACAGTGTACTGTACCCAACTGCCCTGCAAAAATGAAGTACCGTAAGCATAATAGGTAAGTCTTATCAGTGCAAATGCACCTGCTTTGACAACTGCAACCGCGTGAAGAAGTGCGGTGACGGGTGTGGGGGCAACTGACGCGGTGGGCAACCAGCCGTGGAAAGGAAAAATTGCCGACTTAACACCAAATCCCATAAATGCGAAAAGGTAAATCACCTGTGCAAGAGCTTCATTTTCAACAGTAACGATATTTCCGCCAAGACGGAAGGTGCCCGCACCGTTGAGAATAAGGAATGCAACGCCTGAAAAGGCAAAAGCTGCACCACCAATTGAATAGACCATATATTTTCTTGCGGCTCTGTTATGCTTTTTGGTCATACCGTGAGCAACAAGGGGGATTGTGGTGAGAGTAAGCATTTCATAGAAAAGATACATTGTGAGTATGTTTTCTGCCATTGCAATACCCATTGTTGTGCCAAATGCCATTATGAAAAAGCAGTAAAACATCTGGTGATGTTCTTCGTGCTTCATATAATCAAAAGCATAAATTGCGGTGAGGGGCCAGAGCGTTGCCGAAAGGCAGGAGAATATCTTGCCCGCACCGTCAAGCTTTAATGAGAATGAAAGGTCATCGGTAAATTGTAAAATTGTAAAGCTGTTTTCGGGCACTAAAAATGCCGCAAGCCATACTGCAACAGAAGATGCAAGCAAGGCTGTTAAAACATAAATGTTTCTCTGTTTCTGACTTTTAAATGGTATGAAAAACAGTATTGCACCAAGAATGATTGGCAGAAAAACAGGAATAATCAAGAATAATTCATTCATATCAGACTACCTCTTAAAAAAGTGCAGAAGCAACTGTTGAAATAACGGTGCCCGTTTGTGATGCAAAAACACCGCCGAGTAAAGCGATTGCAGAAAGCAGAATAAGCACAGCTATCATAGCCTTTGGCTCTTTGACTTTTTCTGTTTCATTGTCTTCCTTTTTGAAAAAGGCTCTGATTGTAATGTCAAGAAGATAACCCGCGGTGAGAAGCGCCGAAACAAGCAAAATTACGGGAATAATCCAAGTAAGTGCACCAATTCCCACAGTTTCAAGTGATGCGGTGGCAATGTACCATTTACTGAAAAATCCGCCCGTTGGTGGAATACCAATAAGTGAAAGTGAGAGGATTGTAAAGCACGCAAAGGTTACGGGCATCTTTTTGCCGATACCGTTGAGCTCTTCAACCTTTGTTTTGCCGTAAAGGAAGATTACTGCACCTGCGCAAAGGAATAATCCAACCTTAACAACCGCGTGGAAAATAATCTGCCATAATGCACCCTCCATACCTGCCTCATTGAAGAGGAAAAGTCCGCAGAGCACATACGAAATCTGACTGACGGTTGAATATGCCAAACGCTTTTTGAAAATCTTTTCGCGGTAAGCCATCATTGAACCCATAAGCACTGTGAGAAGTGAAAGAATAAGCAATGCGGTCTGCACCCATGTGCCTGCAAGATTATCTGCACCCGCTGTGAAGAATACGGTTCTTATAATTGCAAGCACGCCTGCCTTTGCGATAATACCTGAAAGCAACGCACTTGCAGGGGCGGGGGCTACGGGGTGAGCGGTGGGCAACCATCCGTGAAGAGGGAAAAGACCTGCCTTTGCACCAAAGCCCAGACACATTACAAATACTGCCGTAAGTACAAGGGGAGTGGCATTTGCAATTGTTCCGCCTGCCACAAATCCAAGTGTATCGGCATTTGTGCCAATTACAAAAATTCCGAAAAGCGCCATAAATGCGCCTGCAATTGAATAATAAAGATACTTTTTAGCCGCAGAAACGGATTCCTTTGAGAGTGAATGAAGCACCAAGGGCATTGAGAAGAGTGTTACAAGCTCATAGAATACATACATTGAAACAAGACTGTCTGAAAATGCCGCACCAAGCATTGCACCCTCAGTTAAAAATGAAAAGAGGAAAAATCTTTCTTCGCTTTTTTCGTGTTTCATATAAACCGAGGCATAAACTGTTACAAGCAACCACGCAATAGTCACGATTGCACAGAAAGTTTTCGCAACATAATCAGCGGTAAATCCAAGTGTGAGATTATCGGCAAAAACGAAGCTTTTAGTCGAAACATCCCCGCCGAAAACTGTGAACAGACCAAAAATTGTTGTAATCGTCTGCAAAGAAGTCACAACCGCCATTTTTGCCTTACGGTTGTTGAGTTTCTTTAATATCGGCATTAAAAGTCCGCAAATAAAGGGGAATGTAATTGTAAAAATCATAGAAAGCATATTTTCCCACCCTCCTTAACGAATGTTCATAAAAATCTCTATTCCTTTTTCAAAAAGAGAGATTATGGGTTGCGAATGAAGTCCCACCACAAGATTGATTGTCGCCATAATAAGCACAATAACCGAAAAGGATTTAACTGTGCCAAAAGCAATCTTTTTGCGTTCAAGAGTTACAATAGCGGGACTGTAAATATTTACAAGTGTGCGTAAGAAATAAACTACATTAAGAATTGTACTTACTGCAAGGGTGATGAGCACAACATAGGTTTTCCAGCCGTGACCGAAAGCCGAAATTGAGAAAAGCAGTTTGGGAACAAAGCCTGCAAATATGGGAATTCCCACCATTGAAAGTGCGCCGGCTGCAAAAGCAATACCTGCCGATTTATTCCAATGTGCAGAAGAGCGAAGCGAGTCGAAATCCTGCTTGCCGCCTGCGGTGTCTGAAAGTCCGCCGGATGCCAAGAAAAGCATGGGCTTTGTAAGTGCGTGGGCAACAATCTGGAACAAAGAAGCAAGAAGTGCCTCTTTTGTGCCAAGGCCAATACCCATATAAATATATCCGATTTGCGCCGCAGATGAATAAGCAATCATAAAATTAATGTTTTTAGTCCTTATTGCCGAAGCTGAGCCTACAATCATTCCGCATATGCCGAAAATAAAGAGAATTCTGTGTATTCCTGAGTCGATGAAAATATCAACACCGATTACTCGGTAAATCATTTTGAGAAGAAGGAAAATGTATCCCTTTGAAACAACACCTGAAAGAATACCCGATGCAGCAGGTGTTGCGGTGCCGTAGGTGTCGGGCATCCACCAATGGAATGGGAACATACCGCTTTTTATTGCAAGACCCGAAACTATAAGACCAAGTGCAATTGTAAGGGGCGCGGTGTATTGTCTTGTTGCCCAGAGTGTCTGAATAGTTTCAAAAATCTGGGGGAAGAGCAGATGTCCCGTTACGGAGTAGAGAAGAACAATACCAATCAGCACAAAGCTTGAGCCAATAAGACTGAAAATTGTGTAGCGTGTTGCCGCAACAAGTGAGCGTGTCTTTTTGCTTGACATAAGCAGGGCGCACGAGGCAATTGTGCAAATCTCAATGAAAACATAGGCGGTGTAAATGTCGTTGGTGTAGCAAAGTGACATAAGTGCTGCGTGGGTGAGGTTCACCATAATGTAGAAAAATCTGTGTTTTGACTCTTCCACATCTTTAAGAATCCTGTTGAATCCACCTGTAATTGAGAGAAATATTACAATCTCAAAAAGAAGTGCGAAAAATGGCTCTAAAAGTCCTGCCGAAATTTCGTTACCGATTGGTGCGTCATAATGGCCCATTCTGTAAGCGAAATATCCGGGCTCCGTGGTGAAGTTGTAAATCAGCACACTTGAAGACATAACTGCTGAAGAAATCAACAGAAAATACGAAACGAAGCGTGCTTTTTTATCCTTGAAGGCATAGCAGATAACTGCGCAGAACAAGGACAAAACAATAGTAAAAAAAGGAAAATTCTTAATAAATTCCATTATTCGTCCTCATCCTCCTTGTTGCATTTTTCGTAAATCTCATCAAGGTTGAGAGTGCGGTATTTTTTATAAAGACGCACAGTAAGAGCCAGCATAAGTGCTGAAAAGCTTACCGACACAACAATTCCCGTAAGAACAAGACCCGCCGGGATGGGGTTAATGTAATCGAGCGCGTCAACTTCACCCGTTGGAGGCACAATGGGAGTAAGTTTATCTTCAATATAGCCCATTGAGGCTAAAAAGAGGTAAATGCCCGTGTCCATAATGTTAAGACCGAGAATTTTCTTCATAATATTCTTTGAGAATACAAGCATTGTAAAACCGATTGCAAAGAGGACCATTGAGGTTACTTCTTCGTAGTTAATCAGAAAATTCAATCAAGACGCCCCCTTTTGAAAATCATATAGAAGCTATACATTGTACAGCAGACAACAAGGCCTACTGCAAGGTTTAAGGGCAGAATAAGTCCGCCTGAAACAAGGTCACCGGGCGTGCCGGAGCCGATAATTGAGTGAACACCGTTGAATTCGTTACCCGTAAAGAATGAATAGCTTTTTGAAAGGCAGTAGAATGAAAGTGAAAGAATTGTCACTACTTTGACTGCTTTTGCCGGAATAACCTTTGCCGCAACCTCTTCACCGAACGCCATTGCGAAAAGAATAAGTCCTGTGCCGAGAATCGCACCGCCCGAAAATCCGCCGCCGGGTGAGAGGTGTCCGTTAAAGAGAATATAAATACCAAATACAATGATAATCGGGACAATAATTTTAACAACAAGACAGATAATGGGGTCATTTGTAAAGGTGAGTTTCTCTTTTTTCTTGATGGGAGCATTTTTTGCCTTTTCAAGAAGCAGAAGAACTGCACAGGTGGCAGTGAAGAGAACAAAGGATTCACCAAGTGTATCAAATGCACGGTAGTCAAGAATCATACCTGCAACAGTATTGACCGCACCCGTCTGGTCCCTGCCCTCGCCAACATAATGCTCATAAACTTCATTGGCGGTGGGGGCGTTTTCATCGGCAAAGCCGGGCAAAAAGGCAACTGTACCTATAAGCACGGCGCAAATGACAATGCAGAAAACAACTGAAAAAAATCTGTATCCCGCTTTTGAAAGCTTTATTTCCTCGCTTTCAAGTCTTTTAAAAGTTCGGATTTGCTTTTTTATATGATGGGGCTCGTCGGGCTCGTGCTCAACGGGGATTTTTTCAATGGGTTGGGATAATTTTTCGTCAAAGCTTAAATTGCCCTCATACCATTGTCTGAAGTTTTCGGTGAATTTAGTTTTCTTCATTTTCATTCACCTCCGCTGATTGCTTTGACGCTTCGTCATCCTTGAAATCCTTGTCAATAAGATGAAGTTTACGCAAAGTGAGAAAGAAAAGCACTCCGTTAACGCCTACGCCAACTGCCGCCTCTGTAATGGCTAAGTCGGGTGAGCGCAGAAGCAACCACACAACCGCCATAACAATACTGTAAGAGGTGAAAACAATCACCGCAGTCATAACTCTTTTTGAAAGAGCAGTTGCGATGGCACAAACTATTAATGAAATGAGAAGAAGAATACGGAATATCATAATAAAATCTTCCATTATTTTTCCTCCTTTTTGATTTCGTTTGCGTGAAGCTCTGCGTCGTCAATATGAATTTCACAGTGATCGCAAAGATTTTCGTCGGTAAGATATTTTGTTTTTACGAATACGTGGGAAACTACGGGACTAGTGCACCACATTATCAATAACAACAAAATGAATTTAGCTGATACAACATTTATTCCCGAAGCAATAACGCAGGCGGCAACAAAAAGCATAAGAACAAGTGTGTCGCACATAGCAGAAGAATGCATACGGTTAAGAGAAAAGTCAAAACGGTATGTGCCGAAAATCGAAATGAAAAGAACAATAAGTCCCGCGACAAAAAGCAATGCCACAAGCGTGAAGCGAATCCATTCAAGCATTACTTTTCACCTCCGTCATTCTTTTTGAAAAGATTGATGTAAATTTTGCTTAAGAGTATTACTGCAATACAGCTTAAAAGTGCATAAATCAACGCAATATCGGGCAGATATGCTTCTTTAAATAAAAGAGTGAGAATACAAATCACAATAAGAACTATTGTGGTGAGCATATTTATGCCGATAAATCTACCGATAATTGTCTTTGCAGTGATTGAGCGGATAAGGGTGGCAATAACTGCAATACCAAGGCAAATGCAGACTGCGATGTATAAGTATGAATAAGCCTGTTCTATCATATTATTTCTCCAACCTTTCCAGCATTTTTACAAATGAACTGCTCTCCATTCCCTCAGAGAATGAAGTGTCAACACAGTGAATTGTCAGTTCATCGCCCTCAAGCTCTGCGGTGATTGTGCCGGGGGTGAGGGTAATTGAATTAGCAAGAAGCACACGGGCAAAATTAGTTTTGAGAGGAACCTTGATTTTCACCATTACAGGATGAACGTCCAGCTTTTTGCCAAGCACAATTTTCATCATCTGAAAATTCGCTACTATGATTTCTTTAATTAAAAGAAAAAGGTAGGCAACGAGAATGGGTGCTTTTTTCAACATTTCAAGCTCTGCTTTGAGTGTGTAGCCCAATGCCTTGTGTGCAAACCAATAGGCGACACCTGCCACTACAAGACCTATAACAACTATTTGAAGCATACCCGCATCAGCGGTAAAGCGTCCGTTGAGTATAAGCCACAAAATGAAAAGTAAAATCACCATAAAACAGTACCTCCTTAAAAAACTATATTATTAGGTATATGAATATTAGATAAAGAAAACGACTTTATCATACTCTTTTGAAAAAACAAAGTCAACAGCAAAAAATGTCAAAACAACTCATAATCAAAATTTTTAACAGATTTAACTATAAACTCTAAATTTTGTTCTGTTGACAGATTTTCCTCGAGGATATATAATATAAAACGATACAGAATGTATTGTGCGGTGTTGTACCCTCTTTGAATGTTGGGGAGGGGGATTAACTGTTCCAATACGCATTTCAGAAAGGTAGGTCAATAGAAATGGCTTTTTCTCTTCGTGGTATTCACGTACCCCACAGAAAAAACACAGCCAATATGTCTGCTGTAAGAATGACTGATGTTAAAACAGTTACTCTTCCTACGGTTATGCATATCGGCAAGCCGGCCATTCCCGTTGTTAAAGTTGGGGACCACGTGGATGTGGGTACTTTAGTAGCTGAACAGAACGGTGTGATTTCATCTCCCGTTTATGCAAGCGTTTCGGGAACTGTCAAAAAGATTGCAGATGTAATTCTTTCAAACGGAAGTTCAGCTCCTGCAATAACAATTGAGTCTGACGGAGCAATGACTCCCGACTCTTCCATCGCACCTCCTGAAGTAAACAGTAAGGAGGATTTAATTGAGGCTGTAAAGCATAGCGGTATCGTAGGCTTGGGAGGCGCAGGCTTCCCCACATACGTTAAGCTCGCAACTGACGAAGAGGTCGATACACTTGTTATCAACGGCGCTGAGTGTGAGCCCTATATCACAAGCGACTCTTTCACAATGGTTGAAAGAGCAGATGATATAGCTCTTGCAATCGAAACAGTTGACAAATATTTTAACTTCTCAAAAATCATTATCGGTATTGAAAAGAACAAGCCTGAAGCAATTGTAAAGATGAATGAAATTGCTTCAAAGAATAATAAGGTTAAGGTTGTAGTTCTTCCTGCAATTTATCCTCAGGGTGGCGAAAAAGTTTTAATTTATAATTTAACCGGCAGAGTTGTAAAACCCGGTCAGCTTCCCGCAGATGTGGGCTGTATCGTGTGCAACTCCACCACAATGGCAAATATGGGCGCTTATCTTAAAACAGGTATGCCGCTTGTTGAAAAAACAATTACAGTTGACGGCGGTGCAGTGAACGAGCCTAAAAATGTTATTGCTCCTATCGGCACAGCGTTAGCAGAGGTTTTTGAATTCTGCGGTGGCTTTAAGTGTGACCCCGATAAAGTAGTTTATGGCGGTCCTATGATGGGCGTTGCAGTTCCCGACTTGACTGTTACTGTGCTCAAGCAGACAAATGCAGTTCTTGCCTTTGATAAAAAAGAAACCAAAAAGCCGAAAACTACGGCGTGTATCCGTTGCGGCAACTGTATCAATCATTGTCCTTTCGGCATAAATGTTACCGCAGTTGTTAAGGGCTATAAAAACAACGATATGGAAATGGTTAAAAAGGCAGGACTTGAGGCTTGTATGGAATGCGGATGCTGTTCTTATGGATGCCCCGCAAACCGACCTCTTGTTCAGACAAATAAACTTGCTAAAATGGCACTTCGCGAGTATAAGGAAAAGGAGGCAAATGCATAATGGAAAAACTTCATGTTTCAGTTTCGCCTCATATTCACGGTAAGAAAACAACTCAAGGCATAATGCTTGACGTGATTATTGCTCTTCTTCCCGCAACACTCGCAGGCATTGTACTCTTCGGAATAAATGCTCTGTTTGTAGTGGCAACCTGTGTGATTGCCGCAGTTGCTTGCGAGCTTCTTTTCAACATTATCGTAAAAAAAGAGCAGACAGTAAGCGATTTAAGCTCTGTTGTTACAGGACTTCTTCTCGCACTCAACCTTCCTGCAAACATTCCGTTGTGGCAGGCAACGGTTGGCTCTGCATTTGCAATCATCGTTGTTAAATGCGTGTTCGGTGGTCTTGGTAAAAATATTGTTAACCCTGCAATTACAGCCCGTGTATTTATGCTTCTTGCTTTTGGTTCAATGACAGCCTCTGTGTTCCCCGCAGGAATGGATTCAGCCTCTGGTGCTACTCCTCTTACAGACCTTGATAATGACGTAACACTTAATCTTATGGATTTATTCCTTGGTAAAAACGGCGGTGCTATCGGTGAAACCTGTGCATTGGCTCTTATCATTGGCGGAATTTATCTTCTTGTTCGTAAGGTAATCAGCTGGCATATTCCCGTAGCGTTTATCGGCACGGCATTCTTATTCACTCTTCTTGTTGAAGGTGGTAATTTTGAGACTGCTCTTGCATGGACACTTTCAGGTGGACTTTTAATCGGTGCTATCTTTATGGCAACCGACTATGTTACATCACCCTCAACTGCGAAGGGCAAAATCATTTTCGGTATCGGCGCAGGTGTTATTACAGTGCTTGTTCGATTCTGGGGTACATATCCTGAGGGAGTTTCATTTGCGATTCTCTTTATGAACATTGTAAACCCCTATATCGATTCATTGTGCAACCGTAAACTGTTCGGAGGTGCAAAGAAATGAAAAAGTATTTGAAAAGCATCATCTCTCTTACAGTAATATGTGCGGTGATTGCGGCACTTCTTGCGGCAACAAATAAGCTCACAGCTCCAATTATTGAGAAAAACGCAGGTGCGGCAGCAAACGCAGCGTTGCTTGAGGTTATGCCCGACGGTGGCGACTTCACCGCAGTTGATTTAACACAGTACACACTTCCCGACTCAATTCTTGAAGCATACACCGCATCAAACGGCGGTAGCGTGTTCAAGGTTACCGCAACAGGCTACGGCCCCAATATGATTATTATGTGCGGCGTTGGTGCTGACGGTGCAGTAACAGGTGCAGTTTGTCTTTCAAGTAATGAGACATTGAGCCACGAAAAGACTTATGGCACAACAACAATCGGCGCAACTGTTGACACAATTGACGGAGTTGCAACGGTTTCAGGCGCAACAATGACAACCGGTGCTTATAAGGGTGCGGTTAAAGATGCTCTGAACTCTGCACTCATTCTCGGCGGCGAAAGCGTTGATATCCGTTCAGAAGAACAGATTCTTGCTGACAATCTTGTAGCGGCGCTTCCCACAGGCGATAAGTTCACAGAAGTATTTATCTGTGAGGTGCTTGAGGGAGTTTCAGCAGTTTACACCGCAGACAACGGTGCAGGTACTGTTTATGTAACAGGCGAGGGCGAAGAAGCAATCTTCGTTGGCGTTGACACAAACGGCGTGGTTGTTTCTGATGTGGCTGAAGATGTTAAGGCTAACATTGAGACTCAGGCAAAGCTTATGGCAAATTCTTCAATGGAAGAAATCGACATCACAAAATATGCTGATATGCCTGCACACGTTGAAAAGGCATACAAGACCGCAAGTGGTAATTATGTGCTTGAACTTCACGCATCAGGCTTTGGTATCAACGGTGACCATTACTACAATCCATCAGGTGAATATATCTACATCAAGATTGCTCTTACAGCTGACGGAAAGATTATCAACTGTATAACAACCAAACAGAGTGAAACAGATGGTATCGGTTCAGCTTGCGCTGACAAGGAGTTCTACTCACAGTTCAACGGCAAGGAAGAAGCAACCTATAAGGATGTCGATGCAATCAGCGGTGCAACAATTACTACAAACGGTTACAAGACCGCTGTTGGTAAAGCAATTGAAGCTGTTAAA
Organism: uncultured Eubacteriales bacterium; assembly: GCA_964457415.1. Classification (GTDB taxonomy): domain Bacteria; phylum Bacillota; class Clostridia; order Oscillospirales; family Acutalibacteraceae; genus Fimenecus. The sequence continues at coordinate 25,024 of CAYWFB010000006.1, read as the reverse complement.
ATTATGGAAGGAGTGGCATAAAGATGAGTAAAGAAAACAATTTGTCAATTCTTTTTAAAGGCCTGCTCCGTGAAAACCCCGTTTTTGTTCTTATTCTCGGAACCTGCCCAACACTTGCAACCACAACATCTGTTGACGGTGCGTTGGGTATGGGCCTTGCAACAATGGCAGTTCTCATCTGCTCAAACATTGTTATTTCAGCACTTCGTAAATTTATTCCCGACACAGTACGAATTCCCTGCTACATAGTTGTTATTGCAGGCTTCGTTACGGTTGTTCAGATGATTATTCAGGCATTCCTGCCCGATTTGTATGAAACCTTAGGTGTTTACCTTGCTCTTATTACTGTTAACTGCATTATTCTTGGTCGTGCAGAAATGTTTGCAGGTAAAAACTCAATCGGTAAGTCAGCACTTGACGGTATTGGAATGGGTCTTGGTTTTACAATCGCACTTCTTGCAATGTCAACTGTTCGTGAGGTTCTTGGTGCAGGTACATTTATGGGATTTGAAATTCCCTTCGTAATTGACCACAGAATTGAAATTCTTACAAAGGCACCCGGCGGACTTATGGTTTACGGTATTCTTATTGCCGTAGTTAATAAGATTACAAAGGGCAAGCTTATCAAGAAAAAGGAATTCTCTTGTGCAGGCTGTCCCTCAGCGGCAAGCTGTAGCGGCGGTTGTGCATCAGCAGAAAAGGAGGGCAAATAAATGGAAATGGTAAAAACCTTAATCATCATTATTATGTCTTCTGTCCTCGTTGACAACTACGTTTTAAGCCGATTTTTAGGAATCTGTCCCTTTCTTGGCGTTTCCAAGAAGGTAAATCAGTCAGTTGGCATGGGTATTTCGGTTATCTTCGTTATGCTCGTTGCAACTGCAGTAACATGGCCCATTCAGGCTTATATTCTTGAGCCTCTCAATATGGGATACATGCAGACAATCGTATTTATCCTTGTTATTGCAGCGCTCGTTCAGTTTATAGAAATCTTCTTGAAGAAGTTTATCCCTGCACTTCATAAGAGCTTGGGTGTTTACCTTCCTCTTATCACAACAAACTGTGCAGTTCTCGGTGTAACTATCAATAATATTACAGACTACGGTGTTGAAGACCCCAATGCATTCTTATTCTCAATGGTAAGCTCACTTGGTTGCGGTCTTGGCTTCCTTTTCGCAATGGTACTCTTCTCAGGTGTGCGCTCACGCATTGAAGAGAGTGAAGTTCCCGAGTCTTTCAAGGGACTTCCCGTAACACTCGTAGCCGCATCATTCGTTTCAATGGCATTCTTCGGCTTTGCCGGAATTGTTGAAAATTTGTTGGCATAAGGAGGTACTGACAAATGGAAATTTTATCAGCTCTTCTTGTAGTGGCAATAGTAGGCCTTATTGCAGGCGTGTTGCTTGCCGTGGCATCTCATTTCTTCGCAGTTGAAGAAGACGAAACTGCCGTTAAGGTTCGCGAGTGTCTTCCCGGTGCAAACTGTGGCGCTTGCGGATATGCAGGCTGTGACGCTTATGCCGAAGCAGTAGCGAACGGCAAGGCAGAAGCAAACCTTTGCATCCCCGGTGGACCCGATGTTGCAGCTCAGCTTTCAGGTATTCTCGGCGTTGAGGTTAAGGTTGACAAGCCTAAAGTAGCCTACGTTAACTGTAGTGGTGATTGCTCAGCAGTAAATTATAATGTGATTTATGAAGGAATTCAGACTTGCAAAGCTGCAACAATGGTTTACGGCGGTCCTTCACAGTGTAAATATGGTTGTATCGGCTGTGGCGACTGCGCATCTGTGTGTCCCGTAGGTGCGATTTATGTATTTGATGACCTTGCACATATTGATCCCAGAGAATGTATTGCTTGCGGAAAATGTGTTAAGACTTGTCCAAAGGGAGTTATTTCTCTTGTCGGAGAAGATGTTGTGGTTGCTGTTGCTTGCAGTAACAAAGAAAAGGGTGCAACTGCCCGTAAACATTGTATGAATGCCTGTATCGGTTGTAAAAAATGTGAAAAAACCTGTCAGCATGATGCAATTAAAGTTGTTGATAACCTTGCAGTTATTGATTACGATAAGTGTAATGATTGCGGCGAGTGTGCGACAGTTTGTCCTACAGGTCGTCTGAAAATTGTTGATATGGTCAACGGAAAAATATGAGCAATACAGAAAATATAAAAAAATCTGCAACCTCTGACAAAAAGCGTAAAATTCGCAATGACATTATCCTTGTCGCCGTTATAGCTGTTATAGCGGCGGCAGGACTTTTGTTTTTCGGTCTCAATAAAGAGTCAGGAGCTTTCGTCGCAGTAAACATTAATGGCGAGCAGACCGCAGTTTATCCGCTTTCTGTTGATACAGAGGTAACAGTCACCACAGGTGAAAATAACGAAGACATCAATGTGCTTACAATAAAAGACGGCAAAGCATATGTAAGTTCGGCGAATTGCCCCGACGGTATCTGCGCCGAAACCCGTGCCGCGCAGTATGTGGGCGAAACTATTGTCTGCCTGCCTCATAAGGTGGTTTTTGAGATTGTAGCTGATAATACGGATTCTGCCATTGATGTGGCCGTATAAAGATACCTATATTTTTCTTTTCGGAGTTTTCTATGAAAAAAGAACGAGTAACAAAACTTGCGTTTTTAGGTGTGTTCACCGCCTTGGCGCTTGTTCTGTCCTATGTTGAGTCACAATTGCCACCTATATGGAGTGCAGTGCCCGGCATAAAGATGGGTCTTCCCAATATAATAATTATCATCCTGCTTTATAAGCTTGGCGTTAAAGAGGCGGCAACAGTTTCTCTTATTAGAGTGCTTTTCTCGTCGTTCCTGCTTTTCGGTAGCGGTATGATGCTTATGTATAGCGTGGTGGGCGCCACATTGAGCCTTGTGCTTATGACAATCTGCAAAAAGCTCAACCTTTTCTCAACGGTGGGTGTGAGTGTTGTGGGCGGAATAAGCCACAATTTAGGGCAGATTTTAGTTGCAATTGCGCTTTTTGACACAACTCAGTTAGGCTATTATATGATTGTTCTCGCCGTAACGGGAACGATTGCCGGCGTTTTCATAGGAATTGCAGGCTCGATGCTTTTAAAACGTCTTGAAAAGGTAAAAATATAGAGAATTTTGTAACAAAAATGTAATCGATTTTTAGTGACCTATTTGTTGTTAATTTATTGACAAATAGGTTTTTTTATGTAATAATTTATTTGTAAATTTGTGGGTGCATAATTATTTGCACCCCATTTATAAAATTTTCTTTTAAAGGAGAAATTCACTATGAAAAAGATCCTCAGCATAGTTCTCGCAGTAGTAATGCTTTCCGTAGTTGTTGCTCTTGCAGGTTGCTCAAAAGACCCCGCAAACAACGGTGATGATGCTGCAACACTTAAGTTCGGTATGGGCGTAGTTGCTAACTATGGCGACGCAAAGAGTGCAGAAGGCGAAACAAATGGTTCAGGTCAGGTTAACACAACAGCAGTTGCTGTTCTTCTTGATGCTGACGGCAAAATCGTTGCTATCGACCTTGACACAGCTCAGATTGCAACAGCTTGGACTTCAGAAGGTAAAGTAGTTGCTACTGAAGAGCTCAGAACAAAGTACGAAAAAGGCACAGATTACAACATGGCTGCTTACGGTCAAAAGCATGACGGTAGCGAAGGCACAGTTCTTGAGTGGTACGCTCAGGCTGATGCTTTCATGACAACAGTTAAGGGCAAGACTCTTGATGAAGTTAAGGCGTATATGGCTGAAGATACTTATGCAACAGGCGACCTTGCAACAGCAGGTTGCACAATCAGCATTGCAGACTTCGTTGGTGCTCTTGAAAAGGCAGTTGCCGGCGCAGTTGATTCAGCTGCAACAGCAGAAAACAAGCTCAACGTTGCTCTTGTAGCAGCTAACTCACACTCAAGTGCTGACGCTACTGAAGAAAAAGACGGCGTTGCACAGATTGACACAACAGTTGTTGCAACAGTTGTTGATGCTGACGGTAAGGTTGTAGTTGCTAAGACAGACTGCACACAGGGTAAAGTAACATTTGATGTTAAGGGTGCTGCAACACTCGCTGCTGACGCAACAATCAAGACAAAGCTTGAACTCGGCGACGATTACAATATGGCTAAGTTCGGCGCAAAGCACGACGGTAGCGAAGGCGCAGTTCTTGAGTGGTACGCTCAGGCTGCTGAGTTTGACAAGGCTCTCGTTGGCAAGACAGCTGCTGATTTCGCAGCTCTTGCAGCTGAAGATGGCTATGCACAGGGCGACCTTGCAACAGCAGGTTGCACAATGGCTATCGGCGATATGATTAAAGCTGCTGTTAAAGCTTCAACAGTTGCTTAATTGTTAGATAATTAAAATTCGGGGATGTTGTGAAAGCAACATCCCCATTTTATTGGAAGTGTTAAAATGAAAAAAGTAAATTCATTATTATTGATAATCGCATTGTTGTTTGTGCAAAGCTTTGGGCTTGTGGCTTGCGATAAAACTCCAAAACTTAATAAATACAGTGAATATTACTTCGATTATTTCGACACTGCCACTACAATTATCGGTTATGCAGAAACCGAAGAGGAGTTTGATGCGGTCTGTGAAGAAATCAAAACACTTCTCAATGAATATCACCGCCTTTTCACTATTTATGACCGTTACAACGGGCTTAATAATCTTGTAACAATCAATGACCTTAGCGACGGCAAGCACACCGAGGTTACGGTTGACCAGGAAATTATCGATATGCTTACCTTTGCCAAGGAGATGTATGCAAAAACCGACGGCAATGTGAATGTTGCAATGGGTAGTGTGCTGAAAATATGGCATGTTTACCGCAATCGCGGTCTTGATGACCCCACAACTGCAGAATTGCCACCTATGGAAAAGCTTACAGAAGCCGCAAAGCATACAAATATTGACGATTTGATTATTGATGATGAGAAAAATACAGTTTACCTTGCAGACCCTGAAATGAGCCTTGATGTGGGCGCAATCGCAAAGGGCTATGCGGCAGAAAAAATCGCAGAATATCTCGAAGAAAAAGGCGTTACAGGCTATCTTCTCAATTTGGGCGGAAATGTCCGCACAATCGGAGAGGCAAACGAAAAGCCATGGAATGTTGGTATTGAAAACCCCGATACAGAAAATGAAGAAGTTCCTCACATTGAGTTTCTTCATATGTCGGGCGAATCCCTTGTCACAAGTGGCTCGTATCAGCGTTTTTATGTGGTTAACGGTGAAAATTATCACCATATTATCGACCCCGCAACCTTGATGCCCGGTACAAAATACCGCTCTGTATCAGTGCTTACCGATGATTCAGGTCTTGGCGACGCAATGTCAACAGCACTCTTCATTATGGATTACGAAGAGGGGCTTGAACTTGTTAAATCAATGGATAATGTTGAAGCGATGTGGGTTATGCCCGACGGCGAACAACGCTATTCCGAAGGCTTTAAAGCATACACTTATATCCCTGAATAACAGAAAGAAAAGCACTTGCCGATTGGTAAGTGCTTTCGCTATTTTTTATGCGTATTAACAATACTTTTTTGTAATTTCAAGCATTTCGTCCATTTTCTTTTCCATATCAGCTACGAGCGCAAACTGTGTATGGCAACGGACTAAATTGTGTTCAGGATAATCTGTGTGGAAATACACATCGCCGTTAAGATAGTCCATAAGAAAACGGATTCCGCATTCATATGTCATAAGCTTTGCACCAAAGGGTAAAAGCTCTTTTTCAAGGTCTGTAAGTGCATTTTGGGCACTGCTCAAATAGCCTTTGACATAAGCTTCATAAAGTTCAAGGCTTAAACTTACTTTAGACACATCCTTTTCGTCCTCTGCGGCGGTGTTTGCACCAAATCGGATACTGTCACCGAAATCGTAGAGTGAAAGACCGGGCATAACTGTGTCGAGGTCGATAATGCAAATACCCTTGTCCGAAATATTGTCAAAAAGAATATTGTTGAGCTTTGTGTCGTTATGAGTAACGCGTAAGGGGAGCTTGCCCTCGTCAATCATATCAACAAGCACATGGGTATCAGCCTCGCGAGCCAAAGCGAATTCAATCTCTTCACGAACGGTGTCAAGTCTGCCGGATTTATTATCTTCAATGGCTTTTTTCAAATCATTAAATCGTGATGCGGTGTTGTGGAAATTCTCAATAGTTTCAAAAAGAGAAGCGCCATCAAAATCTGCAAGAATATTCTGAAATTCACCGAATGCCACGCCTGCATTCTCAAAAACCTCGGCACTGTCAAGGGCATTACAGGTATAAACATCGTCAATATATCCGTAAACACGCCAGCAATTGTCTGCTTCGTCAATATAATAATACTTACCGTCTGTGCAGGGGATAAAAGTCAGAGTTCCGCGGTCTGCCCACGGAATATTAAGCTCTTTATTCTTTTTACTGATATGGCTTGTAACTGCCACAATATTGCTCATAAGCTTGTGAGGGTCTTTAAACACAGCCGTATTAATCAACTGAAGAACATATTTTTTTACTTTTCCGTTCTCTTCAAAAATCAACTTATATGTACTGTTGATATGCCCGTTATTACATTTTTCATAGCCTGTAAAATCGCCTTTAAGTGAAAATATTTCACAAATTTTTTCAATATCAAAAGGCTTATTCGCCATCTCTTTTGCACCTCGTAATTGTTCTTTTAGGGACAAACTCATACAAAATAATTATATATCTTAAGCGATTTTTAGTCAATGCTTAATTTGTAGAATAAATTATACTGTAATTGTTTAAAATTCCACTTTACAGAATAGCGATTTTATTGTAAAATATACTAAATATGGTAGACGGAGAAGTATGGTCTGCCGCGGAGGTGTATATTTTATGGAACCCAAATATAAAAGAGTGCTCTTAAAGGTCAGCGGCGAGGTGCTTGCAGGCGACAAGAAGCACGGATTTGATTTTAATACTGTAAACAGTGTTTGTTCTGCAATCAAAGAAATGACAGAGCTTGGCACAGAGGTTGCAATTGTTGTTGGCGGCGGTAACTTCTGGCGCGGTCGTTCAAGCGGTGATATGGACAGAACAAGAGCTGACCACATCGGTATGCTTGCAACTGTTATGAATTCCTTGGCTCTTGCAGATTCACTTGAACAGATGGGCGTAATTGTAAGAGTTCAGACTGCAATTGAAATGAACAAAATTGCAGAGCCTTACATCAGCCACCGTGCAAAGCGCCATCTTGAAAAGGGCAGAGTAGTAATTTTCGGTTGCGGAACAGGCAACCCCTTCTTCTCAACTGATACTGCAGCGGCTCTTCGTGCTGCTGAAATTGATGCAGACATCATCTTCAAGGCAACAAATGTTGACGGCGTTTATGACAAAGACCCCAACCGCTTTGACGATGCAATCAAATACGATGTAATTACACATCAGGATATTTTGAACAAGGGTCTTGCAGTTATGGACAGCACTGCTGCTTCTCTTTGCAGAGATAACGATATTCCTCTTCTTGTTTTCAATCTTCAAGAGCCTCAGAATATGGTTAAGGCAGTTCTTGGTGAAAACGTGGGCACAGTAGTAGTTTCAGAGAAATAAAAGGAGATATATTTATGAATACAGTATTTGACACAATGAGAGAAAAAATGAACAAGACCGTTATGGCTCTTGAAAAAGAATTTGCAGGAATGCGTGCAGGCAGAGCAACTCCCGCAGTTCTTGATAGAATTTCTGTTGACTATTACGGAGTTCCCACTCCCATTCAGCAGATGGCTGCCGTTTCAGTAAGCGAAGGCAGAATTCTTATTATTCAGCCATGGGACGTTTCTACAATCAACCCCATTTCAAGGGCTATTCAGGCTTCTGACATCGGCATTACTCCTATGAACGATGGTAAGGTTATCCGTCTTACATTCCCACCCCTTACAGAAGATCGCAGAAAGGCTCTTTGCAAGGATGTAAGCAAAACTGCTGAGGAGTCAAAGGTTGCAATCCGTTCAATCCGTCGCGATGCAATGGATAAAATTAAGGCTATGAAGAAAAACAGCGAGATTACAGAGGATGACCAGAAAAACGCTGAAACAAAAATTCAGAAGATTACTGATGAATTTATCAAAGAAATTGACGCAGTAGCCGACAAAAAAGAAAAAGAAATTATGGAGATATAAACAAATTGCGGGCGGATAATTCCGCCCCGATTTGCATATTTTAAGCTTATGGATAAAAATAACATTCCAAAATTTTCAGTGTTGCCAAAGCATATCGGCATTATTATGGATGGTAACGGCCGTTGGGCAAAGCAGAGGGGGCTGCCTCGCTATAAAGGTCATATTGAGGGTGCTAAAACATTTCGCCGAATAGGTGAATTTGCCGCAGATGTGGGTGTTAAGTGCCTGACCTTCTATGCCTTTTCAACCGAAAACTGGAAAAGACCTCAAGAAGAGGTTGACGCAATAATGCAGCTTTTCCGCGAATACTTAATTGAAGCAGAAGATAGAAAAGCCGAAAACGAAGAAAAAGGAATTTCTCTTCGTTTTATCGGTGACCGTGCGGGAATTCCCGAAGATATTCTGGCTTTAATGGAGCATACTGAGGCGGAAAGTAGCGACAAGAATAATGTTATTCTGAATATCGCTATAAATTATGGCGGTCGTCACGAAATAACACAGGGCGTTCAGGAAATTGCAAAAAAGGTGGCGGCAGGGGAAATTGCCCCCGATGAAATCACAGAAGACACGATTTCAGATCATCTTTATACAAAGAATATTCCTGACCCCGACCTTATTATCAGACCCAGCGGGGAGTACAGAACCTCAAACTTCTTAACATGGCAGTCAGCTTATGCAGAGTTGTGGTTTACAGATGTGCTCTGGCCTGATTTTACAGAAGAGGATTTAATTGAGGCGCTCAGGGAGTTTGAAAAGAGAAACCGCCGTTTCGGTGGAGTGTAGGAGTTAATTTATGGCTAAAAGAATTGTATTTGGACTCATCTGGGCAGCATTTGGCATAACAATGTTGTTCTTGCGCAACACACCCGTGCTCGTGTTCGCTATGGCAGCGCTTTGCGTTATCGCAACACACGAATTAAATCACGCAGTAAAGCTTCAAAATAAACCCGTTATGGTGTTAAGCCTTATTGCTTCTGCCGTGGTTCCGTTATATTATGAATTTGGCGGATATTTACAGGATATAGGGCTTAACCTCAAAGCAGAATATCTTGTTTGTCTTTATATTTTGGCATTGTGCATTTTTATGCTCTTTGAATATGAAAAAACCGAGTTTTCACATATTGCAACGGTTGTAATCGGCTCTCTTGGTGTTCCTTTTGCAATCACAAGACTTTTGTATTTCCGCGACATTCATAAAGCTTTTCCCGAGCACAATTACAACGAAAATCACGGACTTTTCTTAATCCTTTTCGCAATGTTCTGTGCGTGGATGACGGACGTTATGGCATATTTTGTGGGTAGTTTTTGCGGTAAGCATAAGCTTTGTCCCAATATAAGCCCCAAAAAGACTGTTGAGGGTGCTGTCGGTGGTGTGGTAGGCTGTGTAATTTCAACAGTTATACTTTACGCAGTTTTCACAAATCTTATTTTTGAAACCAAAGAGAATAATTACCTTGCCGTGATTTTAATGACAGTTTTCTTGTCAATAATCAGTATGTGTGGCGATTTGACCGCATCTGTAATCAAACGTAATTTCGGCATTAAGGATTTCGGTAAGCTTATTCCCGGTCACGGCGGAATTATGGACCGCTTTGACAGTCTTATATTTGTACTTGTGGCATTTTATGCTATCTTTAATATTTTCGGAGTTGTTATATAATGACTACAAAAAATTTAAGTATATTGGGCTCAACCGGTTCAATCGGTACGCAGAGCCTTGAAACAGCAAAAAAGTGCGGTTACTCGGTTTCCGCGCTTTCGGCATATTCTAACGTGGATTTAATTGAGGAGCAAATACGCGAATTCAAGCCAAAAATCGCCGCGCTTGTTGACGAAAATGCCGCAAAGGAACTCGCAATCCGTGTGGCAGATACCGACACAAAAGTCCTTGCAGGGCTTCAAGGCGTTTGCGAATGTGCCGCAATCGACGAGGCAGATACTGTAATTAACTCAGTTGTGGGTATGGCAGGACTTCGCCCCACACTCACCGCCATTGATGCAGGCAAAAAGATTGCCCTTGCTAATAAAGAAACTCTTGTTGCGGGCGGTCAGCTTGTAATGGGTAGGGCAAAGGCAAAAGGAATTGACATTTTACCCGTAGATAGCGAGCATTCTGCAATATTTCAGTGCTTGCAGGGGCAACCTACAAACAGAGCTCTTAAAAGAATTATTCTTACTGCAAGTGGCGGACCATTCTTCGGCAAGACCCGTGAAGAATTAGCAAAGGTCACAGTTTCCGATGCGCTTAAACACCCCAATTGGAGTATGGGACAAAAAATTACCATCGACTCCGCTACAATGATGAACAAGGGTCTTGAATTGATTGAAGCAGTATGGCTTTTTGATGTTCACCCATCAAAAATTGAAATTGTTGTTCACCGTGAGAGTATAATTCACTCTGCGGTGGAATATACCGATAATGCGGTGATTGCACAATTGGGTCTTCCCGATATGAAAATCCCAATTCAATATGCACTCACTTATCCCGAACGAACAGAATCTCTCACAGGCGAGCTTGATTTGACACAATTGGGCACTCTCACATTCTATAAGCCCGATTATGAGACTTTCACCTGTATGAATATCTGTCGTGAGGCGATTACCCGTGGCGGACTTTACCCCGCATTTGCAAACTCTGCAAATGAGCAGGCGAATTTGATGTTCCGTAAGGGCGAAATAGGATTTTTACGGATTGGTGAGCTTGTTGAACGTGTTATGAATGAGGCTCCTAAGGTGGATTGTTACACCGCAGACGATGTTGACGAGGCAGACAAGTTAGCACGCGAGTTAGTTATCAAATACGCAAAGTAATTTTTAGAAAGCAGTGATTTTTTTGGAAATCTGGTCTAAGGTCTGGCCGTTTCTTGTTGCCATTCTTTTCTTCGGACTTTTAATTTCAATACATGAACTCGGTCACTTTACCTTTGCAAAGCTTTTTAAGGTAAAGGTAAATGAGTTCGCTCTCGGTATGGGTCCCGCCCTTTTTAAAAAGAAAAAGGGTGAAACTACCTATGCACTCAGACTTCTGCCCATCGGCGGATATGTGAGTATGGAGGGTGAGGACGAAGAAAGTCAGGATGAAAATGCCTTTAACCGCAAAAAAGTGTGGCAAAAATTCATAATTGTTGCCGCGGGTGCTGTTATGAACCTGATTTTAGGCGTTGTGATTGTGGCAACAGTTCTCTCAATGGAAGATTTAATCGGCACAAATCAGATTTTGTATTTTCAAGAGAATGCTGTAAGTCAGCAGACGGGGCTTAAAGAGGGTGACGAATTCCTTGAAATTGACGGTCACCGTGTTTTCTCCGATATGGATATTTCATTCCTTATGACCCGCAGTGATGACGGTGTTTTTGATATGACCGTGCGCCGTGACGGTGAAAAGGTTGAACTTTCAGATGTTACCTTTGAAACTGAAAAGGACGGCGACTACACTCTTATTACCTATGATTTTGTAATTGTAGGTGAAGAGCCCACATTCTTCAACGTATTTGAAAATTCTTTCAGAAGAACGGCATCAATTGCCCGCCTTGTGTGGTTAAGCCTTTTTGACTTGGTGACGGGGCAATACGGCTTGACGGATTTATCGGGTCCCGTGGGAACGGTAAATATAATTGCAGATGCGGCGGCAGGTGCGGTAGGCAGTAAAGATGGTCTCATAACCGCTCTTACGCTTATGGCGTTTGTTTCAATCAATATCGGCGTGTTCAATGTGTTGCCACTTCCCGCACTCGATGGTGGCAGACTTTTATTCCTCGTTATTGAGGGAATTCGCAGAAAACCCATTAATCCCAAATATGAGGGCTATGTTCACGGTGCAGGACTTGCACTTTTGCTTTTGTTAATGTTGGTAGTAACCTTTAACGATATAGTAACTTTAATTAAAAATTAGGGTGATTTAAAATGATAGAACGCAGAAAAAGCCGAGTAGTTACGGCAGGTAATGTTAAAATAGGTGGCAACAATCCCATTTCAGTTCAGTCAATGCTCAATGTGCCTGCAGAGGACGCAGAGGGCAATGTAAGACAAGCTGTGGCTTTGGAGCAGGCAGGTTGTCAGATTATCCGTCTTACAGTTCCCAATAAAGAGGCAATTAAAACTCTTTATGCGGTAAAAGAGGCGGTGAAAATCCCCGTAGTTGCCGACATTCATTTCGACTATCGTTGCGCTCTTGAAAGCGTTGTGGCGGGTGTTGATAAAATCAGAATTAACCCGGGTAATATAGGTGATGATGAAAAGGTGCGTGCAGTGGCAGAGGCTTGCCGTTTACATAATGTGCCAATCCGCATTGGTGTAAACTCAGGCTCACTCGAAAAAGAATTGCTTGCAAAGTACGGTTCACCCACACCCGAGGCTATGGCTGAAAGTGCAATGTATCATATTAAACTCCTCGAAAAATTTGATTTCAACGATATTGTGGTTTCAATCAAATCATCGGATGTGCAAAAGATGGTCAAGGCTTACCGCCTTGTAGCCGATATGTGTGATTACCCCTTGCACCTTGGTGTTACTGAGGCGGGCACTCACAATATGGCGCTTGTGAAATCGAGCATCGGTATCGGCTCACTTCTTCTTGACGGCATTGGCGACACAATCCGCGTTTCAATGACCGCCGACCCTGTAACCGAGGTTAAGGCAGGTTATGATATTCTTAAGGCAGCAGGTATCAAAACGGACTGTGCCCAGATTGTTTCCTGCCCCACCTGTGGCAGAACAAAAATCGACTTAATCGGACTTGCCGATAAAATTGAAAAAGAGCTTGCAAATTATGATAAGCCCATTAAGGTTGCAGTTATGGGTTGCGTTGTCAACGGCCCCGGTGAAGCCAAAGAGGCTGACATCGGCGTTGCGGGCGGTGACGGTTGCGGCGTAATCTTCAAGCACGGCGAAGTGCTTAAAAAGGTTGCTGAAAACGAAATTGTAGAAGAACTTTTAAAAGAAATCGAAAAAATGTAACGGTGTGAAAATATATGGCGATAGTAAAATCACTTTTCGGTGAGTATTTTGCTTGGGAGAAAAATCTCGATATTGCTTATGCAGATATTACGGGATTTTCAGTCTGCCACGAAAAATGCTCCGCAAGGCTTAAAATCAAGCCTTACAGAAAAATTGAAAACGACCGCATTAAAGCTCTTGAAACTGAACTTTCAAGGGCTGTCAATGTCAATATAGAAATCACTTGCGACGAAACAAGAACGGGCTTTACAACCGAGTATATGGAAATGCTTATAAATATACTCAAATCCCGAAATGTTGTTGCAAACGGTTATTTCAGCGATGCCGATTATAAGCTTCACGGCAAAGAATTGCTTGTAAGCCTTAAAAAAGGCGGTAAAAACATTCTTGAGGGCGCAAACTGCCACACAGAGCTTGAAAAAATTATCCGTGCAGTTTTCGGCGTAGATATAACTGTTACTCTTATGCAGGGCGAATTTAATACAGAATCTGCTATTGACGAAATGCAGAAAAAGGTTGACGAAGAAATCCGTCGCGAAAAGAATATTCCAAGCCCTACTGAAAGCAATGAACCCAAGCCCCACGTAATAAAAGAGGGCTTCCCCATTTATCTTGAAACACAAAAGGCGATTTATGGAAATCTTATCAGACATTCAAATCTTCAGCACCTTAAGGATGTCAATATTGAAAGTGGTGCAGTTGCAGTCTGGGGTCAGGTTTTTGGTACGGATGTTAAAACTACACGCGACGGTAAGAATAATATTATCAATTTCAATATTACAGATAAAACATATTCCTATACAGTTAAGATTTTTGAGCGTTGCGAAAATGCAAAGAGCTTTTTAGGTGTACTTGCCGACGGTATAACCGTAATGGCTTACGGTCGTGTAAGCTATGACAAATTTGCAGGCGAAAATGTTATTTCTGCAACTGCGGTAAGCACGGTAACCCCCATAAAGAAGAAGGATAATGCAGAAACCAAGCGTGTTGAACTGCATTTACATACAAATATGTCCGATATGGACGGTATGACCTCTGCCGATAAGCTTGTTAAAAGAGCAATCGAGTGGGGTCACCCTGCCATTGCCATTACCGACCACGGTAACGCACAGGGCTATCCCGATGCGGTAAAGGGCAAGGGAAAATCTGACATCAAGCTTATTTACGGCGTTGAGGGTTATCTTATTGACGACATTAACAGCCCCGATACTGCTTGGGAAAAGCTTCCCCGATACCATATTATTCTGCTTGTTAAGAATAAGGCGGGACTTAAAAATCTTTATAAGCTTATTTCACTTTCTCATACTACATATTTCCACACAAGACCTTGTATTCCACGTTCAAAGCTCAACGAGCACCGCGAGGGTATAATTCTCGGCTCGGCTTGTGAGGCGGGCGAGCTTATAAAGGCAATTCTTTTTGAAAAGAGTGACGAGGAATTACTCGAAATCGCAAGCTATTACGATTATCTTGAAATTCAGCCCGACGGCAACAATAAGTTTATGATTGACTCTCATTCTGACCCCAACGCGAAAAATCCCGACAGAAATAAAGAGTATAACAAAATCAAAACACTTGAAGATGTGCGTGAAATCAACCGCAAGATTATCCATTTAGGTGACAAACTCAATAAATTAGTCTGCGCAACGGGTGACGTTCATTTTATGGACCCCGAGGATGCCGCTTTCCGTGCAATTCTTATGGCAGGCAAGGGCTTTGACGATGCTGATAATCAGGCGCCTCTCTATTTCAAGACTACCGAAGAAATGCTTGAAGAATTCGCATATTTAGGGGAAGATACAGCATTTGAAGTGGTTGTTACAAATACAAACAAAATTGCAGATATGATTGAGCAGGTTACACCCATTCCTCCCGGAACCTTCAACCCCACAATTCCGGGTGCCGAGCAAGAGCTTCGCGACATTTGTTGGGCAAAGGCAAAGGAATGGTATGGCGACCCCGTTGACGAGTATGTTGCAGAAAGACTTGAAATGGAGCTTGAATCCATCATTAAGCACGGCTTCGCGGTTCTTTATATTATCGCGCAGAAGCTTGTTTGGGATTCCGAGGCTCACGGTTATCACGTTGGCTCGCGAGGCTCGGTTGGCTCCTCCTTCGTTGCGACAATGGCGGGTATTTCAGAGGTTAACCCTCTTGCACCCCATTACCGTTGTGCAAAATGCAAGCACAGTGAGTTCTTTACAAAGGGTGAATACGGCTCGGGCTTTGATATGCCACCGAAGAATTGTCCTCATTGTGATACTCCTATGATTCGCGACGGTCACGAAATTCCGTTCCAGACCTTCCTCGGCTTCCACGGTGATAAGGCTCCCGATATTGACCTTAACTTCTCAGGTGATTATCAAGGCAAGGCTCACCGTTATACAGAAGAATTGTTTGGCCGCGACCACGTTTTCAAGGCGGGCACAATCGCAACCGTTGCCGATAAAACTGCCTACGGTTATGTTAAAAAATACCTTGAAGAGCGTGGAAAAATAGTTTCACGCGCCGAAGAGGACAGACTTACCAGAGGTTGTACGGGCATTAAGCGTACAACGGGTCAGCACCCCGGCGGAATGGTTGTTGTTCCCAATGAATTCGATGTTTACGACTTCACCGCCGTTCAGTACCCTGCAAACGATACCTCGTCGGATATGGAAACCACTCACTTCGATTTCCATTTCCTCCACGATACAATTCTCAAGCTCGATATTCTCGGCCATGATGTGCCCACACTTTATAAGCACCTTGAGGATATGACGGGAATTAATGTTATGGACGTTGACGTGTGCGACCCCAAAATCGTAAGTCTTTGCACAAGCCCCGCGGCTTTAGGACTTACTCCCGATGACATTGGCGTTGAAACGGGTACACTTTCAATTCCCGAAATGGGTACGGATTTTGTTCGCGGAATGCTTGTTGAAGCACAACCAAAGAAATTCTCTGACCTTTTGCAGATTTCAGGACTTTCCCACGGTACTGACGTTTGGCTTGGTAATGCGCAGGAACTGATTAAAAGTGGGCAGTGCACAATTTCACAGGTTATCGGTACCCGTGACGATATTATGACCTATCTTATTCATAAGGGTCTTGATTCGGGTCTTGCTTTCAAGATAATGGAGCTTACCCGAAAAGGTATCGTTGCAAAAACAGGCTTCCCCGAGGGTGCAGAAGATGCAATGAAGGCTTGCGGTGTGCCCGATTGGTATATGGACTCCTGCCGAAAAATCAAGTATATGTTCCCCAAGGCTCACGCGGCAGCTTATGTTATCGCGGCACTCCGTCTAGGTTGGTATAAAATTTACAGACCTACTGAGTATTACACTGCGTTCTTAACGGTTCGTGGTGGCGACCTTGATGCTGTAACCGTTCTTCAGGGCAGAGATGCCGTAAAGCGCAAAATGGTTGAGCTTCACGGACCGCTCAATGCAGAGCCCAAGGACAGAAAGCCTATGACTGCCAAAGAAAAAGACCAGTTTACCACCTTGCAGGTTGTAAATGAAATGATGGCTCGCGGAGTTGAGCTTTTACCCGTTGATATTTATAAATCCCGTGCTACTACATATTTCATTGAAGACGGTAAAATCAGAATGCCTTTCTCGGCACTTTCAGGTGTCGGCGAAAACGCGGCAAAGGGACTTGAAGCGGGCAGAAATGACGGCAAGGGCGATTTCGTTTCAATTGACGATTATCAGGCAAGAACGGGCGCATCAAGTGCGGTTGTAACTGCGCTTAAAGAGGTGGGTGCATTGGACGGACTCCCCGAAACCGCACAAATTTCATTTTTTGGTTTCTAATATTAATTTTACACTTGACTTATATGCTTTATCGTGTTAACATAGTAGCACGCTAAAGCGTGTAGGTCAAAAATGCGTTTATAAAAGAATTTTTTAAGGACATTTTTTATGAAGAATTACTCCAAAATCACTCCCGAGGGAACAAAAGACTATTTGCTTTCAGAGAGCAGAGCCATCCGCTCGGCAGAGAAAAAGCTTTCCGAACTCTTTAAATCAAAGGGTTATCAGAAAGTAATGACACCCACAATTGAATTTTTCGACGTTTTCAATCGTGAAAGCTCGGGCTACAGCCCCGAAAATCTTTATAGCTTAACCGATTCTTACGGCAGACTTTTGGTGCTTCGCCCCGACTCAACACTTCCCATTGCGCGCCTTGCGTCAACAAGATTGCAAAATGCAACTCTGCCCTTGAGAATTTATTATAATCAGAACGTTTTTCTTCGTCAGAAGAACTTGACGGGCAGAAGTGACGAGGCAACTCAAAGCGGAATTGAGCTTATGGGCGTTTCGGGCATTCGTGCAGATTTAGAGGTTATCGCAACCGCGGTTGAAGCTATTGAGTGTTGTACATCAGCAGATTTTAAGCTTGAAATCGGTCACGCAGGCTTTTTCAAGGATTTGTGCAGTAATCTTCATGTTGACGACGAAACAGTAAGTGCCATTTATGATTGCGTTGAAAGCCGTAATTTTGTGTCACTTAATAAAATTCTCGATAATATCGGCGAAAATGAAGTAACAAAGTGTGTTCGCAATCTTCCCCGTTATTTCGGCGGACTTGATGTTATTGAAAAGGCAAAGCAGATTGAACTGAATGACGAAGGAATAAAGAGCCTTGAATATCTTAAAGAACTTTACATTCAGCTTGAAAAAATGGGACTTGCCGATAAAATTATTATCGATTTAAGCTTGGTTAACCGCACAAATTACTACACGGGCATTATCTTCAAGGGTTATTTGCAGGGTAGCGGTGTTTCCGTTGTTTCGGGTGGCCGCTACGATTTGCTTGCAGGCGAATTCGGCAAGGATATGCCGTCAACGGGCTTCGGTATTGAAACGGGCGATTTAGCATCTGTAATGCTGGCACGAAACGAAGTTGAAGAAGAGATTTTACCAAAAATAATTGTTTGGGGTGCTGATAATTACATTACAAA
Organism: uncultured Eubacteriales bacterium; assembly: GCA_964457415.1. Lineage (GTDB taxonomy): Bacteria > Bacillota > Clostridia > Oscillospirales > Acutalibacteraceae > Fimenecus. The sequence goes on along the minus strand of CAYWFB010000006.1, from coordinate 7,000 downwards.
CGCACTTGAATATTCAAAATCACTTCGCGACAGCGGTGTTTATTGTGAGATTTCAGACTTCGCAACAAAGGAAGAAACTATTGAATACGCAAAACAAAAGAATTTTGCAACAGTTTGCATTATAGACGAAAACGGAACAAGCGAGGTGCAATTATGAGTTTGAGAATTGCGCTCACAAAGGGCAGACTTGAAAAACAAACAGTTGACCTCTTCCAAAAAATGGGTCTTGATTGTGACGAACTTATAAACAAAGGCAGACGTCTTATTTTAAAGGTTAATGACTACGAGGTAGTTCTCGCCAAGGCGGCAGATGTAATTACTTATGTTGAACACGGCGTGTGCGACATCGGTGTTGTAGGTCGCGACACAATCGCAGAAAACGGCAAAAGCTTTTACGAGATGATGGATTTGAATCTCGGTAAATGCGATTTTGCACTCGCAACAAAAAAAGGCTTTGATTTTTACGATGGCTTCAATACAAAGCGAATTGCCACAAAATATCCCAATGTAACAAAGGCATATTTTGAGGGCAGGGGAATGGATGTCAAAATCATCAAAATTGAGGGCTCAGTTGAGCTCGCACCCCTTTTAGAGCTTGCCGACGGTATTGTGGATATTGTTGAAACGGGCACAACGCTCAAAGAAAACGGGCTCGAAGTAATCGAAAAGATTATGCCTATTTCAGCCCGCGTAATCGTAAATATGGCGAGTATGAAATTAAAGCGTGAAGAAATTGACGAATTCCTCGAAAAAATGGAAAATGTAATCCCAAAAGATTAAGGTGATAACTATGATAAACACAGTTTTTGCAGACGGAAATGCAGAAGAAATACTTATTTCTCAGCTCAAAGCTCGTAGTGGCGAGGTTGATAAAAAAGTTACTGCAACCGTAAACGAAATTCTTGAAAATGTAAAAATGAACGGCGATAAAGCCGTGCTTGAATATACCGTTAAATTCGATGGCAAGGCTCCCGAAAAGGCAGAAATCACAAAGGAAGAAATTGACGTCGCAATCGAAAAATGCGACCCGTTCTTTGTGAAATCTTTGGAGGATGCCGCAGAGAATATTCGTGATTTTCACGCCCGTCAAAAACAACAAAGCTGGCTCACCGCTAAAGAAAACGGCGTTATTATGGGTCAGCGTGTCCGCGGACTTGAGCGTGTGGGTCTTTACGTTCCCGGCGGTACGGCGGCTTACCCATCAAGCGTGCTTATGAATGCAATTCCTGCTAAAATCGCAGGTGTTAAAGAGCTTATTATGGTAACTCCTCCTGCAAAGGACGGCACACCCAATCCTGATATTCTTGCAGCGGCTAAAATCGCAGGCGTTGACAGAGTGTTCTTAATGGGCGGTGCACAGGCAGTTGCCGCACTTGCTTACGGCACAGAAACCGTGCCCAAGGTTGACAAAATCGTAGGTCCCGGCAATATCTTCGTTGCAACTGCGAAGAAACTCCTTTACGGCACAGTTGATATTGATATGGTTGCGGGTCCAAGCGAAATTTTGATTGTTGCAGACGAAACTGCTAACCCAAAATTCCTTGCCGCAGACCTTATGAGTCAGGCAGAGCACGACGTATTAGCAAGCTCAATTCTTATTACTACAAGTGCAGAAATTGCAGAAAAGACAAAAGAAGAGTTAGCCCGTCAGTGTGCAACTCTCTCCCGCAAAGAGATTATCGAAAAATCACTTCAGGACTTCGGTGCAATCATCATTTGCGACAGTATGGACAAGGCAGTTGATTTTGCAAACCGTCTTGCTCCCGAGCACCTCGAAATGTGCGTTGAAAATCCCCTTGAATACATTGGCAGAATGGATAACGCAGGTAGTGTATTCCTTGGAAATTACTCTCCCGAGCCCTTGGGCGATTACTTCGCAGGACCTAACCACGTTCTTCCTACAAGCGGTACTGCAAGATTTTTCTCACCATTGTCAGTTGACAGCTTTATTAAGAAATCAAGCTTTATTTACTATACAGAAGATGCACTTCGCGAGTGCAAGGACAAAGTTGTTTCTCTTGCAGAAACAGAGGGCTTGACCGCCCACGCAAATTCCATCAAGGTTAGATTTGAGGACTAAAAATGTTTCAATTAAACGAAAAAGTCAAAAACTTAACACCTTATGAGCCCATCAGCGGTACTTACGAAATTCGTCTTGACGCCAATGAGTCTTTTTTAACCGTTCCCGAAGAAATCGAGAATGAAATGGTTGAAGCGCTCAAAAATACCGCTCTCAACCGCTATCCCGACCCAATGGCGACAAAATTGGTTAACGGATTTGCAAAATATTTCAAGGTTGATGCAAATTGCGTTACCGCAGGTAATGGCTCCGACGAAATAATCTCTGTTATTATGAACGCATTTCTGCAAAAGGGAGATAAAATCTTAACCCTTGAGCCCGATTTCTCAATGTACCGTTTTTATGCAGAAATAGCTGAGTGTGAAAGTGTTAAATATCAGAAAAATGATGATTTGAATGTTGATATTGATGAGGTAATTGCACTTGCAAATGCCGAAAAGGTGAGAATAGTCATTTTCTCAAACCCCTGCAATCCCACCTCGCAAATCATAAAAAAAGACGACGTCAGAAAACTCATAAACAGCGTTGATGCTCTCGTTGTTCTCGACGAAGCATATATGGACTTTGCAGAGAACGAAAGTCTTTTAAATGAGTTTGAGAACTACGATAATCTGATTATTTTAAAAACCTGTTCAAAGGCTCTCGGCTCGGCGGCACTTCGTCTTGGATTTGCAGTTGCAAATAAAACTCTTACCAATGTAATCCGTGCAGTAAAATCACCCTATAATGTGAATTCCGTGTCGCAAGCGTTGGGCGAAGTTCTTTTTGCACATCCTGATTATATTGACGAGTGCATTGAAACAGTAATCAAATCAAAAGAAGAATTGTATTCTGCAATTCTCAATATAAAAAGTGACAAAATTGAAAGAGTTTATGAATCTCACACAAACTTTGTATTTTTGAAAGTAAAAAATGCCAAAGAGGTATTTGAAAAAATGAAATCACGCGGTATAATCATTCGTAATATGGGCGAATATTTGCGAATTACCGCCGGAACAAAATATGAAAACGAAAAAATGCTCGCAACACTTCAGAGGATATTGGAGGAATAATAATGCGACAGACTACAATTACAAGAAAAACTAAAGAAACCGATATTGAACTTTCTCTTTGTCTTGAGGGCGGAGAAGTAAAGGTTGATACGGGTGTGGGATTTTTTGACCATATGCTTACTGCCTTTGCCGCACATGCAGGTTACGGCTTGACCGTTAAATGTGTTGGCGATTTAGAGGTTGATTGCCACCACACAGTTGAAGACATCGGCATAGTGCTCGGTCAGGCGCTTCTTGAGGTGCTTGGTGATAAATCAAACCTTGTGCGTTATGGTAGCTTCTTTGTACCAATGGACGAGGCTCTGGGCTTTTGCGCAGTTGATATATGTAACCGTGCATATACAGTTTTTGAGGCGGATTTCCCACAGGAAAAATGCGGTGATTTTGATGTTTGTATGTGCGTTGAATTCTTCCGCGCAGTTGCAGACAATGCTAAAATCACACTTCATTTGCGTGCCCCTTATGGCGACAATTCTCACCACATTGCCGAGGCTATTTTCAAAGCATTCGGCCACGCAATGAGCATTGCAACCGAGAAAACCGATAAAACACTTTCAACAAAGGGGAGCCTTTAATCAATGATAATTTTTCCCGCGATTGACATAAAAGATAAAGAATGCGTGCGCCTTTATAAAGGTGATTTTGCCACCGCAGGCAAGGTTGCAGACAGTTATATGGAAACTGCGCTTAATTTCCGCAAGGCAGGGGCAGAATGGATTCATATGGTGGATTTGAACGGTGCTCTTGACGGTGTCCGCATAAATAGTGACATTTTTCTCGATGTTGCAAAGAATAGCGGTCTTAAAGTTGAGGTCGGTGGCGGTATCCGTACAATGAATGACGTTGACTTTTACATACGGAACGGAATAGAGCGAGTTATAATCGGTTCGGCGGCTCTTAAAAATCCCCGGCTCGTCAAAGAAGCCTGCCGTGAATTCGGTGACAGAATTGCCGTGGGAATTGACGCCAAGAACGAAATGGTCGCAACTGAGGGTTGGACCGAGAAAAGCGACACTCATTATATCGACCTTGCAAAACGAATGGAAGATTTTGGTGTAAAGTATATTATCTTTACAGATATTGACTGCGACGGAATGCTTTCAGGTCCAAATCTTGAGCAATTAGTCAAGCTCAACGACGCCGTTTCCTGCGATATTACCGCAAGCGGTGGAATTAAAGATTTGAGCAATATCAAGGCTTTGAAGGCTGTCAATATGTACGGTGCCATCTGTGGTCGCTCAATTTATAGCGGTACACTCAATCTTGCAGAGGCAATTAAGGAATGCGAGGTGTAAAGCTGTGAAACTTGACAGATATTTTGCAAAAAGCGAGCTTATTCCCGCTATTATTCAGGAAGAAAAAACAGGCGAAATTTTAATGCTTGCCTATATGAATAAGGAATCTCTCGCAAAAACTTTAGAAACGGGCTACACTTGGTTCTGGAGTCGTTCAAGACAAGAATTATGGAACAAGGGTGCAACTTCGGGTCACGTGCAAAAGGTTGTTTCAATTCACGGCGACTGCGATGATGATACACTTTTAATTAAAGTTGAGCAGACGGGCCCCGCTTGTCACACAGGCAGTAAATCCTGCTTTTTCAATAAAATTAAATAGGAGATAAAAAAGATGAACGACACACTCATAAATCTTTATAATACAATTCTTTCGCGAAAAGAAGAAAAGCAAGAGGGCTCATATACCTGCTATCTTTTTGAAAAAGGACTTGATAAAATTCTCAAAAAGGTGGGCGAGGAGTGCGCCGAAACCATCATCGCCGCTAAAAACGGCAACAAAGAGGAAACCGTTGGCGAAATCAGCGATTTGATTTTCCATCTCTTTGTTATGATGGCAAACGAGGGCATTGCTGTAGAAGATGTTATGGCAGAGCTTGATAAACGTAGCAATAAAACAGGAAACTTAAAAACTTTTCACCAAGTAGATAAGAACACTTAACACGGTCTATTTTCCCTGTAACTGTCTCAAAAATCCTCGAAATACACTCGTATGTCTTGCGGTTTTTTCGTTGTTACAGAAAAAATATACTCGTGTTAAGTAAGATATAAAATACTCTGTATGAAATTGAGGTAATGATATGGAAATTCTGTGGATTATTCTTGGACTTTTAGGTCTGTTTATTGTGGTAACGCTCATTCGTGCCGCATTCCTTAAAGAACCAAAGGTCGAAAAAGCACCACTCCCACCCGAAAAAGTCAATATGGAAAAATATTGTCAGGACTTAAGTGATGCAATCAAAATCAAGACGATTTCTAATTATGACCGCGAGCTTGTGGATTGGGCGGAGTTCGATAAATTCCACGCATTTTTAGAAGAGAGATTTCCTCTTGTACATAAAACAATGACCAAAACAAAGGTCGCCGATGCAAGCCTTGTTTTCGAGTGGCAGGGCACGGATCCCTCACTTGACGGCATTGCTATGCTTGCTCATCAGGACGTTGTGCCCATTACTGCAGGTACAGAGGGCGATTGGGAGCACGAGCCATTCAGCGGTTATAATGACGGCGAATTTATCTGGGGTCGCGGTGCAATGGATATGAAAAACCACCTCATCGCCGTTATGGAGTGTATGGAAGAACTCATCGCAGAGGGCTATCAGCCAAAGCGTTCAATTTATATCTGCCTTGGTCATAACGAAGAAGTTGTTGCAGCCCCCGATAACGGAGCAAAGCAGATTGCCGCATATCTTAAAGAAAAAGGCGTTCATCTTGAAGCAGTTCTCGATGAGGGTGGCGCAATTCTCCCCGTTAAACTCGGCAAGCTTCTTGACATCAACCTTACTGGTGTTGGCATTGCCGAAAAGGGTAGCGTTAACTATAAGGTCAGCGTAAATGCAAAGGGCGGTCACTCTTCACAACCGCCAAAGCATACCGCAGTCGGCAAGCTTGCAGATGTGATTAAGGATATTGAAAATCATCAGTTCAAGGCAACAATGCCCGATTATTTAAAGCAGCTGCTTACCCGCGTTGGCAAGCGCGCAGGCTATCCGTTAAAGGTAGTTCTTGTGAATGTGCCGATTTTAAAGCCACTCATTCTCAAAATAATGAGTTCAATACCTATGGCGGCGTCACTTGTGCGTACCTGTACCGCAGTAACAATGGCAGAGGGTAGCCCTCAGTTCAATGTTCTTCCCCAAAAGGCAAGCGTAACAGTTAATTTCCGCACAATGCCCGGTTGTACAATTAAGGATGTTGAAAAACATATCCGCGACAGCGTTAAGAATAAGGATATTGAAGTCGAATTTCTTGTTGGTAAAGAGTCTTCGCAGGTTTCACCCACAAATACAAGAGCATTTGAAACTATCAGAGAATTGGCAGAAAGTTCAAACGAGAAAAACCTTGTTACACCGTTCTTGGTAATGGGCGGAACAGACGCATATAACTATGAGCCCGTCTGCGAGAATATTTACCGTTTTGCTCCCTTTGTGGCAGATACAAAGCTTCTTCTCTGCACCCACGGCACAAATGAGAGACTTCCCATTGCCTGCGCAGAAGATGCAATTGCATTCTTTAAGCGTTATACACGCCGAATGACTGAAAAATAATATATAGTTCGTAGGGCGGGGTGCGGGTGTCCGGTGGACACCTCTGCGAAGCAGAAGCACCGACCGAGCCGGCAGGCGAGACCTTGCTCCCGCCTTTTTTCTGCCTGTTTTGACAATCAAAAGATTGATAAAAACAAAAAAACGTTAGAAAGGTGTGACAAACCGTCACACTACACAATAAAAAAACACCCTGCACTTTTTAGCGTGATACTCTTAACGGAGTATCACGCAACTCTATTCGCCTGCGGCGAGTGATATTGCTACGCAGTGATATTCGGCTTTCCGCCGAGTGTTATTTGCTTTGCAAGT
>CAYWFB010000005.1:0-44938 GCA_964457415.1 uncultured Eubacteriales bacterium | reverse complement strand
AACAACCGAGAGTCTCAACAAGAGCCTCCTCAACGATGCCGTCTTTAACGTTAAGAGAGAGCTTGCAAGCGCCCTGCTGGGGTGCGCACCAGCCGATACCGTGTGAAAAGCCTGAGATGTCTTTAATCTCATAAGCCTTTACCCATTTGCCCTCTTCGGGAATGGGAGCGGGACCATGGTGAGGTCCTTTCTTAACACAGCACATTTTTTCAACTTCATGTGAATAGTTAATCATAATTAAATGAAACTCCTTTCTTTTGAATGGAATAATTCCTATCCTATAAATTATACAATTACTGATTTGATTTTTCAATAGTTATTTTGACAAAAGATTGACAATGCGAGTAATTTTTATGGGCATAATTGTATTATAAGCAGTTTTTCCATAAAAATGCAGATTTCTTGTAGGGGCTGACGACCTCGGCAGCCCGAAACAAATAAACAAAACGGGACGCTGTGGTCAGCGTCCCCTACAATCTAGCGTCCCTTTTTACTTTTAGAATGATTGCAATATGTTCAACCAATTCTCTTCTTTCAATAATATTGCTTTATTTATACAATCATTCAAAACATAATTAAACCATTCCTCATCATTGTATTTTTTTAATCTATTTAAAATACAATAAGCGCCTGGCCAATTCATATCTTGTGTCCAATCAAACAAGGCGTATAGATAGGGACTAATTTCTTCATCTGTCTTTTCTGCCAAAATTATAGCACAATTATCCCATACGTTTTTATTGTGTCTTGAGTGCAACGGTTGTAAAAACACATTGATACACGCAATTCCTTTAGCCAATTCACGTCCTTTTGATTGAACTTCGGGTGAATTGTTCCAATCAAGCATATCCATAATTTGGTCAATACTATACAAACTAGTTGTCCTCCTTTTTAATGCTCCTTACAATAAATTTACATAGATGTTGGTGTTGAAATGCTAAACATTTCAAGAATATTTGTGATTACATTCATAACACAAGTGCAGAGGTACAAACGAGCCTGCATAAGTGCTTCGTCGTCAACTGCAACACGGCAAGCATTATAGAACTTGTGGAAAAGAGTTGCAAGGTCAATACAATAGCGTGTAATCTTTGCAGGGTCATAGTTTTTAGCCGCATTTACAATTTCGTCTGTAAGTGAAGCAAGGTGACGGATAAGCTCGATTTCTTCGGGAGCATTGAGAAGCTTCAATTCTTCCTTTGTGCAGTCACGAACTGTCACGCCGTCTGCCTCGATCTTGCGAAGAATACTGTGAATACGAGCATTTGCATATTGACAGTAATAAACCGGGTTCTGTGACGACTGCTCAACCGCTAAATCAAGGTCGAAATCCATCTGTGAGCCGGGCTCACGCATATTGAAGAGGAAACGAACTGCGTCAACGGGAATATCCTCAAGCAAGTCAACAAGTGTGATTGCCTTACCTGTACGCTTACTCATTCTTACAACCTCGCCGTCACGAGTAAGACGAACTAACTGCATAAGAATTACGTCAAGGCGATTACTGTCAAGGTCAAGCGCCTCTAAAACACCTTTCATACGAGCAACGTGGCCGTGGTGGTCTGCACCCCAAACGTCGATAGCCTTGTCAAATCCACGGGCAACAAGCTTATTCTTATGATAAGCAATATCAGCGGCAAAATATGTGGGGTTGCCGTTCTGACGGATAAGAACATCGTCTTTGAGCTCAAGCTTGTCGATTTCTTCCTGAGTTTTTCCCTGACGAGTGAGCATTTCGGTCTGCACCTTGATATTGTTATACCAAACTGCGCCGTCCTTTTCGTAAGTCAAGCCCTTATTTGTAAGGTAGTCGATAACCTCTTTAACGGCACCGCTGTTATGAAGCTGACTTTCTTTGAACCAAGTGTCATACTCAATACGGTATTTAGCCATATTTTTCTGCATATTTTCGATATTCTTAGGAAGTGCAAAGTCAACGAGAGCTTTTCTTCTCTCATCTTCGCTCTTTTCGATAAACTCATCGCCGTAAACATCGGCAAACTGCTGTGCGCGTTCTTTGATATCTTCACCGTGGTAGCTGTCTTCGGGGAGTTCTACCGCATCTTCACCCTTATAAATCTGCTGATAACGGATGTCAAGTGAAAGGCCGAATTTTTCAATCTGGTTACCTGCGTCGTTGATATAGAATTCGCGCTCAACCTCATAGCCTGCCATATCAAGAACAGCAGCAAGACAATCGCCAAGGGCACCGCCGCGGGCATTACCCATGTGCATTGGTCCTGTGGGGTTTGCTGAAACGAATTCAACATTGATTTTCTTACCTGCGCCGTAGTCACTTCTGCCGTAGTCAGCACCGAGAGCCTTGACATCAAGAAGAATGTCAGCATAAAAATCCTTTGAAAGTGTGAAGTTTACAAAGCCTGCGCCTGCAACTGTGCAGGAGTCAAAATATGAGCCATCAAGGTCGATATTCTTTGCAACAATATCTGCAATCATTCTTGGTGCGCGACGAAAAACCTTTGCGCATACAAATGCGATATTTGATGAATAGTCACCATTGTCACGGTTTGCGGGGATTTCAATATTAAAGCTTGGAATTGGCTCTGCGGGGATTTCACCCTCTGCCACAGCCTTACCAAGTGCGTCAACTATGAGAGTGTGTAATTCATTTGTTGCCTGTTTTACAAGTTTTGACATCCTTATTTCTCCTCAATATATATGTTCATACTGTTTTCTGATGCGAAGCCGTTGTTGAAATCAAGTGTATATTTCATTTTCAGCACACTTTTTGCACCGTTTCTAAACCAATTAACGTTGTTTCCGTAAATGCCCATTGTAAATTCGCCGTATGGGGTTTTATAAAATGTGTGATGACGGCGATTTTTCTCAACCGTCATTTCAGAGCTGAAGCTACCCTCTCGCACAATGCTCACCGATGAGCCATCCATAATTGTGATGCTTGTATTTTCAAGTCCCGTTTCAGCATTATTTTCAACATAATTTATTATACTTTTGCCGTTTTCGTGCTCCACCGTGCCCACAACGGACATCTCGCCCGATTCTGTGCCGTTTTCGGTGGACTGCATACTGACAATTTTAATTATTGCGTCCTTTTTCATTCTGTGAATTCCTTTTCCCATTTCTCAATTGCGAGGGTGCAAAGCTTATCGATTAAATCACCGTAAGAAATTCCCGCTTTGTCCATAAGCATTGGGTACATACTGATATTTGTAAAGCCGGGCAGAGTGTTGGGCTCATTGAGAAGCACCGCACCGTCAGAATTTCTTACAAAAAAATCAACTCTTGCTAAGCCTGTGCAACCCCAAGCCTTATATGCCTTGATTGCTTTTTCCTGAACCTCTTTAATTTTTTCTTCAGAAAGTCTTGCGGGGATATGAAGTCCGCTGTTTGCCTGATATTTTGCCTCGAAATCATAGAACTCGTTGCAAGCTTCAACTTCACCGACTGCACCCGCAAATGGCTCATCATTGCCCATTACTGCGCACTCAACCTCTTGGCCCACAATCGCCTCTTCAACAACTACTCTTGAGTCAAACTGTAATGCGTAGTCAAGTCCGCGCTGAATTTCCTCAACTGTTTTTGCCTTTACAACACCAACGGAAGACCCTGCATTTGCAGGCTTGATGAATACGGGAAGTCCAAGATATTCTTCACATTCTCTTGCGAATTCTCTGCCGCGCAATTCAAAATCATATTTAGTTATATATTTCCACTTTGCCTGAGGAATTCCGTTAACGTCACAGATAGCGTTTGTCATCGCCTTATCCATACAAACTGCAGATGCCATTGTGTTACAACCAACGTATGGAATGCCCGCAACAGTTAAAAGTCCCTGCATTGTACCGTCTTCACCATTCTTGCCGTGCATTACGGGAAAGCACACATCAATTCTGATTTTTTCGTAACCGTCTTCGTCGAACACAATAATACCACGGTCGGCGCGGTCGGTTGAAACAACCGCCTTTTTAAGATTTGATTTATCTCGGAGCCATCCGTCATTTTTAAGGGTGTTGTAATCACCGTCAAAAACAAACATTTCTCCCTGCTTGGTAATTCCCAGCATAACAACATTATATTTTTCCTTGGGAATGTTTCTGATTACAGAGGTTGCCGAAAGGCAAGAAATGTCGTGTTCTGAAGAAACACCGCCAAAGATTATAAGCGCATTTTTCATATCTAAAATCGTTCCTTTCTGTACAAAAAGTCACAATAACACATTTTCATTATATTTTATCATAATATATTGGGCTATTCAATGATTTTATTCACAAATTTTTAATGACAAATGAAAATAAATGTGTTATACTTTATGAGATATATATTTTTTGATTAGAGGTATTCAATATGCTTGAAAGAAAAGAAGCTCTCGCACTCATTTTAAAGGGCTGTACTGAAAAATTTGCAGATAACGGATTTGAGACCGTTATCCCCGAAAATCTTGAAAAAGGCGCTACACCCGTATTCGTTGAAGACGAAACTGCTTATCTTGAATTCACAAAGAGCGACCTTACACTTCGCCTTTTAAGCCACGATAATCTTCTTGACATTATGGAAAAGGTTACTGACGGCGAGTTTGTAAAGACTGAGTCAAATCTTCTCGACCTTGAGGATTGTGACGACCGCGCAATCAAATCACTTTGCAACGAAATCAACGAGACAGTTGTATCTTCTCACGGCAAAAAAGCAAGACAGGCTGTAAAAAAGGCTCCCGCAACAATTTCAAAAACTGCCACAAAGAACGGCGCAAATTATGACGCATATACACTTGCAAGCCGTATTACTTCGGTTTATCCCGAGCTTAAGGACGCATTGAGAGATAATGTTCAGACTTATTCCGAGTTCCTCGGTGACGATTTCTTTGTAAATCACGCTAATAAGCACATTATTGAAACAATCCGTTCCAACGACCAGAAAGCAATCAAAAAGCTTTTCAAGATTTTGAGCGATATTTATGAAAACGGCACAAATGATGTTCAGGACCTTGTGGTTGTTACAATTCTCGGCGAGCTCAACAACGAGCAGGAGCTTCTTGACCGTTGCCTCGCAGAAATTACTGATGATGATTTCGCAGAGACAGTTGTTGCAGTTAACAAATATCTTGCAAGTAATGCAGGTAAGAAAGCTAAAGAGCTTATGAAAAATCCACCCGCATATAAGCCACCAAAGAAAAAGCAGGGCGGTATGATGAGTTCACTTATGCAGGGCGGAATGCCACAGCAGTAATTTGAATGCAGAGTGCAGAATGCTGAATGCTGAATTAAAACAAAATGAAGTATGGCGGGGGCACAGCTCCCGCCGTTTTTAAATATGAAACTTATTTTGCCTTTCCCTCAAGGTGAATCCCATTTTTATTCCCCACTCAATGCCTCAAAAATAAACCGAGTTGCAAACATAACCCCTTTTACAAATGCATTCTTTTCGGATATTTCCTCCTATTTCCATTCGTTTGAATGATTTTATTTATTTTAGCATTCGTTCGAATGCTTGTCAAGGCATTTATATGAATGCGCGATATAATTCTTATACAGAATCCAACGAGGTGACATAATGCATTTTACACAGAGAATTAGAGATTTACGCGAAGATAAAGATTTGAAACAAGAAGATGTTGCAAAAGTCCTGAACATCACAAGACAACAGTATCAGTTATACGAAAGCGGTAAAAGAAAACTTCCCATTGATTTATTAATTGAACTGTGTAAATTTTATGATGTGTCATCTGATTACATACTAGGCTTTACAGACACATTAAAATAAGGAACAACTAAACATGAACTCTAACAAATTAAAACTCATTGCCTGCATATCAATGCTTTTAGACCACGCGGGCGTGCTGCTTTTCCCCGAAGTTATCTGGCTTCGATATGTCGGCAGACTTGCAATGCCCCTGTTTGCTTTCTTTATCGCAGAGGGGTGCCGTCACACGAAAAATAAAGTTCGATATTTTATGCAGGCTTTCGTGCTCGGCATAATCTGTCAGGCGGTTTATATTGTCAGCGACCTTATAAATGGCGGGATTACTCAAATTTACCTTAATGTGCTTTTTACCTTGGCTCTTGCAATTCCTCTTTGTAGTATTTTTATTGAAATTGAAATGGCAAAGAACAAGAAAACTCTCACCCGCGCATTCTACATAAGCCTTTTTGTAGTTTATCTGCTTGCCCTTGCGGGATTTATGTATTTCTGCGACAATTCGATTTCGTTAGTGGGAATAAAAGTACATCTTGATTATGGTATTGCAGGAATTCTGCTCTGCTTCTTCCCTGTAATCACAAAAGAACGCACAAAACGGCTTGCACTTTTCTCATTGGGAACATTTATTTACTGTTTGCTCATGGAAGGCAGTCTGCCTTATATTTGGCTCTCGTTAGCCTCCATTCCGCTGATTGCTCTTTATAACGGCAAGCTCGGTAGCAAGAAATTCAAATGGTGGTTCTATGCATTTTATCCCATACACTTCGCGGTGCTCTATGTTTTGAATATGATTATATAAAAGAAAAGAACGGTTCAACACGAACCGTTCTTTTTTCAATTATTTTAAGGGATATTTTTCAAGCAAGGCTTCGTATTCTTCGTCAGAAATTGCAACAACCGAGCCATGTCGGGGATTGCACTCCATTGTGAAATCGTTGGACTCAACGGGCTTGAAATTCACAAAATCTGTAGTCTGCTGCATAAAGAATCTGCCCTGACTGTATTCGTCCATAACCATTACCCAAGCGTCTGTGCCTGTAATATTGTAAATCGTGCTTCCCTCAACGCCTGTGGGTGCAAGAGATACAACAACGGGCTCGCTGTCGTAAGGACCTGAAAGATTATCCGATGTTACATAAGCGATGGTCTGGTCTTCGTCATGCTTGAAATACATATAGTATTTTCCGTTCTCCTCATCATAGACAATATCGCCGTCAATGGTTTGAATTCCGGGACGCTCATAAAGAAGCTGGGGCTCGGTAAGTGTCTTAAAATCAGAGGTATATGCGTAATACATCTGAGCAACATTATCCTTAAGAGTTGAATGAGCCCAATAGACCATATACTGACCTTTTTCGGCATCCCAGATTGCCTGTGGAGCCCAAGCTCTTGTTGTCTGGTGAAATTCACCGCCGAAATCTCTTATATCAATAATAGTTTCATCCGTCCAATTAATTAAGTCCTTGGATTTCCAAGTAACAAGTGCGTGGTTTGAGGTCCAGCCCTCAGCACTCTTCATATCTGTACCGATTATGTAGTAATATCCGTCCTCACCCTTTAAAATATATGGGTCACGAACACACTGCTTGCCTTGTGTCTGAAAAATTACAGGCTCATTGTTGTTGAGTGCAGTAAAATTGTATCCGTCGTCACTTACTGCAAAGTGAATTCTTTCTTGTTCGGGTTCATTTCCCACAAAATAGCAGAAAAGATATTTACCGCCCTCACTTTTTTCAGGCTGTGCATAATTTATCAAATCAGAAATTCCGAAAACAGAAAGAGTGATTATCACTGCCACCAACGCAATACAGCTGACTGCAATTATTATTTTTTTCTTGTTCATAATATCCCCTCAAGTGTCAAATTAAGTTAATTTTAATATATCATTTTCCCATTCAAAAGTCAAATGTTTCCCGCACTCTTTAATCCTATTCGTATTCACTTGCAAATATATTTCCGCATAAAATATAGTGGAGGTGAAAAATAATGTCTGTATTAAATTGTGATACTCGTCGCGACTGCACTCTCATTGCCCTTGTTGTGAGTACAATTATCGGCATAGTCACCGCATTTTTGAGAATTACAGGGATAATCACCATTCCTCCCATTTTCTTCTGGGTGATTTTCGGTATCGCCGTGGGACTTCTCGCCATAACACTTGTTGCTGTAACCTCTGCACGCAACATCGATAACTGTGCGTGTACAGAACAAGCCTTAGGAACTCAACTTTTGAGCATCCTTGCTACAATTCTGTTGGCTCTTATTCTTCTGGCAATTGAATTTGTAACTACAAGCGTTATCGGTGCAATCCTCACAGGTCTTGCTCTGCTTTTCTTCTCACTCACGCTTGGCTCAACTGCTTGCCTTATAAAGTGCCTCGCAAAATGTAACGGTTAACAACCAAAAAGGCAGTTCGGAATGAACTGCCTTGATTTTTATTTATTTTTTCAATGCTGATTTTGTATTCCAGATATTCTGTGCATATTCATTGATTGCACGGTCTGCGGCAAAACGACCTGCACCCGAAATGTTCATAAGGGACATCTTGTTCCAATTGTCGCGGTCAAGGAAATCCATTGAAATTTTCTGCTGAGTATTTCTGTAATCCTCGAAATCGGCAAGAACCATATATGGGTCATGGTGGATAATTGTTGATGTAACCTCGTGGAACATCTTTCCGCCAATTCCGTTATGATTTGCATAGTTTAAAATCTTCTGAAGCTCTGCGTTTGCATTAAAGTAATTCTGTGGTACATATCCACGCTTTTGCAACTGTTGAACCTCGGGAGTTTTCATACCGAAGATATAAATGTTTTCTTCGCCGACTGCATCATAAATCTCAACATTTGCGCCGTCCATTGTACCGAGAGTTACTGCACCGTTGAGCATAAGCTTCATATTACCTGTACCCGAAGCCTCTGTGCCCGCAAGAGAAATCTGCTCTGAAATATCAGCGGCAGGCATAAGCTTTTCGGCAAGAGTTACGTTGTAATCTTCAACATAAACAACCTTAAGTCTGCCTCTTACATCGGGGTCGTTGTTGATTACATCAGCAAGTGCGCAGATGAAAGAGATAATCTTCTTTGCTACGAAATAGCCGGATGCGGCCTTTGCACCGAAAATATATGTGTGAGGAATGAAATCTCCGTTAGGATTTTCCTTGATTGCAAGATACTGTGAAAGAATATTAAGTGCATTAAGATGCTGACGCTTGTACTCGTGAAGTCGCTTAACCTGAACATCGAAGATTGAATCGGGGTCAAGCTTAATTCCGTTGTGCTTAAGCACATATTTTGCGAACTCTTCTTTATTAGCTCTTTTAATCTTTCCAAGCTCATCAAGAACAGCTTTATCATCCTTATACTTTCTCAAATTGAGAAGTGCATCGCCATCTTTTACAAAATCATCACCGATAGTTTCTGTAAGGAAACTTGTGAGTTTTGGGTTAGCCTGACAAAGCCAACGACGGTGAGCAATACCGTTTGTAACATTTGTGAACTTGTTGGGTGTAAGTGCATAGAAATCAGAGAATACTGTGTCCTTGAGAATATCACTGTGAAGTGCAGAAACACCGTTTACGCAATGTGAACCTGCAACGCAAAGGTTGGCCATTCTTACAACGCCGTTTGAAATAACAGCCATACGCTCAACCATATCTGCGTTGTGTGTACCCTCCCAAACGAATGAACGGAAGCGGTTGTCGATTTCTTTAGTAATCTGCCAAAGACGAGGCATAAGACGCTTGTAAAGCTCCTCGGGCCAGCATTCAAGAGCCTCTTTCATAACTGTATGGTTAGTATAAGCGACTGTATTTGTAACAATATTCCAAGCTTCGTCCCAGCCATAGCCACATTCATCAAGCATAATTCTCATAAGCTCAGGGATTGCCATTGTGGGATGAGTATCGTTAACGTGAATTGCAACCTTTTCTGCAAAATTATCCATTGTGCCGAATTCGCGGAGATGGTGCTGAACGATATCCTGAACTGAAGCAGAAACAAGGAAATACTGCTGACGAAGACGAAGTGATTTTCCCTCAGGGTGATTATCTGCAGGGTAAAGAACCTTGCTGATTACCTCTGCCATAGCATTTCTCTCCATAGCGCGCATATAATCGCCCTGATTGAAGAGTGCCATATCAAGACCAGGTGCCTTTGCCGCCCAAAGACGAAGCACAGAAACGCCCTTACCGTCTTTACCTGCAACGCACATATCATGAGGGATAGCCTGAATTACTGTTGGATTTTCAATCTCAACGTGGTGATAGTGCTGTTCCCAGATGTCGCGCACTTCACCCTCAAATTTGATTTCTATAGCCTGCTCTTCGTGGGGAACAAGCCACACTTCACCACCGGGGAGCCAGAAATCAGGTAGCTCTGTCTGCCAACCATCAACAAGCTTTTGCTTGAAGATACCATATTCATAAAGGATTGAATAACCCTTTGCCACATAGCCCTGAGTTGCAAGACCGTCAAGATAGCAAGCTGCAAGACGACCAAGACCACCGTTACCAAGACCTGCGTCGGGCTCACAATCATAAATGCTTTCTATCTTTACGCCGTAATCCTTTAATACGCTTTCAAAAACCTTTGTAAGATTAAGGTTGTAAAGATTGTTTTTAAGCGAACGGCCCATAAGGAATTCCATACAGAGATAGTAAACTCTCTTTGTGCCTTTTTTTGAGCCCTCTTTAGAAAATTCTGCTCTGCCCTGGCTCATCATATCTCTTACAATAAGAGCGATTGCTTTGTAAAACTGTTCGTTAGTAGCCTCTTCGGGATTAACACCGATAAAGTGAGCAAGCTTTGACTCAACAAGTTCTTTTGCTTGCTTCTTTGTAAGCGAATAATTCATACAAATCCTCCAAAAAAATTTATAAAAATAGTTGATTTTTAAAGTCTGTTTGTTTATTTTACACTAAATTCGTGCATTTTTCAACTGTAATAAGTAAATTTATAAAATATATTTGAAAAAACATAAAAAAATGAAAAGTCACCGCGGATTTTCTTAAAATCCGTGGCGACTTTTTATTCTTTTTTCAATTATTCTTCGGGGCTTATAGCACCTGTCTGATAGTTGAGGTATCCTGCATCTACCCAAACAACAGTAAACTTATTGCCCACTCTCTTGTAGAAATTCTTTGTGCCTGCGGGCATTGTTGGTGAATACTCAACAAATCCGTTCCAATTGCCTCGGCTATCTGTTACAGCTTTCAGTCCTGATTCAATTCCGTCAGCCATCTCTTTATCGTAAGCTTCGATTGTAGCTTTCAAAACGCTTCCGTTTGCACCTGCAGTATAGCCGAACTTAAAGCCTGTGAGCCACCAATGGTCTTGCTCTTCGCGGTAGAAAAGCATATTATTATTGTTGTAATCCTTTGTTGTGCGGTAATACTCAAAATACATCTTCATAAGATGGTCGTTGTCTGCACAGTCATAGAAGGTCGTTGAAGTGTCTGCGGGGTCCTTTGTATAAACACCCATTTCAGCACCCTCAAGAACGCCATACTGACCCTTCCACCACTGAAGACGCCAAAGAAGACCGTCATACTGGAAATCAGCCTTAAAGGTCATATATCTCATATTGGCATAAGCCGCAACAACGTCATACTCATCACCGAAGCCGAAATGTCTCTGCCAGGGCTCAAGTGTTGAATAATAAATCTGCTGCTCTGCGTCATACTCATAGCCTGCCGCATTGAGAATAGCCTTCATATCCTCTTGTGAAAGGTTTGAATTTGAAGAAGCATCTGTGCCCAATGTTGTGTCAACATTTGAAGAGCCGTCATCTTCTAATTCAAAGCCTGAATCTCCTGTTGAAGGAGCAGTAGTTGTGGTTGTAGTTGTTGTAGTTGTAGTCGTGGTTGTAGTTGTTGAGTCATCTTCAAAAAGATTATTCTCTTCTGTGGGGTCATCCCACTGGATAATATCTTCATCTCCTGTAGGAGACTCAACCGAAGGATTATTCCCCGTGGGCTTATCGCCGTTACCTGTACAAGAAGCAAAGCAACAAACAATCATTACAAGCGAAAGCATTGCCGCAACGACTCTTAAATATGTAGATTTCATAAAATTACCTCCGTAAAATTACAGATTATATTTCTATTTTATTATTACATAAAATAAGCGGATTGTCAATTATTTCAAACCATTTCTGTCTCTATTGATTTTTGAACTTCCTTGTGATATTATATAATGTAATAAATATTTAAGGAGCCGAGCAAAAAAATGAGTCTTGTGCGCGACATTTCACTTTATGAATCAGGTCAACAAAAAATCAATTGGGTAAAGGCACACATGCCCGTGCTCAGAAGTATTGAAAAGGATTTTTCTGAAAGCCGTCCCTTTGCAGATTTAAAGGTTGCACTTTCAATTCACCTTGAGGCAAAAACCGCATATCTTTGCACAGTTCTCGCCGCAGGCGGAGCAGAAATGTATGTTACGGGCTCAAACCCCCTCTCAACCCAGGATGATGTTGCGGCGGCATTGGCTCATAACGGACTCAATGTGTTCGCGTGGTATGACGCAACCTCCGAGGAATACAAAGACCACCTTAAATGCGTAATCGAAGCAGGCCCTGACATTATTATTGATGACGGCGGCGACCTTGTAAATCTTATTCATAACGAATATCCTGAACTTCTTCCCAATGTGTTGGGCGGATGTGAAGAAACAACAACAGGCATTATCCGCCTTGTTTCAATGCACATGGAGGGCGAGCTTAAATTCCCCATGATTGCCGTGAACAATGCGAAATGTAAATATCTTTTTGACAACCGTTACGGCACAGGTCAGTCTGTGTGGGACGGTATCAACAGAACAACAAATCTTATCGTTGCAGGTAAAACCGTGGTTGTTGCGGGCTACGGCTGGTGCGGTAAGGGCGTTGCAATGCGCGCAAAGGGACTTAACGCCCAGGTAATCGTTACAGAAATCGACCCCATTAAAGCTATGGAAGCGAGAATGGACGGCTTCAGCGTTATGGAAATGGAAGAAGCCGCAAAATACGGCGATTTCTTTGTAACAGTTACGGGTTGTAAGGACGTTATTACCAAAAAGGCCTTTATCAATATGAAAGACGGCGCAATTCTTTGCAACGCAGGTCATTTTAATGTGGAAATTAATCTTCCCGAGCTTGAGGAATTGGCGGTTAAAATAACACCTCAGAGAAAGAATATTATGGGATACACACTCCAAGACGGCAGAACAATCAGTGTTATTGCCGAGGGCAGACTTGTAAACCTTGCGGCAGGCGACGGTCACCCTGCAGAGATTATGGATATGAGCTTTTCTATTCAGGCTCTCTGTGCAGAGTATATCGTCAAAAACGGCAAGAGTCTTACTGCATCCGTAATTGATGTTCCCGAGGAAATTGACAGAAAGGTAGCCTTGAGAAAGCTTAACAGCTGGGGAACGCAGATTGATGCGCTCACTCCCGAGCAAGAAAAGTATATCAATAGCTGGAATGTTTAATTATGACTAACACAGATTTCAGATATACGGGCGATAATTGCCCCGTATGTAACGAAAATTTCAAACCCGAGGATGATATTGTAGTTTGTCCCCTTTGCGGAACACCCCATCACCGCGATTGCTACAAGAAGAACGGCGAATGTGCTCACAACGAAAAGCATAACGAGGGCTACCGTTGGGTTCATACTCCCACAGTTCCCCCACCCTCACCCGAAAACAAGGAAAATACTGTTCCGCCCTTTAATCCTTACACCGCGCAGGGCGAAACTCACAATTCGCGCGACGCGGCATCAACAGTATTCTGGGGCAGTCAGCAAAACCCCTTTGACGCATATCCAAAGGAGCTTGCCGAGGGTGTTGCCACTGAAGAAGCCGCTGAATTTGTTCAAATGAACGCATTTAAATATCTGCAGAATTTCTTTTATCAGAAATCCGGCAAGAAAACATTTAACTGGGCGGCATTTATTTTCGCACCCTATTGGTTTTTCTATCGCAAGATGACCAAAATCGGCATAATCTTTATGGCGGTAATGCTTGGTATTTCAGTTTTACTTTCAATACCGAGCGCTACAAGCGAATTTATGAATGATATGTATGACTGGTCTGCCAAATACAGTGACACAAGCGATATTGACACTGAAGAAGAACAAGCCACCTATATAGAAAGTTATATAACAGATGCGAAGAAGATTTTTACCGAAAATACCCTTGGTGCTGCAATTGTTGTTGCAAATTCAGTTATTACATTGCTTATTCATCTGATTGCAGGCTTTATGGCAAACAAATGGTATTACAACCACACGGTTTCAAAGATCAGGCAGATTAAGGCAGAAACCGCAGAGCCCGAGCTTCGCAAGCTTAACCTCTATAAAGAGGGCGGAATGTCCATGACCCGTGCATTTCTTGCAGTTATGGCGGACAACGCGATAATATTGGCATTAAATATGCTTTTTTCAATGTTTAAATAAAATATCTTCATTAAGGAGAATAGTGTTATGAAAATCAAAAAGGCGATTATCCCTGCGGCAGGTCTTGGTACAAGAGTTTTACCCGCATCAAAGGCAGTTCCCAAGGAGATGCTCAACATTGTTGACAAGCCTGCTATTCAGTATCTTGTAGAAGAGGCGGCAAAATCGGGAATTACCGATGTTCTCATTATCACAAACCGCGGTAAAGGTGTTATTGAGGACCACTTTGACCACGCTTATGAGCTTGAAGATAAATTGAGCAAAAATCCCGATAAAAAAGAGCTTTACGAGTCCGTTCTTGAGTGCTCACAGCTCTGCAATACATATTTTCTCCGTCAAAAAGAGACCGGTGGACTTGGTCACGCAGTTCTCTGCGCAAAGAATTTTGTAGGCAATGAGCCTTTCGCAATTCTTTATGGTGACGATGTGTTCATTTCAGAGGGCGAGCCCGTTACAAAACAGCTTATTGACGCTTATGAAAAATACGGCAAGGGCGTTGTTGGTGTTAAAGAAGTTCCCGCAAAGGATGTTTGCAAATATTGCTCACTTGCAGTTGAACCCATCACCGACAGAGCTTTCAACTGCACAGATATGATTGAAAAACCCAAGCCTGAAGAGATTATGTCAAACTATTCAATTCTCGGCAGAGTTGTAATGCCCCCTGAGATTTTTGACATTCTTGAAAACACTCCCAAGGGTGCAGGAAATGAGCTTCAGCTTACAGACGCAATGAAAACTCTTGCACAGACAAAGGGTGTTATTGCTCTTGATTATGAGGGCACACGTTACGATATGGGTAACAAGATGGGTATTATGAAAGCAAACTGCGAGGTTGCTCTCAAGCACCCCGAAATCGGCGAAGATTTCAAAGCGTACATCAAAGAGCTTGCAAAAACATTATAAAAAGATTTCAAACATCAGCAAAGATGGCGGACAATATGTCTGCCATTTTTTATTGATATTTATTTAAAAACATACTATAATGGTTACATAAATCTACAAAATTCGGGGTGAAGATATGAAAAAAACTCTTTCACTAATGCTCGCGCTGATGCTTTTGCTTTCATCGGTAGTTTTTATATCTGCTGAAAATACAACCGCAAGCAAGGAACAGATTTTAGCCTCTTTGTATGATGCGGATATTCCCGAAATCCGTGAGGCAATCAACTCAAAAAAGGTCACCTGTGAGGAATTGACCCGATATTATCTTTACAGAATTCAAAAATACGACAGTAAATTCAACTGCTTTATTTCAATCTGCTCTGACGCACTCCAAGTGGCAAAAGAGCGTGACAAAGAGCTTGCTGAAGGCAAAAACAGCGGGCTTCTTTTCGGCGTACCCGTGGTAATCAAAGATAATATGGATTTAGAGGGCTATTACACCACCAACGGACACAAAACTGACGGACTTACAATCGCTGACAGTAATGCAAGTGTTGTAAATTATCTTCTTCGCGAGGGTGCGGTGATTATTGCCAAAACCAATATGAGTACCGACGCGCAGGATGCAAGAGTGAGCACAAGCGAAATCGCGGGCGAAACCCAGAACGCTTATAATGCATTGTTGGCGGCGGGCGGTTCTTCGGGCGGAACGGCGGTTGCGGTAAGTCTTAATTTTGCCACCGCAGGACTTGGCACGGACACAAACTCTTCACTTCGTATCCCCGCAATTCTCAACGGTTGCGTTTCGCTCCGCTCAACCTTCGGGCTTATTTCTACAAAGGGTATAAAAATGCTCAACGGTAGCCGTGATGTTGCAGGTGCTATCACCCGTTCGGTTTATGACCAAGCAATTATGATGGACGTGCTTACCCAAGGTGAATACAACTACACGAAAAATCTTGATAAAAACGCTCTTAATGGTGCGAAAATCGGCATACTATCAGAGCTTACATATCCAATCACCAATTTGAGTGATTATGATAAAACCACTTTGCGTTCACAGACTTGGAACGAGCTTAACGACCGCGCTAAAGCTTCAAATTATGATAGCGAAGTGCTTTCCGCCTTTGAAAATGCGGTAAAAGAGCTTGAGGCTTGCGGTGCAGAGGTTGTCACAATTTCAATGCCCAACCTGTTCAATTTGTCGGATAAAACCTTTAATTCCTCAAAAACCTCTCTCAAAAAGGCGCTTTATGATGATTTTAAAAAGACGGTAACCGAAAACGATATTGATGCGGTGATTTTTCCCACTTATTCTTCAACTCCGCTGAAATCTGGAACAGATTCCAACGGCAAATATTGGAATGCTTGGAGTCAAGTGTTCATAAACAATTGCCGTACACTTTCTCCCTCGGCAAGCATACCCGAAATGTCGGTGCTTATAGGTCAGCATTCTTCCGGCGCGGGAATCGGTATGGAAATCGCTTCTCTTAAAAACAGCGAGCAGTTGCTTTTGGATTTGGCTTATTCCTACACTCAAAGCTATGACCACCGAGTAACGCCCAAGACCGTTCCCCACCTTAACGGCAGTCTTGCCGCCGAATTAACCCTCGATTTCTTTGAAAAGCAGGATATTAAGTCGGCGGGTGCAACGGTGACAGAGCCCACAACAGAAACTACCACAGAGAGCACAACTACTACCACAACAGAAACCACCACTACAACTACTACCACGACAACTGAAACGACCACCACTTTCATTGAAAATAATACGGACAAGCCTAATAATGTTATTAAAATCGTTGTGCCCGTTGCAATAGTAGTTCTTGCATTGGGAGTCGGAGTAGGCGTGTATTTGATAATGAGAAAGAAACGAAGTTAATACCTCTTAGACCCCCTCTGACGAGGGGGCTGTCATATTGTTAAAAATGACTGGGGGATAGATTTATAACATTGATTCTTTAATTTCTCTCCCTCCGTCACTCGCAAGCTTGTGCCGCCTCCCTCGTCAGAGGGAGGCGCTATTACAAACGGTATAACAAAACCCGCCTATCATTCAAGATAGACGGGTTAATTTATTTGTTATTGATTAGTCGCGGTTACGTCTGCCGCCGAAACGCTTTTTGTTGTCACGGCGGGGAGCCTCTTCAACATCATTTTCGGGAGTGAGACCCTTAACCTCGATAAGAGCATCACGGCGAGAAAGGTTAAGTCTGCCCTGGTCGTCAATTTCAAGTACCTTTACAAGTACTGTGTCGCCAACATTAACAACATCTTCAACCTTTTCAGTTCTCTTAACATCAAGACGGCTGATGTGAACAAGTCCTTCTTTACCGGGAGCGATTTCAACAAATGCGCCGAAGCTCATAAGTCTTGTTACAACACCGTTGTAGATTGCGCCAATTTCGGGGTCCTTTGCGATAAGCTCGACAATTGAAAGAGCACGCTTTGCATTTTCAAGGTCGATACCTGAAATATATACGCGTCCGTCCTCTTCAATGTCAATCTTAACTTCACATTCTGCCTGAATCTTCTGGATAACCTTACCCTGCTTACCGATAACGTCACCGATTTTTTCAGGGTCAATCTTTGTTGAGAGCATCTTGGGAGCATACTTTGAAAGCTCTGCTCTGGGCTCTGCAATGCAGGGAAGCATAATTTCGTCAAGAATATAATTTCTTGCCTTGTGTGTCTTAGCAAATGCTTCTTTGATGATTTCGGGAGTAAGACCGTGAACCTTAAGGTCCATCTGGATAGCTGTGATACCGTTCTTTGTACCTGCTACCTTAAAGTCCATATCGCCGTAGAAGTCTTCAAGACCCTGAATGTCAACCATTGTCATGAAGTCGCCGTAAACACCGTCGTCGCCTGTGATAAGACCGCAAGAGATACCTGCTACGGGAGCCTTAATCGGAACACCTGCTGCCATAAGAGCAAGAGTTGAACCGCAAACTGAACCCTGTGATGTTGAACCGTTTGAAGAAAGAACTTCTGAAACTACGCGGATTGCATAGGGGAACTCATCAACCGAGGGAAGTACGGGAACAAGAGCCTTTTCTGCAAGAGCACCGTGACCGATTTCACGACGTCCGGGACCACGAGATGGCTTTGTTTCACCAACTGAGTATGATGGGAAGTTGTAGTGGTGGATATATCTCTTTTCTGTCTGCTCATCAAGACCGTCAAGCTGCTGTGCATCACCCATAGGTCCGAGAGTTGCAATTGAAAGAACCTGAGTCTGACCACGAGTGAACATACCTGAACCGTGAGCGCGAGTAATCAAGTCAACCTCTGCATTAAGAGGACGAATATCGTCAATACCACGACCATCAACACGCTTGTGTTCATCCTTAAGCCATGCACGAACAACATGCTTCTGAACAAGATACATAATCTCGTCAAGCTTTGCTTCGTTACCCTCGAAACGCTCGTCAAACTTCTCGTGAACTGCTTCATAGATAGGAAGAAGAGCCTCATCACGAACGAGCTTGTCATCTGTATCAAGAGCCTTTTTAACATCTTCAATGCAGAATTCTTCAATTTCTGCCATAATTTCGGGGTCTGGGTCTGATGACTCGTAAGCAAACTTGGGCTTGCCGATTTCATCAACGATACCCTGAATGAACTTAACAATCTTCTTGTTTTCTTCGTGACCTGCCATAATAGCGTCGAACATTGTGTCGTCGTCGATTTCGTTACCGCCTGCCTCAATCATAGCAACAAGGTCAGCAGTTGATGCAACTGTAAGAACAAGGTCTGACTTTGCGCGCTCTTCAAGGTTGGGGTTGATTACGATTTTACCGTCAACAAGACCAACGTTTACGCCTGAAACGGGACCTGCCCAAGGAATATCTGAAATTGCGATTGCTGCTGAAACACCAATCATAGCTGTGATTTCAGGTGAGCAGTCGGGGTCAACTGACATAACTGTTGCAACTACTGAACAGTCATTTCTCAAATCCTTGGGGAAAAGAGGACGGATGGGACGGTCGATGCAACGTGATGTAAGGATTGCCTTCTCACTTGCTCTGCCCTCACGTCTCTGGAATGAGCCGGGGATACGGCCTACTGAATACATTTTCTCTTCATAGTCAACTGAGAGAGGGAAGAAATCAACACCCTCTCTTGGCTTTGCAGAAGCTGTAACTGTACAAAGAACTTCTGTTTCACCGTAACGAGCCAAAATAGCAGCATTCGCAAGGCCAGCCATTTTGCCTGTTTCAAGAGTCAATTTTCTGCCTGCGAGTTCGGTTTCCCAAACTTTAAAATTCTTGAAAAACATAATTTTTACCTTCCTTTATAAATTTTAATTTTATTACATCGGGGCAAAAATCTGTTTAGCAATAAATACAATGCTCGAATTTCAAGCACTCTATTTACCGCTAAAGCCTCGAATTTTTACCCCGAAAAATACTACCTCAAAAAGCAATTCAAGGCAGATAAGCCATAACTTATCTGCCTTAAAGTGTTTTGATTACTTACGAAGACCAAGTCTTGCAACGATTGAACGGTATCTTTCGATATCCTTCTTCTGAAGATAAGCAAGAAGATTTCTTCTGTGACCTACCATCTTAAGAAGACCGCGACGTGAGTGGTGGTCCTTCTTGTTAACCTTAAGATGCTCGGTTAAGTCGTTGATTCTCTTTGTAAGAACAGCAATCTGAACCTCGGGAGAACCTGTGTCACCCTCGTGAGTAGCGTATTCAGCCATAATAGCCTGCTTCTCTGCCTGTGTCATTGTTTTTCACCTCATTAAAATTATTTCTCAAATGCCCCAGATGAAAGCAGGTGAATGCCGTTTTGGCTTGCTCAATCACCCGAGCGCACAGAGATAGCCTTGATATTATAACACAAGACTTTTCAAAAATCAAGTGTTTTTATATTATTCTTTGTTATTGTTTTCAGTTTTATCCTTTTCATTCATTTCATCAAATTTTGCTTCAATGGATTGAAGTTTTTTATAACAGAAATAAATCATCGTTGAAATAGCAATAGCAACAAATGGGTAACCGAAAACTAAAGTTTCTTCTGCCGGAATGAATAATATTAACACTCCAATTGCAATTGATAATCCTAATAGGAACTTCATAACAAATCACCTTTTTGTTTTATTGTACGGCAATCTTCTAAAAAAGTCAATGTACTACGGCGAATATGTGGTTTCAACTTGAATTTGGTTGGGATTGTCATAATATTTTTCGGGGCTTATACTTAAAGAAAAACCATCAGTACTCAAACTAACATCTTTTTCCAACCCTATTTCATTCATTTTCGTAATTCAAATATATCATTTCAGCAAAAAATTGTCAATCATCAGCATATCCTAACGCATAAACTTTTCCGTCTCTTGTAAGATAAAGAATTATTCCGCTAACAACTTCCAAGTGTATTATATTATCAGCATCAATGCTTGTCTTAGTCCATTCTTTGCAATAGGTAGCTTCATCCTCGCCAAACAGCCCTAAGCTGTTTCGGTATCTGCCATATAACTCACCATCGATAATTTGATACTCTGCGCCGTCAAATTCGCCAAAGGTGTTATATGTTATTTTAATCTCTTTTGTATCAACAGGCTCTTCGGGAGTTGTATTTTGACAACCCGTTATTGCCGTAAAGCAAATAAACACTACCAAAAACAATGATAATACTTTTTTCATTTTAACACCGCCATTTTGTCAATGCAGAACATTTAAAATCAATTTTTCTTATATCTTTTTTCCATTGTCGCTCCTATAATGCCTACTACAATTATCGCAAAAGGAAGCGCAACGCCTAAAGCATTGAGTATTTGGAGCATAGATGTAAAGCAACCGATAATAGCTAAAATTATGCAAGCATATACAGGCAATAAAAAGTATCTATATATTGCTAAAAATATTTTTGTTGTTTTTATATTAGGCGACTTATCAACAAGCCACCCAAAAAGTTCTTTTCGTTTCTTTTCTTCTGCTTCAATTTCGTTACTTGTTACCCCTGCCGATTTATAAGCAGCTTTCCAATAAAAACTTCGAGCAACTAACGCCATAGGAATATAAAGTATAAAATTGACAACTCGCACTGCACCTGTAGCCCAAAAAGGAGTTTCTTGTTTGGGTTTCGTATCAACATATCCAATATCATCAAGAATGCTTACTGTTTTAGATTGATTTTCTTCACTGCAATAAGCATAAATTGCCGTATTATCCACATAGGTAGTAACAGAATAGTTTCCACCTGCGGTCAAGCTATAATATCTGTAACCGATTTTACCATATTCTATTTGAACGCGAGGAACATCCATTTTTGTTGTAACAATAATAGCGTGTGCTTCTTGATACACTCTTCTCGCATTGCCTGAATTATCAAAAATATAAAACTCAAAACGCATATCACCATCTTCTGCAACTATGCATTTTTCAAGTCCTGCTCCTTGAAAATTATCATAGGCAGATGCGGTAATATCCATCGGTTGTAAATCATAGGATACAAGGATTTCACTTATTTTTTCAGCAGATACAGATGTGGGCTTTCCAATTAACGAAAAACATAATATAACACCAATAAGAGAAAACATAACAAATATTGCAATTACTGTTATAACTATGTTTTTCAATTTGTATTTCATTCCACTCTGTACCTCCTATCAAAACGGCGGGAGCTGAGCCCCCGCCCTACAATATATAAAAATTTAATTTCGCATTAATTAAGAATACTTCCGCTTTGTTGCGAGTTTGTCACATCTGAATTTTGGCTGAAATATGCATCATAGACCTCTTTTACATAGTTTGGCAAGCCTGTTGACATAACATTTTCAATAGCAATGACAACCGCAATTTCGGGGTCTTCTGCAGGAGCATAGGAAACAACAAAACCGTTTGTGTATTCTACAACTACGCCATTTACCTTTTTCTTCGCCTGTGCCGTACCTGTTTTTGCCGCAACCTGATAATCAGCATTTTTCAGTGATGTGTATGTGTTCGCCATTGCAATCATACCCTTTCTCACCGTTTCCAAGGATTCTTCGGAAACATCAGCTTCATTAAGCACTATGGGTTCTGCCTGATAAATTGTTTCAGAATAATCCGGCGATTTAATACTGTCAACAAAATGAGCCTTATAGCGAGTTCCGCCGTTTGCAAGGGTTGCCACATAAGAGCAAAGCTGAATTGGAGTATATAAGTGGTCACTCTGACCGATTGCCGCCTGAATAGTATCACCGGGATACCATGTGCCACCCATCGCTTCACGGTATGCGATACTTGCAACAACACCACTGGCTTCGGTAAGCTCTACTCCCGTTTTACTTCCAAGACCGAACATCTCAAAATATTCATCCATTTTATTAATTCCAAGCCGTCTGCCTACATCATAATAGAAAATGTTACAAGAATATTTTAATGCGGATTCAACATTTACGCTGCTGCCTGTATGTCCCAATACATTGGCGCAACCTAAAAGTAAATCACTATAATATGTGTATGTTCCTGTACATTTGATTTTTGTATCTGCATTTATTATTCCCTCTTCAAGGCCCGCAAGACTTACAATGGGTTTCATTGTTGAACCGGGGGCATAGGTACTGCGGAGTGCTCTGTTCCACAAGGGTGCAGATTTATCTGCGGTAAGCTCTGAATAATCCTCTTTATAGGTGCTCAAATCGTATGATGGATAGGTTGCGCAGGCAAGAATCGAGAAGTCGTCAACATCCATTACCACAATACTGCCCGCGGTGTCAATTTTTTCAAGCTGTTTTGTGGTGTTGATTTTAGATTCGAGAATTTCCTGCACGTCTTTTTGAAAATCACCTTTGATGGTGAGAATAACATTGTTTCCGTTAACGGGTGCAGTTGTCACCGATGTGGTTTTTGTGCCGTCACCGTTGGTAACTGTGGTAAGAACACCGTTTGTACCGCGAAGCTCGGTTTCCATAGCACTTTCAATACCGAATTTACCTATTTTGTCGGTCATTCCGTAAGCGCGAAGCTTGAGAATTTCTTTTTCTTCATCAGTAAGATTAGGGTCGTTCAGCGCCTCTTTATAGCTTTCGGTAACTGTCGCGTATTCATCGGCATTGATGTAATCATAATAACCGATAATATGTGGAGCAATTGTGCCGTCATAATATTCGCGCTCGGTGTCAATTCTTATTTCAACACCCGCATAAAAACGGCTCTGTTCTTTTAAAATAAGCACTAACTCGTCGGGCACGTCTTCAGCAAAGGTAAAGGGATTAATTTTTGAGAAATCTGCCTTAACCATTGCAAAATGCACCGCCGCAACCTTAACTGCGTCTGCAACACTCATTTCTTCAAGGGAATAATACTCGCAAAGTGCGTCAAACACATTCTGCGCAGTTGCATATCTGTTAAGATTTAAATAATCCTTAGCATAAAGCTTATTTTTATCGCTTGTGCTTACTTCTTCAGCAAAAACAAGAGTGTCACCCTTTAATTCAATGGGCAGGCTTGAGTTGTATTCAACCTCGTATTCATCAAAAAGCTTTACAAGTGCGAGAATTATTTTATTTCTTTCTTCAATTTTTGAGAGCTTCGGGAAATATGACGCGTCAAAATATACAGTATTTGAGCTCACGTTATATACAAGTGCCTTGCCGTTGGAATCGAGAATTTCGCCACGCTGGGCTGTAATTCCAGTCTTTGCAGAGGAAAGATAAAGGTTTTCCGCCGAATACTCGTCACGGTTTACAACCTGAATTTTGAAAAGGTCAGCAATAAAAATAGAAATAACAAATAAAACCACAACAATGAACGCAAGCGAGCGAACCTTAAAGCTGTAATTGTTTCTCATTTTTATCACCACTCTTTCAAAATTTTAATTATTAATATTCTGTGTAATTATAAGAGAATTTTCTGTTCACCGCACGGATAATCACATACCAGATTGGCGTAAGCAGAAGTGAATAAACGCCCATTGGCAAATAATAACGTAAAAGCATTTCTGCACCGCCGTCTATACCACGGGCGGTAATGAAAAATAGCACATAGCTTGAAAAATAAAGGATTGTAATTCCCGTATTCATCATTATATAAGTAATAATATTGTTGCGCATAAACACGCGGAGCATTACACCGCAGAAAGCACAGGTCACCATTAAATAAAAGGCATTGTAGCCGTCTGCCGTAGCGGTTACGGTGTCCCATAAAGAGCCTGCCGCAAGACCTGCAATCGCTCCAACCAATTCGCCCTCAAACATAGATATACAGACCGCCACAGAAATGAGCAGAACGGGGCGCACCGCCAATATTTCGGGAAATATAGGCAGTGAGTTCTGCAAAATATGTGCCAAGAGCAATATTACCCCATAAGATACATATCTCTTGACCTTTGTTTTGGTCTGAACTGTCATTTGTTTAATCTTCCTTAAACTCAGTAATTACAAAACAATCGGAAATATCTTTTGGATTTATTTCAGTTTCCAAAACTGCGTATGCAGATAAATCGGTTTCACTCTGGCGGACCTCGGTGATTGTGCCGATAATTAAATCCTTAGGGAAAATTCCACCCGTACCCGAGGTGCAGACAATTCCACCCTTTGAAACGGTGGTTTTTGTGTCAAGACCCGAAAGCTGACAAGTGCCGTCAACTGACTGGGAATAGCTTGATGAAACATAACCCAGCTCGCCGGTTCTGATTTCATAAGCCGCAATATTTACCGATGGGTCAAAAACTGAACGCACCACGGCAGTAGTAGGATTAACCTCGGTAACAACGCCGATAAGATATTCACTGTAGATTACCGCGTCGTTGACCTTTATACCGTCACTTGAGCCCTTGTTGATTGTGAACGAGCCGAACATATCAGCAGAATCTCTGCCCACAACGGTAGAATAAACCCAAGTGTAGTCGGGATTTTCTTCACGCACATCAAGGAATTCTTCGTAAGATTCCAACTGTTTCTTTGTCTTTTCATAATCCACAAGCTGTGCCTGATAATCTGCCACCTGCTGTTCAAGCTCGGCGATTTTATCCTGATAAGATTTTGAGGACACAAATGCGCCCGAAAATCCGTCAAGCTTGTCCGAGAGATATGACGCCGCGTTCTGCAAGGGTGAAGTGATTACACTCACCGCATTGGTCAGCGGAGATGTAGAGTTGCTCACAACAGTTGCAAGCACTGTCGCACACACAAGCACAATTGCAACCGCCAAAAGCACCTTAAAGGTTGTACTTTTAAAGAAATTGTTCATATTAAATGTTTCCTTTTTCTAAACAGATGCCCATACCTGCCGCTACGCAATCCATTGGGTCAACTGCCACGTGAACGGGGATTTTTGTTTCCTCAGAAATAAGACGGTCAATTTCGCGAAGAAGTGCACCGCCACCTGTGAGCATAATTCCGTTATCAACAATATCTGCAAGAAGCTCGGGGGGAGTTTTTTCAAGAGTTGAACGGATTGTTTCAAGAATTTGTGTCAAGGGCTCTGCCAAAGCTTCGCGAACATCTTCTGATGTGATTTCAACGTTTTTTGGAAGTCCGTCAACAAGATTCCGACCGCGTACATCCATTGCACCCTCGCCGTCATAGCTCATTGCAGAACCGATTTTAAGCTTGATTTCCTCGGCAGTGCGTTCACCGATGAGCACATTGTGTTTTTTGCGTATGTATTCAATAATAGCCTCGTCAAAATCGTCACCTGCTATACGTGAGGATTTTGCGGTTACGATGTCGCGGTAAGAAACAACAGCAACCTCGGTAGTACCTCCGCCGATGTCAACAATCATACTGCCCACGGCTTCTGTTACGGGGAGTCCAACGCCGATTGCCGCCGCCAAAGGCTTGTGAATGAGTGATGCAAATTTTGCGCCCGCATCAACGACAGCGTCATGAACAGCCTTACGCTCAACCTCGGTAATGCCTGAGGGCACGCAAATAAGCACTCGAGCACGTGCGAAAGGCGAACGCTTAATTACCTTTCTTATGAATTCCTTGAGCATATCAGAAGTGATTTCAGAATTGACAATAACACCGTCTTTTAAGGGCTTAACGGCAGTAATTGAACCGGGAGTTCTGCCTATCATATCCTTTGCCTCGTTGCCGACTGCAACAACTGACGGCGGGTCGGTTTTCTCGTTCACAGCCACAACTGACGGCTCGCGAAGAACAATTCCCTTACCCTTTAAATATACGATTGTGTTGGCGGTACCCAAGTCGATACCGATGTCCTGTGCGAAAAGCATTTTAACATCTCCCATTTACCAAATTATATAAGAATTTAAAAACATAATTAATCTATTATAGTATAACAAAACTGCGGATATTATACAATACCCGCGACTAAAAATTCATATTTATTTTTATTTGTTTTTAAGGAATTTTATTACTTGAGTGCCTGCCTTTGCGCCCTCATAAACCGCCTTTGAGATTTGCAGAAGTCCGCCCGTGCAATCCCCCGCCGCATAAAGACCCTTGATGTTGGTTTCCATATTTTCATTGACGGTGATTTTGTTGCCGTCGGTCATTGCGCCCACCTTTTTGGCAAGTGCCGTACTGCCCGCGGTTTTGTACGCAATGAAAAGTCCGTTAAGTGCGATTTCTTCACCATTTTCAAGGACAACAGAATTGAGTAACATTTCACCCTTTAATTCTGCAATTTCTTCGGTGATTACTTCCACATCTTCGGGGAATTCAACTGTTGTCTCTTCGCCGTTAGTAAATACAGTTATATTTTCGGTGATGTTTTCAAGCTCATTCACTTCGTTGAGCGCATATTCGCCACTCCCAAGCACACCGACCGCACGGTTACGGAAGAAAAATCCGTCGCACACCGCACAATAGCTGACACCCTTGCCCTCAAAATCCTTTAAACCCTTGATTGCAGGTGCAAGACGAGAGGTGCCCGTAGCAAGAATTACTCCGTCCGCCGTGTATGAATTATCAGCAGTTTTCACCGTGAATTTACCGTCATAAGAGAGTGACACTACCTCGCCGTCAACAAATTCAACGCCAAGTCTTTTCGCGCCCTCAATACCGTTTTTATAAAGCTCTTCACCCGAAATTACATCGGAAAAGCCGTAATAATTTTCAATTTTATCCGCCTTTAAAATCGTGCCCGAATTGTTTGAAATAACGGCTGTCTGCATATTTGCACGTTGTGTATATAACGCCGCCGATACCCCTGCAGGCCCCGACCCGATAATTATAACCTTTGGCATAGTTTCACATCCTTTTGTTTAGTATAATACATTCACAATAAAATATCAAATAAAAAAATATCACATAAAGCAATGGCGGGAGCTGAGCCCCCGCCATTCTTTTTATACTTTTTTCTTTTTACGAGAAACGATTACAACAATCGCCATCTGACAATAAATTGCAATCACCATACACACAATATCGAACATCTTGTAGCCCTCCCCATCAGTATTGGGGATTACGGGGTTTTGAGAATTTTCATTTGTGCTTGCATTTTCATTCTCTTCTTCTGTTTTATCCTCGTTTTCGGTGATATTATTCACATTGTTCTGTGTGTTTTTATTAGTGCCGTTGTCAGCATTTTCGTTGTTTTCAGGAGTTTCGGGAGATACAACGGGAGTGTCGGGAATTTCAGGAGTTTGTTCGTTGTTTTCTCCGTCAGTTTCCTCATTTTCATCCTGAGGAGGAGTGATTTCCTCTTCCTTTTCTGTCTCATAAATCTCATATTCAAGATTTACGGTGTCGCAGTAGTTACCCATACCCTGAATTGTGGCATAAGCCGTGCCAACCGCGTTGTTGTTTGAATATGTAACGGTGTAATCTTCACCCTCAACGAGAGTTGCGCCGTTTTTGATTACAATGATTTCGGGCTCAACTGCCGAACCGCTGAATTCCATATTTCCGCTGACGGAAATGTCATTTTCGGTAATTTCGCAGGGAAGAATTGTAAAGTTATAGCTTCTTTCGCCCTCGTAAAGTCCCATACCGATAACGGTTACGGTTGCTGTGCCTGCGTTTACATTGTTTTCGAGTGAAACTGTGTAGTCAACACCCTCGGTGAGTAATTCTGTGCCGAAATAAATCTCCATTTCAGGCTTTAAGGGAGTGCCGTCATAGGTTTCGGTCATTTCTGTTTCCGAGAATACGGTGAAGGAGTAAACGCTTGTTTTGTTGATATTAAATGTCTGCTTTGCCACACCGCTGTAATTGCCGATACCGCTGATTACAACCGTCGCAACACCTTTTTCGGTGTTGTTCTCATATTTTACGGTATAGTCGGTATCTTTTACAAGAGTAACGCCGTCGAGAGTTACGGTGATTTCGGGTGTGATTTCGCTACCTGTGTAGGTCTGGTCGGAAATTGCTGAAACCGAAGCGTTTTCAAGACTCTTGCCGAAGATTCTGAATTGAACGCGCTGTGTTCCGCAGAAATTACCCAAGCCGTAAATAACCATTGTGCCGTAGCCCGAATTTGCGTTTTCAAAGTAACGGATTTCATAGTCAACATCTTCGACGAGAGTAAATCCATTCCAGGTAATTGTGGGCTTTGGTGTTACTTCTTCACCCGTGTAAACCATATCATTATCTTTTGAAACGGTAGCCTCGGCAATATCACGACGGATAATATTGTAATAACAATCAACCGTACTTGTGTAATTGCCCAATCCTTTAATTGTAAAGAACATTGAGCCAGCATTTGTGCCACTATTATAAGTAATCGTGTAGTCTGTACCCTCTGTAAGTATTAAATCACCATTTTTCACAACTACCTTTGGTCTTACTACTTCACCTGAATATTCGTTATCTACTACATATTCAACGGTAAGGGTTGAGACCTCTCTTTTGGCAATTGTGAAAGATGTGCCCATTTCAGGAATTCCCTCAAAATTACCGATAAAAACAACCTTTACAAAGCCTTTTCCTACTTCAATGTTGTCACTATATTCCAATGTGTAATCTCGTTCTTGCACAAGATTCATTGTATCTATTCCGACTATAACACTTGGGCAGATTTCTTTTCCTGTATAGGCAAAAACTCCACCGTCAACAACATTTATATTGATAGTATTGCAAGGAATATCATATATCTGTGCGTAATTATAAGCTTCACTATCTTCTCCGCAATAAAAGGTAAGTTTATCGCAATTGTAGAAAATAGTTTCACTATTATTTCTAAAATAACCATTAGCTGTGCCGAATACGGCTGTTGTCAATTCAGTGCAGTTTGCAAAAGCAGAATCAAAAATATTATAGCTATTCAACAAAGAAATGTGTTTAAGGTTTTTGCAATCTGAAAATGCATCTTTCTTTATATATGTTGTCTTCTTCAAATCAATTTCTTCAATTTGGCTACCATGGAACATATTGATTGCTATTACATTAAAGTAACCGTCTCTGCAAACAAATTTCTCAATAGAAGAATATTCAAAAGCATATTGTGACTGAAAACGACAATAAGTACTATCGCTCTGAACAGTAAAGTCTGCAACCGGTTTACCGGTCAGTTCAAGCTCTTTAAGATACTGTGTTTTTGAAAATGCGTATTCATAAATTCTAAATTCCTTGTCAGCGGAAACTACACTTACGGTTGAATAGCTTGCATCTGTTTTGTATGCAGGATATTTTAACAAACCAATAAAGTTGGAACCACCGTAATCGGAATAATTGTAATACAATACTCCGTCATGTGAAAAATACAATTTATTTTCGGGTGCTACATCAATTTTCTCTAATCCGTCAAGCGTCGGTAACCCGATTGATTCAGGGCGAGATTGGAATTTTGGACCAAGATAAAGGTATTTAACATTTGTGCAACCCATAAATACATCTTCAGTTGTCAGGTCGTTATCCTTAAACCAATCCAAATTGTCAGGAAGAACTATTTTATCAAAGCCTGTGCAGTTGGCGAAAGCGTAACTGCCAATTTCATTTATTGTAAATTCGGTAAATTTATCAAATGAAGCAAGTGCTGAGCAACCATAAAAAGCATACCGTTCAATTTCAAGCCATTTACTTTTATCAAGCAACGCTAACACTTCATCCGTTGTAATTGATTTACAGTTGAAAAATGCACCTGCAAATATTGTGTTACTGTATGTACCTGTTCTTTCAACCCTTGAATCAATTGTTGTAAGCTTTTCGCAATTCTTGAACATATAGTCAGCAATTACCCAGTTTGAAAGGAATGTAACCTTTTCAAGATTTATACAATCATTAAACATATATTCTGCGGTATTTTTTCTTACAATTGCTTCTTTTAAGTTTGTGCAACCATCAAACAAATATGAAGAACCACTACCGACTGTGGCTTTTTCAAGTTTTTTGCAATTTGCAAAAACATCGTCAACCAATTTAACTGTGTCAGGAATATCAATTTCTGTAAATCCCGTGTTCTCAAAAGCATAGCCTCTAATTTCGCTTAACACTTCAAAATTAACCTTATCAAGACTTGTGCAGTCTGCAAACATTCCCTCATAAACTATACCGTAATTTTCAGAAAATGTTACCTCTTTAAGTTTTTCACAGCCATAAAATACTTCAACAGGGTATGTAATTTCTACTTTACCACCTGCATATTTTGTTTCTTCAAGATATGGTTTGCCGTCAATTACAACGCTTTCAAGCTCAAGTGAATAGTCAAAAGCACACGGTCCAACAAGAACACCTTCCGGAATATACAGAGTTTTTATATTTGTGCTTGTAAATGCTGAAAAACCAATTGTGCAATCACTGACATTTCCGAATGTAATTTTTTCGACGCCAATGCACTGACCGAAAGCCCATGGTTCAATAGTTTTTACATTGTCAGGAATATAAATTTCTTTTAACGCATAGTTATTGCTAAAAGCAGACCAACCAATTTCAACCAAACTCTCGGGCAATTCTATGCTTTCAATATTCTCGCAATCATAAAAAGCCGAGCCACTGATTATTGTAACAGCATCAGGAAAAACAACGCTTTTAATGTTTAGGTTTTCGCAGAATACTCTTGGTCCTATTTCAGTAACAGTATATCCTTTTATCGTGTCCGGAATAACCAAATCAATTTCTGTTCTACTTGATTCAAAACCTGTAATTCTTGCATTAGTTTCTTCAAGAACAACATACTCGTAAATATCACCGGTTACGTCCTTATATCTATATGTATCGCTCGCTGCACTGCTTTGTACTGCAAACACGGTGAACAATGATGCAATTATCGAAAGTGTGAGCAAATATCTAATTATTTTCTTCATATCAGTTTGCCTCCTTTACGCGAATTAAAAAGCTGAATGAACAATCTTCGTATTCTACTGTGACGATGCGGTTTGCGGGAGTTTCGGTTGAAAATCCGTAAACATTACATTCGTCAATTGATACTGTTTTCGTTTCACCGTTGTCATATCGGGCGGTGATTGTGAGTCCGCTGAAATCGGCTTGCTCGCCCACTGTGTAATCCTTTTTAAAGCCCTCAGCGAATTCGCCTGTAAGCTTGATAACAATTGGTGCGGCGGTTGCCTCCTCATCCACTCTTGTAAAGGGCTCTGCCGTTGTTGACTCGGTTGTAGTTTCGGTGGTTGGCGGAGTTGTGGGGCTTAACACCTCAACAAGATTTTCGTTTTTGGGTTTTATTTTTGTTGTAGGCTCCGCCGTTGTCTCTTGCCTATCCACCTTTACGGTTGTGGTCTCTTCGGTTTGTTCCTCTGTGGTAGCCTCGGTTGTAAATTCTGTGGTTGTTTCTTCTGAATCGTCAACGGGCTCGGTGGTTGTGGTGATTTCTTTCACCGTCTCCCCCGTAAAGAATTCCTGCACGGCATTTGCCACCTGCTCAATCATATCAACTCCCGTCACCTTTTCGGTAACTGAGTTTGCCGAAAGCACAAATGCAAACAATGCACAGGCGGTGAGTGTGATTTTCATAGCAAGGCTTAATTTCTTCCATTTTTTGTTGCCCGTAATACTGTTAGTGAATTCCTCAACTGTCTGCAATTTCCAGAATACACGGGCGATACCTTTTTCATCATATAATTCATTCAATGCGTCGGTGTATGCATCAATAAGCTCGAAGTCGATTTCATCATCGGACTTTTCAAGCTCAATATCTATAAGCTCATTAAGAGCCATAATCAGCTCTTCGCGGAACAAGTTATCATTAAAAATTTCATTTGCGATGTTTTTATTAAACTTTATCTGTGTCATGATTTTCTCCTTTCTAATAGATTAAATCATCTAATAGATTTTTTAGTTTCTTGCGAAGTCGCGAGAGCCTCATCGTAACCGCCCCCACCGAGAGATTCGTGTCTTTTGCTATTTGTTCGATTTTCTTACCATAAACATATTTGGCGGTATAGAAGTATTTTTCGTCTTCGTCAAGGCTGTCTTCTAAAATTCTTATGTATTTTTCGCAGTCAATGTTATCATACACTGCTATATCCATTGTATTGTCCGGGTCATCCAGCGACACCGTATTCATTTCGTCCGCAATAATTTTCGTTTTCTGCTTTTTCACTATATTATCAAGAGTTCTGTAAAGGAATGCCCTTGGATTATTGAACTCTTCACCCTTCTGCAATCGATTATAGAAAACCGTGAATGCCTCTTGCACGCAATCCTCGGAAAAATCACTGCTTTCACGAAGTCTGGCACGGGCGAAGTTTATTAAGCTCTGATAATAATCTTTATAGCATTTTTCAAAAATTACTGCGGTATCTTTCACGATACCGATTGCCATAGCCTCGCTCCTTTCGTAAAGTAGTGCCTAAAATTGCAAAAACCTAACAAAAATTTTTACAAAAATATTTTAGCATAGATAAATAAAAATGTCACCACGGCCAAAATGAAAATCCATTTTAACCATGGTGACATAAAATTAAAATAAAAAAACGCCCATCCTTTTGGATGGACGAACTGTTTATGTCGGCATTACCTATTTTTCCGGGCCGCTTCCAGCCAAGTATCTTCGGCGCGAATGAGCTTAACTACCGTGTTCGGGATGGGAACGGGTGGACCCTCATCGCAATCAACACCGACTCACGAAACGATTTATCTCGTGAACGCAAGAGATAGTATATCACCGCGTTTTACAAAATGCAAGCATTTTTTTCAGTTTTTGCGAAGTTTGTGAAAAGTGAATAAAAATTTTTAATAAATGCTATTTATAGTCACAAATCAAACAAATCAGCCGTAAGTATTTTCTCTCCCTCAGTCGCTTCGCGACAGCTCCCTCGTCAGAGGGAGCCTATTATTTGCATTAAAAATCATAAATAGATTTATTTAATCTTTGAAACATCCATAACTACATATTCATATCCTTGATTTGGGTCAAGAATGGTATAAACTGCGGTTGTGTTGTTGATAAATGTGAGGTTTGAGTGGCTTGAATAGTTCTGGTCCTCAAATTTTGCATATTCACCGCTTTCGAGGTTGAAAATATGCACCTGATAGTCCATCATATTCTTAACTGTGCCGAGCATTACAACATACTTGCCGTCGTCACTGATTGCCATCATTTCAGGGTCCATTCTGAAGCCCACAAGCATTTTCTTTTCGCCGGTCAGCATATTATAAAGATTACCGTCATTCACATTGAGAAGATATTCATTCTTGTGAAGATAATCGGTGCCCATTGAGCCATAGAAGGAGCGGACAGTTTCTTCGGTTTCGCCTGTTTTGCGAATTACATCAAAGCCCGTATTGGTCTTGCGCATAAACAACACACTGTCACCATCGGTCAGCAGGAATTTACCGTAAATGTTCTCGGCAAAAAGACTTTCCTTTGTGCCGTCCTTCACGAAAATATCAAGCATTCCGCTACCCTGCTCATATTCGCGGGCAGTAATAAACGGAACCTGACTTGTGGTTGAGTTATAACCCTGCTGAGTGAGAATACAGAAATCCGTAACACCCGCACCGGTTTTTATATCAATACTGCGGTTGACAATCTTCAAAAATCTTGAGGTTTTTCCGCTTTCAAGGTCAATTGTGAAGCTTTCGGGCCACAATATATCACCCTGAGTAAGAGCATTTCGGCTTGTGGTTGCAAGAAGTAAAGCCTTACCCTCTTCTGCATACTCTGCGGGCAGATTTGTAAGCTTGAACACCATCATATTATAGAAATAAATCTCTTCGCCCTCATTGGCTACGAAAAGACCAATGCCGTAAATTTTACCGCCAAGAGTTACATAATCAATGGTGACGGGTAAGCTTTCGTTACCGAAATCCACCTCGGTAGAAACACTACCCGTGGACTTAACTGCAACCATTTTATTGTCACGGTACTGATAATATTTAACCTTATAATCAGTTGTAATTCCGTAGAAAACATCGGGAATATCCGTCTGTACAAGATTTACAATCACGCCGTTGCGGGCAATTTGAATATCAGACAGCTTTTCAACAACCGCCTCTGTTGAGGGCTCAGTT
Organism: uncultured Eubacteriales bacterium; assembly: GCA_964457415.1. Classification (GTDB taxonomy): domain Bacteria; phylum Bacillota; class Clostridia; order Oscillospirales; family Acutalibacteraceae; genus Fimenecus. Next base: position 10,625 of record CAYWFB010000005.1, on the reverse strand, counting down.
GTGTTGCCAAGCTGTGGATTATCGTCATGGAAAAATCTGAAATATGCAAAGGTGCAGGCAAGCGCCACCGCCACCACAGCAATGCCGATTGTTGCGAAATCCTTTTTATTCATAGGCTCGCGAGGCTTTTTCTCTTTAGGCTCTTTGGGAGCTTTTTCTTTTTTAGCCTTTGGAGGTTTCGGCTCCTTAACCTTTTTTTCTTTTGGAGGTTTAGGCTCCTTTACCTTTTTCTCCTTGGGAGTTTTGGACTCTTTGGCTTTCTTTTCTTTAGGTTGCTTTTCTTTTTTTGTGGGCTTAACCTTTTTAACCCTTGTCACCACGGGAAGAACGATTTCTTCTTCGACTCTGACAAAGGATGCGGGAGTTACGGGTATTTCGTTCTCTTCACGCATCTGCTCTTGAGAGGTATCTTGACTCTCTTCTTTCTTTTTAACAAGGTATTCAGCCTTAACCTCGTAAGAAGTCACGAGAATTTCGGGAGTCAATTCTTCTGCAAGCTCAACCTCATTTTCTGCCTTTTTCTTGCCGAAAAAAGATTTTTTCTCCTTTTGAGCCTTAGTTTCTTTTTCTTTCTTCACCTTTGGCTCTTTTACCTTTTCGGGTTTGGGTTCTTTGATTTTCTTTTCCTTTGGTGGTTTAGGTTCCTTAATCTTTTCAGGCTTGGGTTCTTTGACCGTTTTTTCTTTTGGAGGCTTTGGCTCCTTAATTTTCTTTTCCTTGGGCGTTTTTTCCTTCTTCTCTTTGGGTTGTTTAGGCTCTTTGACTTTTTTCTCTTTAGGAGCCTTTTCCTTTTTAGCCTTTTTTTCTTTTTTCGGCTTTTCGGGTTCAACCTCAGGAAGAACTTCAACCTCATCTATATCAATTTTTCGGTATTTATCAGTGAGAGATTTATTCTCATCCATAAAAACACCTCCGATTTATTACATATATCAATTATTATACAGTTTTAAAACAGATATTGCAATACAAAATAAATGTAAAAAATACAGGACAGTGTGAACACCGTCCTGCAAAACTATTATTTATTGTTTTAGTTTAACTTATTCAATTCAGCAAAATTATCTTTGTTAGCTTTGTAGAGTTTCTTGAACACTGCAAAGTTCTTGTCATAAACTGACTTATTCTTCATATCGGGTGTAAAGGTTCTCTTTGCAGGAATAAGCTTTTTAGCATCCTGAACCTTGTCGATAATTCCCGCGTGAACTGCAACAAGAACCGCCGCACCAACTGAACCTACATTCTGCGGGCTTTCAACGGTTTCGATTACTCTGCCTGTGCAGTCTGCAAGGATTTGAGCAGTAACCTCTGAAAGTGCACCGCCACCAACAAATCGGATTGTCTTTGATGTCTGCACCTTGTTATCCTCTGTTTCAAGCATCCAACGAAGATGGAAGCAAACGCCCTCAACAACGGCTCTAATCATTTCTGTTTTACCTGTGTCAAGGCTGATATTAAAGAACATTCCTCTCGCATTGGGGTCTTCAAAAGGACAACGGTTACCGTGAAGCCAAGGAGTAAAGATTACTCCGCCACTGCCTGCGGGGATTGAGTCGATTACTGCCATCATATAGTCATAAAGGCCTGTGTAAACAACCTCGCGGTCAGCATTTTTGTGTTTGAGGTCGTGCTGTTTATTAAGATAAATGTCGATTTCATCAAGAGCTAAGTGGTCCTTAACCCACTCAACGCACTTACCTGCAGTTTCAAGCTCACCGAAGTAGTTATAAATACCGTCAGCAGCACCGACAACTGCGGCAATCATAGCATTTGCGTCAACAACACTCTTGTCAGTAACTGTTGAAACCCAACCCGATGTACCCTGATAAATATGAGTATCGCCGACCTCAGTTGAGCCTGCACCAACGCCGATAAGTGTTGCGTCACCGCCACCACCGAATACAGGGATACCCTCGCAGAGTCCAAGCTCTTCTGCCTGCTCTTTACGGAGTGAGCCTACGCAATCTGTACAATCAACAATATCTGCAAGGTGTTTCATATCAACGCCCAGCATTTTGCAGATTTCGGGGCTCCATTGACGCTTGTGAATATCATAAAGAAGTGCGCCGAAAGCAGAGTCCTTTGTCATAACGAACTTGCCTGTCATACGGCAGATAAGATATTCTTTAACGTCAAGCCATTTATGTACTCTCTTAAAGTTTTCGGGCTCGTGAGCCTCTGTCCATTTATATTTCCATACGGGGTCCTTAACACTTGCTGCAACCGCACCCGTAATCTGAAGTGAGCGCAAAAGCTTAGGGATATTTGCACCTGCAATCTGCGGACCATAAGCAATGCCTTTTTTGATTTCTTCAGTAGCTCTCTGGTCCATATAGCTGAATGCACGGCGAACGTGATTACCTTTTTCATCAACAAGCACCAGACCCTGCATCTGTGAGCAGAAAGAAATACCGTAAATATCTTCAGGCTTAACCTTTGACTTTTTCATTACAAGCTTTGAGGTTGAGCAGATAGCAGCCCACCATTCGTCAGGGTCCTGCTCCGCACCGCCGTTTGGCAGAATATAGAGATTATAGCCCTCGCTTGCAGCCTCAATAAGCTCAATTGATTTGCCGATTTTGAAAAGGCAGGTTTTAACACCGGTTGTACCAATATCAAAGGCAAGAGAATAAATTTCTTTTTCCATTTTCTTTTCCCCTTTATGCAAACTATTGTTTCATTCACAATTGTATATATGGCATTTTAACACAATAAAGTAAAAATGTACAGTATTTTTTAATGCAGAATTCAAAATGCAGAATTGATTTACTTGATAAGTTTTTTATATTTTTCAATATATTCTTTGATTTCTTTTTCATCTATATATTCCGTCAGGCAACCAATGCCCGTAACACATTTTCCGCCGGTGATATTACCTGCTAAAATGCACTCTTTAAAGGGCAAATCGTTGTAAAGTCCGTAAATCAAGCCCGCAAGGAAGGCGTCCCCCGCCCCTGTTGCGTCAATGCATTTGAATTCGTCAATATTATCGACTTTAAAGAATTCTCCGTCATAGCCTGCGCAACCGTATTTGCCTAATTTTACGATTGGTTTCGGGAAATATTCGCCGAGGATTTTAAGGGCTTCTTTCGGGTCGCAAGTACCCGTCATTTTTTCGGTTTCATCAATGCTTGGGGTGTAATAATCGGCAACCTCGATTAAATCGCGGTATTTTCCAATTGACATATCCTCGCTGTAGCCCGTATCTAGCACTAAAATTGTACCGTCTTTTTTAAGTTCTTTATAAACGGGCAGAATATTCTCTTGCATTGCGACAATTTTCGCACCTTTAAGAGAATTATATATTCTTTCAAGCATTTCGTCGGTGTAAATTTCTGTTCCACCGTATGAAACAAAGGTACGGTCGCGGTCGGTAATGATTGCCGATGTCACATTCAGCGGATAACCCGTGCTCTCAAAAATCTCATATTTTGTTCCGCTTTTATCTAATTCTTTGCGGGCAAAATCCGAGAACATATCGTCACCTAAAAATGTGCCGATTTTAGCAGGAACACCAAGACGGGAACAGTTAATCATAGTTGCAGGCAAGCCTCCGCCAAGGCATACCTTAAAATCCTTTGAATAGATTTCTTCACCCTCGTTGGGGATTCTTGGCATGCCTGCATAAAGCAAATCAACATTCAGTTTTCCGAAAGCCGCAACAAAGCTCATTTCCATTCACCCGTAAAATCTTTATTAAGTTCTATATAGCTGTCAACCAATTTTTCTGCAAGAGAATATGAGCTGACAAGGGGGTGCAGATATAAGCAGTCAACTGCACTTTCGCGGTCGCAGTTTATAATCGCCTTTGAGGCAAGTCGCTCATAAGCCTTTACTCTTGTGATAATTTCTTTATTTTCAAAAGGCACTTCGCCGATTTCAATGGGAATTACCTTACCTTTTTTAACCTCGCAAGAGATTTCAACAGTATCGGTTTCGTCAAGAAAATCAATCGCCTTGTTATCATTTAGAACACAAGCAATGATTTTTTTATTGCTTTCCATATTTTTAGCGTCGATTATACCAAGTGCTACACCTGCATAGCCACCATCATCGGGAGCATACATATCAAAATGCCAGTTTGAATTTCTCTTTTCACCCGTTTCACTCGCCATATATGAATTCTCGCGAAGTCCGTAATAGTAATCAAAGATTTCAAGTGCCTTTTCAAAATCATTTTCAATATCAATATTAGAGAGTGCTTCGGTCATTTTTTCGTTGATGTCCGCAATCTGCTCACCACGAGTACGCTCGGCATTAAGAATATTCTCAACCGCCTTTTCGCGATTGTAGAAATAATACATATATTCATTTGGTACGTACTGTTTACGCATTAAGAAATCCTTATCAAAATAACGCAAATCAGTATTTGCGTAAGCCTCATCGTCACTCACAATTTTGCTTGTTATGTCAACGCCGTCTGCCTTGATATATTTGAAAAATGACAGGTGATTAAGCCCGTAGCAGAGTGCGTCAAGGTGATTTTCGGGATAACCGTATAATTCTTCAAATCGGCGTAACATTCCGCTTGGGGCGTCGCAAATTCCATATGCAAAATCATAACCCATATCACGCAAGGTCTGTGACACAACGCCCGCGGGGTTTGTGAAATTAAACACCATAGCACCGGGCTTTGCGTATTTTTTCACCAATTCGCAATACTCTTTAAGCGCGGGAATACTGCGCATTGCAAAGGAAAATCCCGCCGCGCCCGTAGTCTCCTGACCCAAAATTCCAAGGTCAAGGGCAATTCGCTCGTCACGGCAACGCATACGGTCACCACCCGCACGGATTGTAGTGATTACATAATCCGCATCGGTAACCGCCTCTTTGCCGTCGGTAGTCAAAGTGAAATTCAAAGCAGGACAAAGACGGCGAGAGACTTCTCTCGCCATCTTGCCGTAAATATTCAGTTTCTTTTCATTGTTATCCATAAAGACGAGGTCAGTAATACCCATCTTTTCCGCTCTGCCCGCAATACTTTTAGCAAGAAACATTGAACGGACACCGCCACCACCGATAACTGCTAACTTCATATTTTAAAGTACCTCATAAATATTACTCTCACCTGTGATGAGATTAAATCTTAAAGTTTTGTCTTCGCCGTTTTCAGAGAATTCAAGACGAATAACGTCATCATCCTCAAACTCTGCCATTTTAACCTTGTAATCCTTATCTCTGAAGAATTCCTTCAAGTATTCAATTCTTTCATCATCAAAATCACCCGCATTGTCAGAAACAAAGAGAACATTTCCGCAAACAGTATTAACTTTACCGTGAAGAAGCTTCTGCTCCATATTGTAACCGATGTTGATGTCACGAAGGAAGAATACGTCGGGGTCGTTGCAGAATGCTCTGCCGTCAAGGTGATTACGGAAGATTGTGTTAGTAATCGCATTCTGTGAAGATGGGATTTCAGCGTTAAATCTGATACCTGTAACAATAGAGTTGATGTTAAGGCTCTTTTTAAGCTCAAATCTCCAGTTTTTGTTTACGTCGCAAGAGATACGGCAAGCGTCAAAGATACCCATACAAGCACCGAGTGGCACACCGCAACCTAAAATCCACTTGTCACCGCAAGCTTCACGGAGCAAATCTACACCGTCGCACATAATTTCGCCACGGGTTTTGCCGTTTCTGGGCTCAATGCACTGGCTGTAAAGGAAGTCAAGCTTAACCATATCAAAGCCCCACACATTGAGAACTGTGTCGAAAACCTTTTTGATATAGTTACGAACCTCGGGGTGATAAATATCAAGTGTATAAGCACCGCCCCAGCCCTGACAACCGAGCATCTTTTTGCCGTTGCGGTTGTGTCGGAGCAACCATTCAGGATGCTTCTTTGCAAGGATTGAATTACACTGTGCGCTGAAAGGAGCAAGCCAGATACCTGCCTTATAGCCCTTTTCGTGAATTTTATCTGCAATATATTTCATTCCGTTGGGGAATTTCTTGTGGTCAGTAATAAGCCAGTCACCAACTGCGTGCTGATAACCGTCGTCAACCTGGAAGATGCTAACCTCTTCGCTTGCTCTGTCTAAACCGTTAAGGTCGCGAAGTATGATTTCTTCGTTAATATCCTGGAAATAGTTGTACCAAGATGTATAACCTGAAAGGTGCTTGATTGCGGGCTTTTTGCAACCAACAAAGTCAAAGAAATATTTATCCATCACCTTGTTCATATCGCCCTCGATAATTGCGATATCAAACATTTCATACTCCTGACCTGCTTTAAGTGCAAGACCCTCAACATCTTTTCTGATTGTGAACTTTTCGTCGTTCATATCAACTTCAAAAACTGTAAAGCCCTTACGCTCGCTTCTTGAACCGTAAAGAGTGATTTCCTCTTCGCCTTTTTCACGGAAATAGCAATATGTATAGCTGTGGAATTTACCCTTTTCGCCATAGCTTGCAAAGTGATAGTCACCTGAAAGGCCTGCAAAATGAGCAGTAAACTTTGTTATTCTTGCAAGGTCAAGAAGACCGTCAAATTTGTCATCCTTTGAGAATTCTCTTGATGTTGTCCAAGCCTGATAACCGTTTGCATAGAACAAATCGTCATCGTCAAAATCTTTCTCTGTTGTGAGAGCAAGGCTTTTCATTACCATATCCTTTTTGGCAGTGAAAACGCCCTTGATGCTCTTATCCTTTTCTTTCAAATCAAAGGTAAAGCATTCGTTATCATAGCTTGAATATGCGCGGTCGCCACCGCCGACTTTCATTTCTGCATAAAGTTTAAACATAGAAAATTCCCCCTATATTACATATATAATAATATTATCATATCAAAAAGATAAAATCAATCCTCTTGCAATATATACTTTAATTTGATAAAATGTATTAGTTAATGACTTATCGCAGTTTATTCCACCTCACCCTCAAGGGGAAGGCATACTAAGGATGAAAGTTCATATTGGGGTGAAACTATGGGATTCGTTCCCTATAATTCAAGAGATTTATTCTTTAAAAATAAATTCGGTAGTGTACAGATGGGTGAAGAAATTCATTTCCGTCTTGTGCTTCCGCGCTCATTTTGTTGCAGCGGTGCGTATCTTATGCTTCGCCGTGATGACGGCAATTTTGAAGAACGCTCAATGCGCTGGGCGGGAATGTCAGGCGAAGACTGTGAAATCTGGGATATTCACACCACTATCGACCGCGAGGGGCTTTATTGGTATCATTTCGATTTCTTTTCTTCCTACGGCAGAAGCTCTGTTTTTGAAACCAGCAACGGAGTTGGCGGATTTTCTGCAAGCTTCGGCGCACACAACGATTGGCAATTAACCGTCACCGAAAAGGATTTCACCACTCCCGATTGGCTTAAGGGCGGAATTATTTATCAGATTTTTCCCGACCGTTTTTATAATTCGGGTACAAAGAAAAAAAATGTGCCCGCAGACCGCGTTATGCGTTCAGACTGGGGCGCTGAACCCGAATGGAGACCGACCGCCGACGGAAAAATATTAAACAATGACTTTTTCGGTGGGGACTTAAAGGGTATTGAGGAAAAACTCCCCTATCTTCACGATTTGGGTGTCACTTGCATTTATTTAAATCCCATTTTCGAATCTCATTCAAACCACCGATATGATACGGCAGATTACGGCAAAATTGACCCAATTTTAGGTACTGAAGAGGATTTCAAATCTCTTTGCAAGTCCGCAAAGGATTTAGGAATTCACATAATTCTTGACGGCGTTTTTTCTCATACAGGTGCCGATAGCGTTTACTTCAACAAAAACAGAAGATACAAGACTTTGGGCGCTTACAACTCACCCGAAAGCCCATATTATAAATGGTACAAATTCACAAATTATCCTGATAAATACCAAAGCTGGTGGGGGTTCATAACTCTGCCCGAGGTCATTGAAGAGGGCAAGGAATACCGCGAATTTATCAACGGCGAGGGTGGAATAATCGAAAAATGGCTGGAGGCCGGTGCAGACGGCTTCCGTCTTGATGTTGCCGATGAATTGCCCGATGTTTTCATTGACGAATTACGCAACCGATTAAAGAAAACCAAGCCCGATGCATTGCTTATGGGCGAGGTCTGGGAGGATGCCACCACAAAACACAGCTATGGCGCGCGCAGACGATATCTTTTGGGCAGTCAGCTTGACTCCGTTATGAATTATCCCTTTGCAAATGCAATTCTCGACTTCTGCCGTAGCGGAAAAGCAGAAAGCTTTATGCAGTCTGTAATGAGCATAGTTGAAAATTATCCAAAGCAGTGCCTTGACGTGATGATGAACCATATCGGCACTCACGACACAGAGCGCGCAATCACCAAAATCACGGGTGAAAGTTGTGAATACCGCGACAGAGCGTGGCAATCCCGCCATTCTCTTGGTGAAAAGTATGAAAAGGGTATTCGTCTTTTAAAATGTGCCGCGGCAATTCAATACACACTCCCCGGTGTGCCCTCGGTTTATTACGGTGACGAGGCGGGAATGGAAGGCTATAAAGACCCGTTCAACCGCGGTTGCTACCCATGGGGCAATGAAAACCTTGAGCTTATAAAATTCTATAAGGAACTGGGCAGAATAAGGCGTGAAAACCCCGTATTCAGAAAAGGTAATTTCTATCCTGTTTCATCAATGCTCGGTTGTATTGCATACCGCAGAGCAGATGAAAACGGCGACATTATGGTAATCGTCAACCGCAACGAGCACCCCATAACCTACCGTTTGCCCGAGAATTACAGAAATTCGCATACACTTATGAATGGTTGCGTTGAAAACGGTGAAATCTATATTGACGGTTGCTCATTTACCATACTATCCTTGTAAAAAGCTTGCCTTTGTGCTATTATACTGTTAAAAACAAATGATTGGTGAAAAATATGACTAATTCTTTCGGCTACTTACCAAAATCTCATAAGATACTCTGGCTTATTTTGCGTATTGTCATTTTAGGCTGGGGCATTTACGGGCTTTTTCACGGCTCAGTGGTTGAATTTTTAGAGGCTATATTCGCAATTATTTTTACTCACCTTTGGGATTTCTTTCAAATTTTCGGTGGCAAGTCCTTTATAATTGAAGTGGATTATACGATACAGACAATGCTCAATCTGTTCATTTTTGTGGCAGTGTGTATCGGCTCAACTCTTAACAACCGCACCAACTTTGAGCATTTTGACCTTTTTACTCATTTCGGCTCGGGCTTTTTATCCGCCTGGTTCGGCTATGATTTTGCCAATATTATTTACCGCAAGCGTGGCGGTAATTTGGGCCCTGCAATGTCGTCTCTTTTCTCACTCGCATTTTCTTTGAGCATTGCAGTGGGTTGGGAAATCTATGAATTCTCAATGGACCAGATTTACGGTCTGACGCTTCAAAAGGGCAACACCGACACAATGGTGGATTTCATCTGCTGTGCGGCAGGCTCAATAATCGCAATGCTTCTTGTGGCATTTTTGAGAAACGGAATAATCGGCAAAAACAAAGAAAAAATCAAAGAGCAAAGACGTTTTGAAAAAGAAGAAAGGCTTTTGAAAGAAAAGCTTTATAAGGAATACATTAAAAACAAGGGAGAAAATGAAAAATGAAAAAAATAGTTTCCCTTATTCTTGTTGCCGTTATGGTGCTTACACTTGCCTCCTGCACAATGTCAAAGGTCAAGGTCAACGGCACAAAAATCGATAATGAAATTTACTCGTATTTTAAAATCCACGCCGAGAAAAATGAAGACGGCAAGGTAAATGAAGAAGCTATTCTCAAAGAGATTTCAAGATATGTAGCAATCAATTCAGAGTTTTCAAACCGTGGTTTAGTGCTTGATTCAAGCATTAAGGCAGAGGTTTCTGCCGATGTTAACGATTTATGGCATCTTTATGGTTCTCATTATGAAGAAAACGGCATTTCAAAGCACACACTTTATAAAATTGAGTTATCAAAGGCTTATGAAAACGCTCTGCTTGCAAATTATTATGCAGAGGATGGCGACAAGCCCGTTACCGAGGATGAAATCAAGAAATATTTTGAAGAGAATTATGTGGCAATCCGTTTTGTTACAGGGTATCTTTTCAATGTTGACGACAATGGAGCAACCATTGAAATGTCAACCGCAGAAAAGGATAAAGTGACAAATTCTTTTAAATCCGTGGCTGAAATGGTGGTCGACGGCACATCAATTGAAGAAGCGGTAGGCTCTCTTGGCGAAAACACCGAGGTGCACGACACAGTTATCAACGCTTTTTCTGACGGCACTTTCCCCGATGGATTTTGGGGCGCCGTAAAGGGTGTTGAAAAGGATAAAACAGAGGTAGTAACCGTTGGCGATTACATTTTTCTTGTAAACCGTGTTGATATTTTCAGCGAGGAATACGGCTACTATTCGCAGTATCGCACCGATTGCCTTAAACAGATGAAAGGCGAAGAATTCTCCGCAGTAATTGACACCTTGGCAGAGAATTACAAAGCGGAATAAAAAATCGTAGGGGCGGATACCCGGCTCCCCTGAAAGGGGAGCTGTCGCGAAGCGACTGAGGGGTTAACATCTCCTCCGCCCGTAAAATAATTCATCATTCCGCACTCTGCATTCAGCATTTAATATACGCCTCCTTAGTTAAATGGATATAAGAACCTGACGCTTTGCGTCAGAACCTTGTTACTCGCTTCGCTCGTAAT
>CAYWFB010000004.1:0-45668 GCA_964457415.1 uncultured Eubacteriales bacterium | reverse complement strand
TTCGATAGACTTGTAGTTCTTTTTTATTCAGACTGTTTTTTTACAGCCCCTTTTATTTTGTTATCGTTTTATTGTGCTTCACTCTGTGTTTCAGATTGACTGAAATCTTCATTCTGGAACACAATTGTCATTATACTCTTTTCGGGAAGCTCAATTTCAGCAATCTCACCCTCGTAAGTCTGTTGTAACTGTGCTTCCTGTGTTGTTACAAAAACGCTCATATACTCAGCATCAACCTTGAAATCAATCTTTCTTGTCGCGCCGTCATTCACTACAACTGTGACAATTTTGTCGTCGGGAGTGAGATATGAAACACAATTCACACCATATTTCATAGTCAATGTGTTAACTGTGCCATCCTCAAGAACTTCTTCAGTTTTAATCACATCGTTGATATTTTTCTCTGTTGAAATTTTCACACTGCCCTCGGGAATAAACTTGCTGAAATGTGCCACCGCATAATAGCGCATTGCAATCTGATATTCGCTCAAATCCGCATTACCCGCAAGAAGTCCGTCGGAATACTGTTTGCCGTCTTCGCCGATACCGATGCCATTAACACCAACCCAAGCAGTCCATGAGTTAATATTACTATATTCAAGGTCGTTCGCCATTGTTCTTGCCTGCAAAAGTGCACCATCAATTGAATCGATTGGTGATGTGCAGGGAAGATGGCACCATTCTGACATCTCTACCGGAAGGTCTGTTATCTTCTCTTCAATCCAGTTACCAAGACCTATTTTATTGTGCAACTGCTCATCGGACCAATAGCTGTGATATGACAATGTGCCAAGATATGGGCGAATTTCGGAGTCATTATAAAGATACTGGAACCACTCGTAAAGTCTGTGACCGATTTCGCCTGATTCGGGTCCTGCAAGCTTAATATCTAGATTTTTCTCTTTAATCTCTTTTACGCAGGCACGGTAAACATCATAAATATCTTCAGAGTTATAGAAGCAACCCTCCTGACTCTGATTTACATCTGCAACACCCCAGGACCAGTTAGGCTCGTTAACGGGGCTTATATATTTTACGGGTATGCCCTTGTTAATGAAATACTCGGCAATTGTAATTAAGTATTCAGCATAAGCCTCGTAATTTTCGCGCGGAAGATTGCTAACCCACCAATTTTCGTTGCCATATTCCTGACCATTGAGGGTCATTGTGTAATGGGGTGAATTAGCAAAAAGGATAACTGTATCAATACAACCGTAAGACAAACAAAGGTCTAAAAACTTCTGTGCCTCGGCATCCTGTGTGAAGTCATATTCATACTCGCCTGTTTCTTCATTGAGCACATAAAAGCTTTCTGTCTTGCGCCAAGGGTCAGTGATATTTGTATTGGGGTTGTCAGCAGAGCCCGCACCGATATTGTAACGGTAAATATTGAGTCCCAAGCCTTCTTCACTATAAAGAAGCTTTGCTATTTCTTCCATATTTTCGCTCTTGCCTGCAATCTGTGACCACCAAGCAGAAGAACACCCAAAGCCGTCAAGAACTTCGCCTTTTTCTTCAGCGTCAATGGTGAGTTTTACATCGGCGGTTTGTGATTTTTCAATGAACCAATCCGTTTCCCAAACAATATCATTGAAAAATACACCTACAAGGGTAATTGTTACCGCGAGCAAAACCGCGATAATCGGAATTAAAATTTTAAGTACCTTTTTCATATTCTTCTCCTATAAAAAGGCGGGGTTCAACCTCGCCTAAGTTTACGTTTTATTCGTATTCGGGTTCCATAAGACCGTAGCCTCCGTCATTTCTCTTATAAACTACGCAGATTTCGTCAGTTTCTGCATTGCGGAACATATAGAAGATATGACCCAGCAAATTCATTTGCAGAATAGCCTCTTCAACGGTTTCGGGCTTTAAGACAACTGATTTTGTTCTTACAACCTCAATTTCGTCCTCGTCAACAACATCTGCAAGCACATCGTCGAAAGAAACATCGCGTAATTTGCGCTCTATACGGGTTTTGTTTTTTCTGATTTGACGGATAAGAGAATCCACGCACTTGTCAAGTGATTCTTCCAAATCACCACTGCGCTCCTGAGCACGGAAAATCATATTTTTCTTTGTGAGTGTAATCTCACAGATTTTCACATTTTTCTCAACTGTGGCAGTAATTTTAGCCGTTGCATCAGGTCCGAAGAATCTTTCGACCTTACGAAGCTTTTCTTCTGCTCTTGCCCTAAAGCTTTCTCTTGGCGTACATTTACGTCCGATAATAGTAATGTTCACAACGACATCTCCTTTATATTTGAATTGAACAGTTTTCTGTTCAATTACAGTATAGCATAAATGCACAGAAAAATAAAGTAGTTTTGAGAAATTTTATTTAATTTTTACAACGTTTTAAAAAATTGCCTCTGCGTGACGGGTTACATGGCACCCTACATTCACCGCAACGGGCAAGCCTGCGATATGCGTTGGTGCTTCTTCAATATTAACCGCCAATGCAGTTGTTTTTCCGCCAAAGCCCTGAGGACCAATATCAGTATCGTTCACTTTTTCAAGCATTATTTTTTCAAGCTCGGCATACAAGGGCTTGGGATTTCGCTCGCCAACACTTCTGCAAAGAGCTTTTTTTGCAAGGATTGCACACCCCTCAAAGCTTGAACCGATACCCACACCCAGAACAATTGGCGGGCAAGGGTTACCCCCTGCTATTTTTACGGTTTCAACCACAAAATCCACAATATCCTCTTTTGTGGCAGAAGGCGTGAACATCTTAATTCTGCTCATATTTTCACTGCCGAAGCCTTTGGGCGCAACGGTTATCTTGATTTTATCACCGCCAACAATCCTTGTATGAATTACCGCAGGCGTATTATCGTTTGTGTTTACTCTTTCAAGAGGGTCGCCGACAACTGATTTACGCAAAAGCCCGTCAATATAGCCACGACGAACGCCGTCATTGATTGCGTCTTCAAAGCCACCGCCGACGATATGAACCTCCTGACCCAATTCAACAAACACAATTGCCATTCCTGTGTCCTGACAAATAGGAATATCCATTTCTCTTGCGCAGTCAAGATTTTTGAGCATATCACTCATTATGCTTTTCGGCAAGTCTTTTTCTTCATTTTGAGCGTTGCGGACAATACAAGCCGTCAAATCCTCGGGCAAAAGCTTGTTAGCCTTAATGCAAAGCTCGCGAACCACATCTGAAATTTGTGAAAAACTTATTTCTCTCATAATTATCCCTATGAAAAAAGGGTAGTATTTTTTACTACCCCGAATTTTAATTTATGACTTATTTCCTCTGCGATAGCCCGTGTTACCGCCGCGTCTGTCAGAGCTACGTTTAATGTCGCTCATCTTATCTTCACTCTGAGCCTTAAACTTCGCCATCATATCCTCAAAAGACATGGGACCTGACTGCTCGGGCTCAGGTTTACCCTGCCAACCGCGATTTGCACTCTTTTGAAATTTTGGTTTTGCAGGTTTTGGTTTTTCAGGCTCGGGCTGTGCTTTTTTAATTGAAAGGCTTATTTTACCCTTTTCATTAATTTCAATAACCTTGACCTTAACCTTGTCGCCCTCTGCAAGATGCTGTGAAATGTCGCTGACATATTCATTTGCTACCTCGGAAATATGTACCATTCCCGAAACACCATTTTCGAGCTTAACAAAAGCACCGAATTTGGTCAACCCCGTCACTGTTCCATCATGAATGGAACCGATGTCAATTTGCATAAACTATTAGTTGCCTCCCAAACTTAAGCGCCAGGTGTTACGTCGTAGAACACTTTTTCGCCGGGCATAACAAAGCCGAGTTTTTCACGGGCAACCTGCTCCATATACTCACTCTTGTCTTCATCGTCAACAATTGACTGAAGTCGCTCATTGTCAGCAAGCTGCTGCTCGTATGCGGCGTTTTTCTGTTCAAGCTCGGCACGGCGTTCTTTAATTGTAGATTGAAGGCTGATTATGGAAATCACAAAGTAACCCACAAGCAAAACAATGCCGAGAGTAAGAATAAAGCTTCTTTTCTTTACTTTTTTAGGCGCCGCTTTGGTCTTTGCCATAGTCATACTTCCTCACTTTCAAAATCTTTGCCATCCACCAGATTACGCTTTTTAACAAATAGATTATACAACAATAGTTTGTTGACTTTCAAGAGGAAATTTGATTTATTTTTAAGATTTTTGCCATTTTTTCGACTTTTTTCGAGTAATTTGTTGATAGCTTTCTTTATTACTCCAAAAATCCATCTAAAAGGAAATAAAATTACACCAAAAACCAACCTTATAATCTTTTTTACAAAGTCAATAATTTTTTCACTGCAAGAAAAAATTACCGCCCCAAGCGAGAAATAATAAGTAAAAAATCCTGCAACCTCACCGAGCACTAAATAAAGACGAATTTCACCCTCATTGACTGTAAGGCAGAATAAAAACGTACAAAAACAGGCCAGAGCACAGAAAAAAATATCACATATTACAACTCCCGCCTTGCCCCTTGAAATGCTTATGCGGATTATCCTTATTATGTCGTATAAAATCCCCAAAATAAAACCCATACCGAGTGCCAAAAGAAAACCTTTGGTCTGTTGGGCAAGGCTTAAGCTGTATAAATAATCGGTCATCGAAGCACCTTTGAGAAAAATCCCTTTGCCTGCGGGCGAGTGTCGGTATAAGTAAGTGAAGAAATTTCGCCGTCAACCATTAATTCACTCTGTTCAAGATTAAGCCTTGTTATGTGCAAATTCCACCCGCGGATTGTCAGTTCCCCCTGCTGTGTAATGGCAATAACCGTCTGCTCGTCAAAGGAATCAATATCGGTAACACCCGAAACCGAAAGCTTGCGCCTGTCCTCCATAATAATATTATGTGGTAATTTTTGAATATTTTTTTCGTCTGAAAGCATAATATCCCTCCGTATTTTACATATTGGTAATATGTATGCGAGGGATTTCAAATCTATTCATTAGTTGTTTTTTGACTTAACTGTTGCAAGTTCACAGAACTATGCTAAAATTGGAATATAATGTAAATTTGTTGGAGGGTTAATTATGGCAGTTTCAAAGAGTTTACCCCGTGCACGCACTCCGCAAAGTGCAGGAGTTTCGGCTAAAATTGTTAACGAATTTCTGGAAGAGGCCAAAAGCAGAGATTTGGAATATCATAGTCTTATGGTTGTCCGTAACGGCAAGGTAGCAGTTGAATGGTACAACGAGCCCTATGACAAGGACACCACACACATGGTTTATTCTGTCAGCAAATCATTTACCTCAACGGCAATCGGATTTGCAATCAGCGAGGGGCTTCTTTCGCTTGATGACAAGCTTCTTGACTTTTTCCCTGATTATACACCCGAAAAGCCTGATGAACGCTTTGAAAAACTGACCGTCCGCAATCTTCTGAGAATGAGTGCGGGCAAACAACCCGGTTTTCTTTCAGATAAAGCGAAAATTGACTGGATTGAGGATTACATAAACTCCCCGTGGGGATTTGAACCCGGTGAAAAATTCCTCTATATCAACGAAAATATTTTTATGCTCTCGGCAATTATCAACCGCGTTACAGGTATGTGTATACGCGACTATTTACAGCCCCGCCTTTTTGAACCACTTGGAATTGATTATCCCGTATGGGAAACTGACCGCAACGGTATTGAGGCAGGCGGTTGGGGACTTTACATAAAGACCGAGGATTTAGCCAAATTTATGCTTTGCTATCTTAAAGGTGGCAAATACAAAGGTCAGCAGATTATCCCTGCAGAGTGGGTAAAAGAGGCCACAAGCATACAGATTGAAAACCCCTACAACCGTCCCGGCACAGATGCTTCTGCGGGCTACGGCTATTGCTTCTGGATGAACAAAAATGGTGGCTACCGTGCAGACGGAATGTTCTCGCAGTTCGGCATTACATTCCCCGAGCACAACGCCGTAGTTGTGGTTACTGCATCAATCCCCGTTGAGCAGGACGGACTTGACTGTATCTGGGATTTCTTCCCGAAGGCCTTTGAAGAGGTTGAAGAAGAGGCGAAATTCGAGACAGAGCCCGCAGTTCCGCCCGCTTTCAGTGAGCACCCCTCCCGCGAGGACGAAATCAACAACAGATATATTAAATTCCGCAAAAAGATTTTGCTTGATTTAGTTGGTTTCCCCGTAAGCGTTCTGCCCATGGCAATCACCTATATGATGACTGACAAGCCCGGTAATATTGATATGGTGAAGTTTGATTTTAACGGTGAGGAATGTACTTTTAAATGGAGCGAGGGCGACGAAACCAACAAAATCCCGCTTGGTATGGACGGTCATTACCGTTACTCTACAATGACGCTCGGCAAAACAGATTTCAAGGTATGTTCAAACGCTACATGGATTGATGATAACACCTTGCTTGTATCAATCCGACCCATTCAGACCGTGGGCAAGCGAAATATGATTTTCAACTTCTTACCCAAAGACAAAGTGACAATGAAGCCCTCAAGCACACCTTATGTTGGCGATATTCTCGCATCTCTCGGTGGATTTTTCGACCAGGTTATCCCCGTAAAACCTGTCTGCGAAGCATTCAAAAAATTCTTACAGCTTTTGCCGCCACTTGTTGAGCCCAAGCATTACGGCAAATTCATTGAGGGAAGAAAAGATAAATAATGAACACAAATGCAAGAAAACTGCGTTTATTGTACGCAATATGTTTTTCCCTTATTCTTGTAACAGAAATATTGATTGCTCTGTTTGTACGGGATAGCTTTATAAGACCCTATGGCGGTGATATTCTCGTTACAATTTTAATCTGTTGCTTTGTGCGGATATTTTTCCCTAACAAATTAAAGTCTTTGCCCCTTTGGGTATTTCTCTTCGCCGCGGCGGTAGAAATCGGTCAATATTTTGATTTCGTAGCTCTTTTAGGATTAGGGGAAATCAAATTTTTCCGTATACTCCTCGGAACTTCATTTTCAGTTATTGATTTGATTTGCTATGCAGTAGGATGTGTTCTCTTTTTCATTGGCGAAAAAATTGTTTATCATTTTCTTAATAAACAAGAATAAAAATAAGTAACAAATAACCCCGACAAAACTGTCGGGGCGTTTCTTTGCCTCCCTCTGACGAGGGAAGTGATTTTCTTCTCAATAAATATTCTATTTTTTAGGGCTTGGTCTGTGTTTGGCTGTGTATTCAAGAACATCAATTTTAATAACGCTTACCACACTAACCATTTTGTCGTCAAAAGCAAAATCTTTACCTGTCTGCGTTTTCATAAGAGTTGATAAGCCCAGCTTTTTCTCTTCAACATCTTCGACGATTTCGGCAATTCCTCTGCCCATAATGCTGGCGTATGTAATGCCGTATTTACAAGCAACATCGCCCTCAAAGGGTACAATATCACAAACCGCCTCAAAGAAAACCTTTGGATTTGCACGCATTACGTCAAGCTTTCTACCTCGTCTTGCACCATGAAGATAAATTGTGAGCTTGTCGCCATTCATTATGTAGCCGTAGTTCATTGGTACAACATAGGGCTCGTCACCGTCAACCATACCAAGATGCAAAACCTTGGATTTATCAAGAATTTTAACAATCTCATTCATATCCGCAACCTGACGCTCACGTCTTGTCATTCCGTTCATAGTAATTCTCCTAATACGAATTATTCGTAAAATCTCTTTACGACGGGAGCAAGTCCCCGCCCTACATTATTTCTTAATTATCAATGCCACTGATTCCGTATGCGCTGTTCGTGGGAACATATCAACAGGAGTTACCTCTTTTGTTTCGTAGCCGAGTTCTCGAAGTATTGCACAATCGCGGGCTTGTGTTGACACATCGCAAGAGACATAGACGATTTTCTTGGGTTTCATTTCTGCCACATACTGGAGGACTTCTTTATCACAACCCTTGCGTGGCGGGTCGAGAATTACCGCGTCGGGTGTGATACATTTATCTCTCAACATTTTTACTGCGTCCTTTGCGTCACCGCAATAAAACTCGCAGTTTTCTATGCCGTTACGCTTTGCATTTTCTTTTGCATCTTCGATTGCCTCGGGGATAATCTCAACACCGATTACCTTTTTAACCTTATTTGCCATTGAAAGCCCGATTGTGCCCGCTCCGCAATAGAGGTCGAGCACGGTTTCATTACCCGTTGCGCCAACGTATTCGCTTGCCTTGTTATATAAAAGTTCAGCGCAATCGTGGTTGACCTGATAAAAAGACAATGGTGAAAGTCGGATTTTCACTCCGCAAAGGATATCTTCAATATAATCCTCGCCCCAGACTGTAGCACATTTTTTGCCGAGAATTACATTGGTTTTTTCAGTATTTTTATTTATTACAACGCTCTTTATACCCTCGATTTTCAACAAATCGTCGCAAAGCTCATCTGCATAAGGCAGTGAGTTACCGTTTATTACAAGACAGACCATAATCTGCCCTGTTTTAAATGCTTTTCTTATGTAAATGTGGCGGACTAAACCGTTTCCCGTTTCACCGTTATAGGCAGGAATACCGAATTCAGTCATCCACTTTTTCACAATTTCAACTATTTTCGAGAATTCTTCGGGCTGTAAAATGCAGTCAGAGGAATTTATTATTCTATGGCTTTTCTGCGCATAAAAACCCGCAACAATCCCCTTGTCAAAGCCCACGGGATACTGCGCTTTATTTCTGTATCTCTCGGTTTTACAGGTGATAATATCCTTTACGGGCACATCAATATGAGCAAGGCGCCCGAATGCATCAGCAACCTTTTGCCTTTTCAACTGCTTTTCTGCCTCATAAGAAATATGACGGAATACACATCCACCGCAAGAGCGGAAATGAGCACAATCCACTGCCACTCTGTCGGGTGAGGGCTTAATTATCTGCTTGATAATGCCGATTGCATAGGTCTTTTTTGCCTTGATAATATGGGCGATAATTCTGTCGCCTTTAGCCGCACCCGAAACGAATACGGCCTGACCATCGTAATGCCCAACGCCGTTACCCTCAGCAGTATAACCCTCAATATTCAGTTGTATATCTTGGTTTTTCACAAGTGACATACTAACAAATCCTTATAACTTTAATAAAATTCCTGCGATTGCTCCCAAAGCGAGCCAGAATGCAGGGTGTAGTTTTTTAAGTTTTTTGATAAACATAAGTGCAAAAACTACAACAGAAATTGCAATTACGGGAAATGCAAATGCGCCGTCAACATAGAAAATCGGCTTTATAATGCCAAAAACAGCAAAAAGGACAAGTGCCGTAACAACGGGGCGAATGCCCGAAAACGCACCCTTTACATAACTGTTTTCTTTAAATGCCTTTAAAAAGCCTGCGATTATAATAATTACAATAATTGATGGTGTAACAAGACCGAGTGTTGCAATCAATCCGCCTAAAACTCCGCCCAAAGTGCCAAGCTCTGCAACACCTGCGTTATATCCTGCATAGGTCGCCATATTTACACCAATTGGTCCGGGTGTGCTTTCTGCAACAGCAATCATCACGCCTAACTGTTCTTCATTAAACCAACCATAATCACTTCTTGCCAAATCCTGCAAAAACGGAATGGTTGCAGGTCCGCCACCTACAGCAAAAAGTCCTATTTTGAAAAACTCAAAAAATAAATACAAGAAGGTCATTTCGCTTTCGCCTCCTTGATTTTATTGTAAATAATACCGACAACTCCGCCGAAGATTACGAGCAGAATTGGTGTTACATCAAACACAAAGCAGGCAATCAAGCCGATTATGAAAAGCAGAACTGACACAACATTCACAAGGCTTTTTTTACCCAGCGTAATTACTGTGTGAGCAAGCAAGGCACACACGATGGCGTTAATTCCCGTAAGAGCAGATGCAACAATCGGATAATCCATAAAAGTCTGCAAAACTGATGCCACAATTGTGATGATTACTATTGAGGGAGCCACCATTCCCAAGGTAGCGAAAATTCCACCGAGCACGCCCGCCTGATAATAGCCGATAAATGTTGCAGTATTAACTGCAATAATACCGGGGGTGCACTGACCCACCGCGTAATAATCGAGCAATTCCTCTTCCGTTGCCCATTTTTTCTTTTCTACAATCTCCCTCGTGAGAAGCGGTAGCATTGTAAGACCTCCGCCAAAGGTTATCCCGCCTATTTTTGCAAAGGTCAAAAATAGGCTTAGTAATTTTTTAACCATTTCATTTCCCTCGTAAATTTATATAAATAGATAATTTTTAACTTATTTGTTGTCGCCACTCCAGAAAATGTAATCCGACACAAGAAGTGCGCGAACGGGCGCCGCCTCTGCACCGCTGATTTTTATAGGTGCCGCCGCAAGAAAATAGTCACCTGAGGCTACATTTTCCAAATCAAGATTTTCAAGAAGTGCAATATTGTCAACCATAAACATACGGTGAGTTCTGCCGTCGCTACCCTCGGGCTCAACGGTCATAGAGTCAGTTCCCACAAGCACATACCCCATATGGGAAAGCTCTGACGCGGCGGATTCGTGAAGAACTGCTTTGCCGTGACTCTTTATAAGTATTCTTTTAGCATTTCTCGGAAAAAATTCTTCAACAAATGCACCTGTAATCATTTCTTCGGCAACCTCAACCACAACGCAGGGTCCGAAAAATACCTCGGGGTCAAAATCTGTTATATCATTGCCGTTGGGCAAAAAATGCAAGGGTGCATCCATATGTGTTCCATTGTGAAGACACATTTCTATTTTACCCAAATTGTATTCACTATTATCGCCGATGCTCATTACCCTTTCAAGCTTTGGTGTAGGGTCGCCCGTGAAAACCTCGCAGGTCATAACATCCTTTGATATATCAATAATCTTCATATTCTCACCCCGAGTTAGTTTATTATTTTATTTTAGCATACATCATATCTTTCTGTAAACCAAAAAATCAAAATGTATTTCTGTTTCAATTTTGCCATAGTTTTGCAATTTTTCAACGGCAGACTTTTCGGTTTTATAGTAGTAAGGCGTCATTTTGAAAAGATTTACAATTTCTTCGCCCTCAACAGTTATTATATCTTTTACGGAATAGCGGTTTACAAACTCAAAGCCTTCATATTCTGTGTGCTTTTCTTCGTTTGCATAAACATTTTCATAAATTGCCTTTTTAAGCCCCATAAGATGCTTTTTGCCGGGCACGGCATAGATTAAATACCCGCCTTTTTTGAGCACACGGCAGAATTCACTCTCAACCATTGGTGCGAAAATATTGATTGCAAGGTCAAAAGAGTTGTCCGCCAAAGGCATATTGAAGCAACTGCCCACGAAAAACTGTGCTTTTTTATATTTCCCCGCGGCAAAACGGATTGCTTCTTTGGAAATATCAAAGCCAAAAAGTTGGTAGTTGGTTTTTAACTCGTCTAATTTCTGCATAAGTCTGCCGTCATAATACCCCTCACCACATCCGCAATCGAGGATAGACAAATTTTGACTATTGCATGAATATTCCACCACTAATTCGTTCAATTTATCTGAAAAACACTCATATTTTCCGCTTTCAAGAAATGCTCGGCGGGATAATACCATATCCTTTGAGTCACCGGGGTTATCAGAATGCTTTTTGTTTACGGGCAATAAATTCACATATCCCTGCCTTGCAACATCAAAAGAGTGGTTATTTTCACAGCGATAAGATTTACCATCAATATTTAGTTGTGATTTGCAAATGGGACAAATGAACATAAGTTAAACCTCTGTCTTTACTAGGCTCCCCTTGTCAGGGGAGCTGTCGCGTAGCGACTGAGGGGTAGTCGAGTTTTTTCTCTCCCTCCGTCAACGCTAACGCGTTGCCACCTCCTCGTCAGAGGGAGGCGAACAAGAAATCTTTTTTCATACAATAACGGCGGGAGCAAGCCCCCGCCCTACTGTTTGTATTTTATTTTGCAACGATATTTACAAGCTTGCCCTTAACGTAGATTTCTTTGATGATATTCTTGCCGTCAAGCTCTGCCGCAACCTTTTCGTCAGCCTTAGCCATTGCTACTGCATCTGCCTGCTCGATGTCTGCAGGAACATTAAGCTTTGCACGGATTTTACCGTTAATCTGAACAACAATTTCGATTGTATCGTCAACGCACTTTGCCTCGTCATATGTGGGCCATACGCCGTCAGCAGCCATCATTTTGCCATAACCGCAAGCTTCCCACATTTCTTCTGTAACGTGAGGAGCAAAGGGGTTAACAAGGATCAATAGTGCTTTAAGCTCTGCCTTGTTGATTGAACCCTTTGTATAAATTGCGTTAAGGAGTGTCATAAGAGCCGCGATAGCTGTGTTGTATTTAAGAGCTTCAATATCTTCTGTAACCTTTTTGATTGTCTTATGGAATGAAGATGAAAGTTCTTTTGAGAATTCGTCGCCGTCAACGAGGATTTCCTGCAAGTTCCAGATTCTGTCAACAAATCTCTTACAGCCCTTAACCGAACTCTCTGACCAAGGAGCGGCCTGCTCGTAGTCACCCATAAAGAGTACATAAGTACGAAGAACGTCTGCGCCGAATACATCAACAACTTCGTTGGGGTCGATAACATTACCGCGTGATTTACTCATCTTAACACCGTCTGGGCCAAGGATAAGACCCTGAGCAGTTCTCTTTGCATAAGGCTCTTCGCAAGGAACAGCACCAATGTCATAAAGGAACTTATGCCAGAAACGTGAATAAATAAGGTGACGAGTAACATGCTCCATACCGCCGTTGTACCAGTCAACAGGGAGCCAATAATTAAGCTTATCCATATCTGCAAGGCACTCGTCATTGTGGGGGTCGATATATCTTAAGAAATACCAAGATGAACCTGCCCATTGAGGCATTGTGTCGGTTTCTCTCTTTGCATCGCCACCACATTTGGGGCACTTGCAATTTACATAAGAATCAATTTTAGCAAGAGGGCTTTCGCCGTCTGTGCCGGGTTCAAAGTTTTCAACCTCGGGAAGTCTTAAGGGGAGCTCTTCATAAGGAACAGCAACCATTCCGCACTTGTCACAATGAACAATCGGGATTGGCTCACCCCAATAACGCTGACGATTAAATGCCCAGTCCTTCATCTTGTACTGAACACCGCCCTCGCCGATGCCTTTTTCCTGAAGCTTTTCAATCATCAATGCGATTGAATCTTTCTTATTATCCATACCGTTGAGGAAATCGGAGTTAACCATTTCGCCGTCGCCTGTGTATGCGGCTTCTTCGATGTTGCCACCCTTGATAACCTCGATAATGTCAATACCAAATTTCTTTGCGAAGTCATAGTCACGGTCGTCGTGTGCAGGAACAGCCATAATAGCGCCGGTACCGTAGCCCATCATAACATAGTCGGATATGTAAATAGGAATATCCTTACCGTTAACAGGATTCTTTGCGGTGATACCTGCAATCTTAACGCCTGTCTTATCCTTTACAAGCTGTGTGCGTTCAAATTCTGTTTTCTTTGCGCATTCTGAACGATATGCAAGAATTTCGTCCATATTTGAAATCTTGTCAGCGTATTTGTCGATAATTGGGTGCTCGGGAGCCATAACCATAAAGGTTACACCGAAAAGAGTATCAGGACGAGTTGTGTAAATCTTTAATTCTTCAGAAATTTCATTAAGATTGAAGTTTACAAACGCACCTCTTGACTTACCAATCCAGTTAACCTGCTGAAGCTTGATATTTGGAAGATAATCAACATCGTTAAGACCCTCTAAAAGCTTATCAGCATATTCTGTAATTCTTAAGTACCAAACATCCTTTGACTTCTGCACAACATCGCTATGACAGATGTCACACTTACCACCCTGTGAGTCTTCATTTGAAAGAACAACCTTACAAGATGGGCAGTAGTTAACCAAAGTCTTGTCACGGAAAGCAAGTCCGTTTTCGAACATCTTAAGGAAAATCCACTGTGTCCACTTATAATATTTATCGTCAGTTGTGTCAACAACTCTTGAGTAGTCGAATGAGAAACCAACGCGCTTTAACTGACTTGTGAACTTTTCGATGTTCATATCAGTTACTTTTCTTGGGTGAATACCTGTTTTGATTGCATAGTTTTCTGTTGGAAGACCATAAGCATCAAAACCAATTGGGAAAAGCACATTGTAGCCCTCAAGTCTGCGTTTTCTTGATACTACCTCAAGACCGCTGTAAGCCTTGATGTGACCAACGTGCATACCTGCACCTGATGGATATGGGAACTCAACAAGACCGTAGAATTTGGGCTTTTCAGAATTATCCTGAGCCTCAAAAACCTTAGCCTCTTCCCATTTGGCCTGCCATTTTTGTTCGGTGGCTTTAAAATCGTAATTCATATATATAACCTTCTTTAAAGTAATTTATTCTGTAATAATTGTGCTGATGTTGTATTCTTTTGCGTCACCCCAAAGATGCTCTAAACTATAGAGTTCTCTCTGGTCGGGAGTGAAAAGGTGAACAACAACTGTACCGTAGTCGAGCAAAATCCAACCTGTTGATTTACCCTCAACATTTCTTGGCTCAACACCCTGTTTTGTGAGTGTGTCCTGAACCTCGTCTGACAAAGCACGGATATGTGTACCTGAAGTACCCGTTGCAATTACAAAGTAGTCTGCCACTGCAGTAAGCTCTGTAATCTCAAGTGATTTTATATCAGTTGCTTTCTTGTTGTCAAGAGTTGCAACAATATTTTTCATAAGTTCTGTTCTTTCCATATTTTATATCCTTTCTACAAGGTAATTAAAGGCTTTGAGAGTGTCGGTGTGAATTGGTCGGCATTTTTTTGCATTATCCTCAATGGTAAAGGATAGTCCGCGAAGCAGAGCCTTATCAAGACTTTCTTCTGCCATTGCTCTGACCTCATTCACGTCGGGGTATTCTCTATCCTCCGAGGTTAAATCTGCCACATAGATTATTTTTTCAAGATGTGACATATCCTCTTTGCCCGTTGTGTGCCAACGGACTGCCGAGAGAATTTCGCCGTCTGTCACATTCAATTCTTTTCGCAAATACACCTCACCCGCAACCGCGTGCAGAGTGAAAACAATTCTCTTTTCACTTTCGGTGAGTGTTTGACCGTCACACTCAATAAGCTCAATCATTTTTTCTGCGGGCTCATAACGAAGAATATCGTGCACAAGCCCTGCGGTGTAAGCCTTTTCGGCATCTCCGCCGTGAATTTCTGCCAAATGCTTTGCTTGCTCGGCTACGCAGATTGAATGATAAAGTCTTTGGGGAGTTAATCGGGTTTTGAGAATTCCAAGGAATTCACTGTTTCTTGCCGTATCCATAAAGCTTATTATTCTCCATATATTCAATGATTTCCGGCTCAACAATTCCGTAAAGACTGCGGTCAGTTGCAATTCGCTCACGGATTTCGCTTGAGCTTACAATGTAAGCGTCAATGGGCGAGATATGTATATTCTTCCCGTCTAAATCCTTAATATAAATGCCGAGTTTTTCAAATGCATAAGCACGCAAATCGTGAATACTCTCGTCAGTATTGCGTGAAGCCACACAGATTGTGCATTTTTCGAGCAACTCTTTGTGCTTGTACCACTTGTGGAAAATGAGGAACATATCGGAGCCGATAATCAAATACAAATCGTCGTGAGGATATTTTTTCTTAAGCTCCTCAACAGTAAAAATCGTATAGCTGTCGCTCTCTCTGTCCATTTCCATACGGCTGATTTCATACTTTGGATTTTGGAACGCGATTTTGCACATAGCAAGTCTATGTTTATTGTCAGCCAAGTCGTCACAACGCTTATGAGTAGGAATTTTGTTAGGGATAATAAGAACCTTATCTAACCCTAATTCCTCGGTCATTTTGTCAATCATTCGTGTGTGTCCCTTATGAGGGGGATTAAATGTTCCGCCGAAAATACCAATTTTCATTATTATTTTCTTCCTTTATTTTCTTGCTTTCTTCTTTTCGTCCTTATGAAGTTCGGGGTTATAACGATAGAATATCATACTGCCACCGATTACGCCAACACAATCGCTATTAGTTGCTTCTGCAAGCTTCTGTGCAATTTCTTTTGGCTTTTCGGGGCTTGTTTCTAAAAGCACCTTAATTTTAATAAGCTCGCGTGCTTTAAGCGCGTCATCTGTCTGTTTGATAAGAGCGTCTGAAATTCCGCCCTTGCCAACCTGAAATAATGCAGGCAATGAGTTTGCCTGACCTCTCCAATATGCTCTTTCTTTACTTGTCATATTATTCTCCTAAATACTTGGGTAATTCTTCTACAAATTTTCTAAGTGCGTTACCACGGTGGCTGACCTTGTCTTTTTCTTCTGCGGTGAGTTCACCGAATGTTTTGTCACCTACTAAAAACAATGGGTCATAACCAAATCCGCCATTGCCGTGTACCTCGTGAGCAATTATGCCCTCGCAAGTACCACGGACCGTGAAATGTCTGCCGTCGGGGAAGCAACAACAAACACAGCTTACAAATCGGGCGGTGCGTTCTGCGTCGGGAACGTCTTTCATAAGTTCCAAAAGTTTTTCGTTGTTTTTTGCATCATTTCCGTGTTCACCGCCAAAGCGTGCGGAGTAAACTCCGGGGGCACCGTCAAGAAAATCAACCATAAGACCTGAATCGTCTGCCACACAAACCATTCCGCTCTCTTTACAACCCGAATCCGCCTTTAAAAATGCGTTTTCTTCAAAGGTTGTGCCTGTTTCGTCAACGTCTGGAAGTGTAATGCCCGCCATATCGGCAGTTAAAACATTTATTCCAAGCGGAGAGAGAATTCTCTGTAATTCCGCCTGCTTTTTCATATTATGAGTTGCGATTAAAAAGTCCAAAGAAACCCCTCTTTTTCTTCTTTTCTTCAGGTTCAGTTATCTCTTCTTCCTGTTCATATCCTTGGTCATCTGTTTCGGGAGCGACTTCAGGCTCTCCACCGTTTTCATCGGTGTATTCTTCTTGTAAAAGAACTTCATCAGCTTCTTCGAATTCTTCTTTATTCTCTTCCACAGTTTCAAGCTGAATATCCTCCTCTTCCTTGTAATCTATCTTATCAAACAAGCCGTCTGCAAAGGCTTCGGGCTTAAAGGGTTGTAAGTCATCAATCTGCTCGCCAACGCCGATGAACTTAACAGGAATTCCCAATTCATTCTTGATTGCAAGCACCACACCGCCACGCGCAGTACCGTCAAGCTTTGTAAGCACGATACCCGTAATATCTGCAACGTTCTTGAATTCGCGTGCCTGATTAACTGCGTTCTGTCCCGTTGTAGCGTCAAGCACCAACAAAACCTCGCGGTCAGAATAGGGCAATTCACGGTCGATTACGCGGTAAATCTTGTTAAGCTCGTCCATAAGATTTTTCTTATTGTGAAGACGACCTGCGGTGTCGATAATGATAATCTCGCTATCTCTTGCCTTTGCCGCGTTGATTGTGTCAAATACTACTGCGGCGGGGTCGGCACCCTCTTTATGCTTGATAATGTCAACACCCGAGCGGTCAGCCCATATTTGTAACTGGTCGATTGCGGCTGCACGGAAAGTATCTGCCGCGCCAAGAATTACGCTCTTGCCCTGTGCCTTATACATAGCCGCCATTTTGCCGATTGTTGTAGTCTTGCCCACACCGTTTACGCCGATTACGAGGATAATTGAGGGAACTGTAATAAGTCCCATATCCTCACCGCCGTAAAGCATTTCGGCAACGATTGTTTTAATCTGCTGACGGATTGCCTCGGAGCCTCTTATTTTGCCCTTTTCAACCTCGTCACGAAGTCTTTCTGTAATCTCAACGGCAGTTGTAACACCAACGTCACCCATAACGAGAATTTCTTCAAGCTCTGTGTAAAGGTCATCAGTAACCTCGTCAAAGCTGTCGAGCATATCGTCAATGGCACCCGCCATTTTATTTCTTGTCTTTGTAAGACCAAAATTTATTTTTTTGAAAATTCCCATAATGAAAATCCTTTCGAGAATTTATTTATCTTTGACGGCGGGAGCAAGCCCCCGCCCTACATTATGCTAATCCTAACTTACGCGCCATCTCTGCAGTTTTGAGCTCAAGAATCTTTGATACGCCCTCTTCCTGCATTGTAACGCCGTAAAGCATATCAGCTTCTTCCATTGTACCGCGGCGATGTGTAATGAGAATGAACTGTGTATTCTTTGTCATTCTGCGTACATACTGCGCATAACGTACAACGTTAACATCGTCAAGCGCTGCCTCAACCTCGTCAAAGATTACGAACGGTGCGGGAGTAACCTTGAGGATTGAGAAGAGAAGCGCAATAGCTGAAAGTCCCTTTTCACCGCCTGACAAGAGGTTGATGTTCTGAACGTTCTTTCCGGGTGGCTGAACCTTGATTTCAATGTCGCACTCGAGCACATTCATTTCGTCCTCAAGCACCAATTCTGCCTTACCTCCACCGAAGAGCTCGGCAAAGGTTTCACCGAATGCCACATTGATTTTCTGGAACTGTTCGCGGAACTGAACGCTCATTTTCGTTGTCAAATCATCAATCAAGCGGATAAGCTCTGCCTTTGATTTTTCAACATCACCAATCTGCTCTGACATAAACTCATAGCGTTCAGAAACTTCCTTGTACTCGTCAATAGCCGAAACATTAACAGAGCCAAGTCCGCGGATTTCATTTTTAAGTGCTGAAAGTCGAGTTCTTGCCTCACCAATATTTTCAATAACAATTTCAAGGGCGATTGCCTCACGTCTTGTGAGCTGATATTCGTCATAGAGCTTTGAGTTATACTCCTCAAACTCGTTAAGCATTGAAGCCTTGCGCTCTTCAAGACGTGCAAGCTCACCGCTGACGCGTTCACGCTCTGAGCTCTTTTCTTTTTCAAGATTACGAAGGTCTGTATTTTCTTTTTCAAGCTGTGCACGGGCTTCAAGCAATTCGTCAACATCTGTTTTTGCGTCACCGCACTGCTTGCGAAGCTCGTCAGCAGATGCACGCAGGCTTTCAATATCCTTTGTAAGCCAGATATTCTTATTCTTAAATGCCTCGATTTCAGCGTCAAGCTCTTCCAATCTGTTTGAATGTGAGCCTTTGAGAATATTAAGTCTGCGGATATTATCCTCACAGGATTCAATATCTTTCTGGAAGCCGAGAATTTCAAGTCTTATATTCTCTGCAGCCGCTGACAATTCTTCGCGAACCTTGGCAAGAGTTTCACGGTCACCGCTTACCGCCTCAAGGCTCTTTTCCTTTTCAGCAATTTCAACATTGAGTTTTTCAACTGTTTCACGAGCAGTGATACTGTCATTATTTATTTTTTCAATTCTGTCGTTGAGTATTCTTTCTTCTTCAATAAGCTCTTTCACGCCACCTGATGAGGTTTCGTACTCACTTTCGGCAAGCTTATATTCGCCCTCAAGACGAATTTTTTCTTCGTTAGCAGAAAGAATGTCACCCTCAATACCATTAAGGTCAGCAACGGCAGACGCCAAATCCTCGGCGAGCATTTTTTCTTGAATGCTGAGTGAATTCTTCTTATCTTCAAGGTCTTTTACAGATGCACGGAGCTTGTCAATCTCGTTGCCACGGCTGAGCATTCCCACGCCCTGAGCTTTACTACCACCTGTCATTGAACCACCGGCATTGATAACCTGACCGTCAAGCGTAACAATCTTAAATCTGTTTTTATATTTCTTTGCCATTGTGATGGCAGAGTCCATATCGTCGCAAATAACAGTTTTACCGAGAAGATTTTCGATGATTTCGCGGTATTTTCCGTCACAAGCAACAAGCTCTGACGCGATACTTACAAATCCATAGCAATCGTCAAGGTCTTTTTCATCAAGGCTTCTTGATTTGATTGCAGTAAGAGGTAAGAATGTAGCACGTCCTCCCCTTGTTTCTTTAAGATATGCAATAGCACGTTTTGCGTCGTTTTCATTGTCAACAACAACGTTCTGAATTGCAATACCGAGTGCAGTTTCAACTGCAACGCTGTATTTATCTTTAACGGTGATAAGCTGAGAGAGAGGTCCGTGAACGCCCTTGAGTGCGCCACGCTTCGCCTCTTTCATAACACTGCGAACTGAGCCCTGATAACCCTCCATATTCTTTTCGAGGTCATCGAGAACACGAATTCGCTCATTTTTTCTGTCAATTTCGCTATCAAGAACTGCGATTTCTGCCTTTACCTTTTCGCTTTTTTCTGTTCTTGACTGCACCTTTATGCGATAACCCTCAACTGCATTTTTGTAGCCGTCGATTTTATCAATACACTCGTTGAGTGCATTCTCTGCGTTATTTTTCTTTTCTTCGAGAGCAAGAACTGCATCGCGACGGTTACCGAGTAATTCATCAATAGTTGCAATTCTTGTTCTGATTTCTTCAATCTGTGTGCTTGCGGTTTCACTGATAACTCGGTTATCCGCAAGGCTTACTGTGAGCAGA
Source organism: uncultured Eubacteriales bacterium (assembly GCA_964457415.1). Classification (GTDB taxonomy): domain Bacteria; phylum Bacillota; class Clostridia; order Oscillospirales; family Acutalibacteraceae; genus Fimenecus. The sequence goes on along the minus strand of CAYWFB010000004.1, from coordinate 25,371 downwards.
GAAATCTCTTTTGAAAGGTCTGCGGCAATGCTTGCGAACTCATTGTTTTCGCTCTGCAATTTTTCGATTTCGCTGATTTTTGCAGTAAGCTTTTCATTTGCCTCTTGAAGACCTTTTTCAGCGACTGATTTCTGGCTCTCTGCAGTTTCAATCTGTGCATCAATGTCGGTTTCATCTGCATTTGCAGTCAATTTATCCTTTTCAAGTCTTTCAATAGACTCATTGTTATGAATAATTGAGTTTTCGTAAACCTTTGCCTGACTTTCAAGCTCTGCCGCCTGCTCTTCAAAATGAGAGGTTGAACCGCGGATTTCTTCAATCTTCACATTGATTTCGCGGGTCTTTTCGATGATTGCGTTCATCTTCTGCTCAATTTCTTCAAGCTGACGCTGAGCGTCCTTATACTGAACAGAGGCAATATCAATTTTTCTGTCCTGCTCTTTTAATTTTTCCTGAGTTTTCTCAATATTATGTAACCAAATGCCAATTTCAAGATTTTTTCTTTCTTCGGCAAGCACCAAGAATTTTTGTGCCTTTTCACTCTGAGTTTTAAGAGGACCTACTCGGCTTTCAAGCTCGGTGAGAATATCGCGAAGACGAACAAGATTTTCTTCCGCCTGATTAAGACGCTTGAGCGCATCACTTCTTCTGTAACGGAAATGTGAAATTCCTGCCGCTTCTTCAAACATTTCACGGCGTTCACCTGACTTTGAAGAAATAAGCTCGGCAATTTTACCCTGACTGACCATTGAATAACCGTCACGACCAAGACCTGTATCCATAAAAAGCTCGTTAATATCGCGAAGTCTTACATTTTCACCGTTGATTTTGTATTCACTATCACCGCTACGGTAAAAACGGCGGGTAATGCTCACTTCATCCTTGTCATAATTCAAGGTATGGTCTGCATTATCAAGACACAGAGTAACCTCCGCAAAGCCTGTTGCCTTGCGAAGCTTGGTTCCGCTGAAAATAACGTCTTCCATCTTAGAACCACGAAGGCTCTTTGTGGACTGCTCGCCGAGAACCCAACGCACCGCGTCAGAAATATTACTCTTACCGCTACCGTTTGGACCAACAACGCCCGTAATTCCCTTATTAAATTGAAGTACTGTTTTGTCGGGGCAGGATTTAAAGCCCTGCATTGTGATTGATTTTAAAATCATTAGTTAACCTCAACTTCAATGTCAAATTCTTCTAAATTTTTACTACCCTTTATTGTACAACAAAAGCCTTGATTTTTCAATGCTTTTTCGTTTCTTTTCTGCTGTCCCTTTGCCTTACTGATGGCTTTTTCGGGCACATAAACGGTATAAGCTTGATTTTTATCTTTACCCTCTAATTTTTCGAGGATTTTTTCATAAAAAATGTGTCCCTCACAAAGCTCACGGAATGCAGGATGATAAGCACCGCCTATCATATCCGCCTCAACAGTTTCACTACTATGAAGCCCTAATTTTATGACTTTTATGTTCTCATTTTCAAACATTTGCAAAAGCTTGGCGCAAAACGGTGCGCTTTCTTCTGCCGTTGGTGCTATGTATTCGTCGATTTCCTGCAGATAACCAAGATATGTATTTTTAAGCACTACCGTTGGGTAAATTCTAACAGTATCGGGCTTTAGTTTTATGATTTCAAGTGCCGTTTTCAAATCCTTTTCAAAATCACTTTTATAAAGTCCCGTCATCATCTGAAGTCCGAGCTCAAAGCCATAATCTTTAATAAGCTTTGATGCCTTGCGAACATCCTCGGCAGTATGCCCTCTGCGGTTGGCAATAAGAACCTCGTCGCACATACTTTGCGCGCCCAATTCAATCGCCGTTACACCGTAGCTTTTAAGAATTTCGAGCACCTCGTTATCAATACAATCGGAGCGGGTTGAGACGCGAATCCCCTTGAATTTATATAGAGCCAAAAAATGCTTTGCGGCGGTTAAAAGGGAGAGCATATATTCCCTTTCAATCGCCGTAAAACTACCGCCGAAGAACGCAATTTCTGTATTCTTCGGGTCAATATTATATTTAATTGCAGTGGTCACCGCGCTCGCCACATCCTCTGCCGTGGCAGAAACGGTCTGACCGCTGATTGCCCTCTGATTACAAAAACTGCAATCGTTAGGACAGCCCTTGTGGGGCACAAAAATGCTAATATTAGCGTGACTCATAAGCCCATTAACTCCAATGCCGAGCGTGCGGCTTCCTGTTCTGCACGTTTTTTACTGCTACCCTTACCCGTGCCGATTACATTGCTATTGAGATGCACCTCAACAATAAATTCTTTGTTATGGTCGGGTCCGCTTTCACCCACGACAATATACTCGAATTTTTCTGTGGGGTTCTGTTGTAAAACCTCTTGCAGAGTGCTCTTGTAATCTTTGAAAACGGGCTTTGTTTCGCTTGCAATTTCAATAAAAGGCAGAACGAATTTTTTTGCATTTTCTATTCCGCCATCAAGATAAATCGCCGCAATTACTGCCTCAAACGCGTCTGAAACTATTGACGGACGCTGACGTCCGCCTGTTCTCTCTTCACCCTTGCCGAGCAAAATCATATCTCCGAGACCTATTTTTTCAGCATAGCCAAAAAGTGTCTTTTCGCAAACTGCATAAGCGCGTTTTTTGGTCAAATCGCCCTCTGCCTTGTCTTTATAGTGGTCAAAAAGGTATTCGGCGGTGATAAAGCCTAATACCGAATCACCCAAAAACTCGAGGCGCTCGTTATCAAGCCCCGTACCTTTTTCATTGGCATAAGAGGAGTGCGTCAAAGCACGCTGAAGCAATGACTTGTCTTTAAATTCATATCCGATTCGTCTTTCAAAATCAGTCATTTTTAACACCTAGATTATTGTTTTTTGCATATTCTTTGAGAGAATTCATGCCACGATTTGCAAGTTGCATATATCTTTCCTGCTTATCGCGGATTTTTTCTTCTAATGGCGGTAAAACGCCAAAGTTAGCGCCCATGGGCTGAAAATTCTTCACAGTTTCGTCGCTTATATAACGAGAAAGCGCACCAATCATCGAACATTCAGGAAGAATTACGGTTTCTTCACCCTTGAGCCTCTTTGCGAGATTGAGTCCCGCCATAAGTCCGCTTGCCGCTGATTCCATGTAGCCCTCGACACCCGTAATCTGACCGGCGAAGAATACAAGTGAGTTCTCCCTCATACTGAAATCGCCGTTTAAAAGTCTTGGCGAGTCAATAAATGTATTTCTGTGCATTACACCGTAGCGTAAAAATTCTGCATTTTTAAGTGCGGGAAACATTGAGAAAACTCGTTTCTGCTCGCCGAACTTGAGATTTGTCTGAAAGCCCACAAGGTTATACATTGTTCCGTCTTTGTTTTCTTTGCGCAATTGCAGATTTGCCCAAGGTCTGTGCCCTGTTCGTGGGTCAGTAAGTCCCACGGGCTTTAACGGACCGTAACGCATTGTATCCTTACCTCTGCTTGCTAAAACCTCAATAGGCATACAACCCTCGTAAACATCTTTTCGCTTATCAAAAGAGTGTACCTCGGCACTTTCGGCGTTGATAATCGCCTCGTAAAACGCCTCGTATTCCGCTTTATTCATAGGGCAATTGATATAATCTGCCTCACCGCCACGGTCGTAACGAGACTGCGTAAATGCACATTCCATATCAATGCTTTCGGCACTCACTATAGGAGCCGCCGCATCGAAAAACGAAAGTCCGTCACCGCACATTTTACGGATAGTTTCAGAAAGTCCGTCACTTGCCAAAGGGCCTGCACAGATTACAACTCCGTCATAGCCCTCGGGGATTTCGGTGACTTCTTTTTCGATAATATTTATATTTTCATCATTTCTGATTTTTTCTGTAATAATTCTTGAGAATTCATGACGGTCAACTGCCAGCGCTCCGCCTGCCTCAACCTTACATTCATAAGCAGTTTCAACGCAGATTGAGCCTAAATATGCCATTTCATGCTTTAAAAGTCCTGCGGCAGAGTTAAGTCTTTCCGCCTTTAAGGAGTTTGAGCATACCAATTCTGCAAGGGTATCGAGCTTATGGGCAGGTGATTTTTTATGAGGCTTCATTTCAAACAAATCCACCTGAACACCATTTCGAGAAAGTGCCTTGGCGCACTCAACGCCTGCAAGACCGCCGCCTATAACTGCCGCCCTCATTCTTCTTTTGCCTTTCTTTTGCGCTCTGCTTTCTTTTCAAAGCCACAGTCCTCATTTAAGCAAGCCACAATGCCACCTTTTCTCTTGAAAAGTGATTTTCCGCACTGTGGGCAAAGGTTGTCCGTGGGCTTATCCCAAGTCATAAAATTACATTCGGGATAATTGCCACAACCATAGAAAGCGTAACCCTTTTTAGATTTCTTTTCAATAACCTTACCGCCACAAACGGGACAGGTTGCCTTTGTTTCAAACACCAAGGGCTTTGTGTTTTTACATTCGGGGTAGCCGGGACAAGCAAGGAATTTACCGAAACGACCTGATTTAATAACCATATTGCGACCGCATTTGTCGCAAATCACGTCAGTTTCATCCTCTTTAAGCTTGATTTTCTGACCCTGCATTTCTGCCTTTGCCTTGTCAACGGTGGCAATGAAATCGTCATAGAATTCGTGAAGCATTTTAATGTAATCTGTTTCTCCGCTTTCAACCTCGTCGAGCTGAGATTCCATACCCGCGGTAAATTTCACATTAACGATTTTGGGGAATTTATCTTTAAGAAGATTTGTAATCGCCTCACCGAGCTCAGTAGATTTCAACTGTTTCTGCTCGCGGATTACATATTCTCTCTGTGTGATTGTTGAAATAATTGAGGCATAGGTTGAGGGACGACCAACGCCTGTCTCTTCAAGAGCCTTGATAAGTGACGCTTCTGTATATCTTGCAGGGGGCTGAGTGAAATGCTGATTGCCACTGAGTTCTTTCATCTTAATAGCATCGCCCTCATTTATTTTGGGGAGCTTGCCCTCTTCCTCTTCGTCCTCGTCAGTTCCGCTTTCATAAAGGCGTGTATAACCATCGAAACGAACTGAATAACCGCTTGCAACGAAAGTAATAAACTTATTCTGTGCCTTGTCCTGTTCATTTGCGCCCTGAATTTCTGCCTTTACGGTATCCTGAACACAGTTTGCCATAAGAGACGCCATAAAGCGCTTCCAGATAAGATTATATAGCTTATACTGCTCGGCGGTAAGGCTTGCCTTTACTCTTTCAGGAGTCAAATCCATCATTGTGGGACGAATTGCCTCGTGACCGTCCTGAGCATTTGCACGGGTTTTGTAATAGCGGGGCTTTTCGGGAAGATAATCTGCACCGAATGTGTTGCGAATATACTCATTACCCGCCGCTCTTGCCTCTTCTGAAATACGAAGAGAGTCTGTTCTCATATAGGTAATCAGACCCACGGAGCCAACGCCCTGAATTTCAACACCCTCGTATAATTCCTGTGCAACCTTCATTGTTCTGCGAGCCTGAAAGTTGAGCTTACGCGAAGCTTCCTGTTGCATTGTTGAGGTTGTAAATGGAGGAGCAGGCTGACGGCGACGAATTCCCTTTTTAACGGAAACTGCGGTGTATTCTGCACCCTCAAGGCGAGAAAGATACATATCGCTCTGCTCTTTATTTGTGATTTTAACCTTGCCTGTTTCGTCCCCTGCAAACTGAGCTACAAAAGCTCTTTTTGATGAGGGAGCAAGCATTTTTGCATCAAGTGTCCAATATTCTTCGGGCACAAATGCACGGATTTCGTTTTCACGGTCAACAACAAGGCGAACCGCAACAGACTGAACTCGTCCCGCAGAAAGTCCGCGACGGATTTTCTGTGAGATAAAGGGGCTTAAGGTATAACCTACAAGTCTGTCAAGAATTCGGCGTGCCTGCTGTGCGTTTACCAAATCCAAATCTATTTTTTCGGGCTTTTCGATTCCCTTTATAACGCTATTTTTATTGATTTCGTTGAATTTTACGCGATTGCGCTCATTCATATCGAGCTCTAAAAGTGTTGCCAAGTGCCAAGAAATCGCTTCGCCCTCACGGTCAGGGTCGGCTGCGAGAATAACGCCGTCAGAATTGTCTGCCAGTTCTTTAAGCTCTTTAACAAGCTTTTCTTTGCCCTTTATTACTGCATACTTGGGTGCAAAATCGTTCTTTACATCAACGCTTAATTTTGCCGCTGGTAAATCACGCACATGACCCTTTGAGGAAACAACATTATATTCCTTTCCTAAATATTTCTGTATGCTTTTTGCTTTTGAGGGGGACTCAACTATTACAAGTTTTGACATATATCATCATCCTATTTTATTCTATATCGTCTTCCGCTCATTTGTACCGTGAGCCCATATATTTCAAGCTCGGTCAAAGCGGAAAGAGTTTTTTCTGTATTCAGATTGCATTTATAAGCAATTTCATCAACATGAAGTGCCTCTGTGCTCAAATTTTCATAAACTGCCTTTGCCTCTTTTGTCAGGTATTCGGGAGTAGCCTTTTTAACCGCGGGCGGAATTACCTTTTCAGTCTTTTTCGGGGATACGGATTTTTTCTTATCCTTGCCCTCTTCGCAAAAGCCCTCAGTTGTGAGATATTTCTGCGCACGGCGGATAATCTCGTCATCGGGGAAACGGTTTTCATTATTGATTTTATCAAAAAACCTATAGCAATATTCCTCCAATATATCATTTGGTGAAAATACTGCACGAGCACCGTTTCTTATAAGATTGTTTGTGCCTAAAAATGAAGAGCTTACCAAATCACCGGGGACTGCAAAAACATCTCTGCCCTGTTCAGAAGCCAAACGGGCAGTTATAAGCGAACCACTTCGCTCGCCCGCCTCAACAACCACTGTACCAAGGGTGAGACCTGAAATAATTCGGTTGCGTTGCGGGAATGAAATTTTGCTTGCGGGTGTAAACGGTGGATACTCCGTAACAACTGCACCGTTTTGTGCAATTTCGCGACGCAAGGGTTCATTTTCCATAAGATAATTTGTACCCAGACCGCAACCCAACACACAAACAGTTTTTCCGTTTTCTTCAAGGGCTCCGCGGTGAGCCTCACTGTCAATTCCCAACGCACCGCCCGAAACAACGGTAAAGCCTATGCTTGCCATTGCAGACGAAAGTGCGCGGGCAACTGCTCTGCCATAGTCCGAAGCCTTTCTTGCACCCACTACGGACACAGAAAGCTCGCTGTTAAAACAGGTTTCGTCACCGTCAACATACAAGGCAAGTGGTAAATCCTGCAAAGTTATAAGTTTTTGAGGATAATTCTCACTTGATGGTGTAAGAATTTTCCAACCATTTTCTCTTGAAACACTTAAAATCTCTTCCGCCTTTTCGATGGGAAAGCTTTTAAGCCTTTCAAGCTGACGCCGACCCACCACATTGAGCTGAAAAAGCTCTTTAAGTGTTGAGCCGTAAATCTCATAAGGATTCCACTCGTAATATGAAACTAAATCAAGGCAGGACGCCGCGGGACCTAATCCGCAGGCAAGCCATACCCAATACAAATCGTAGTTCATTTTACCAATTCCCACATAACTATTGAAGCTGCTGCCGCCGCATTGAGAGACTCTGCTCTGCCCACCATTTTAGCGGTAACGCGACCGTGACATTTTTCAATAATTTCCTTTGAAACACCATTGCCCTCGTTGCCGATTACGCACATAGCACCTTTGGAAAAATCAACCTCGGTAATACTCTGTGCCGTTCTGTCGGGTACGGTGGCATAGGTCTTTATTCCCTTTTTTACGCAGATTTCAATTTCATTTTCAAGGCTATCAGTAAGCTTTACAGGAAGTCGCAGAAGTGACCCCATAGACGCTCTCTGTGCCTTGGGATTATAAATATCGCAACCGCCGAAAATTACAAGACCGTCAATTCCCAACGCCTCGGCAGTGCGTGAAATAGCGCCGAGATTATCGGGATTCTGAATTGTATCAAGAGCAATATATCTTTTGCCCTCTGTATATTCATAATCATTTTTACGCATTTTCACCGTGCATACAACACCTTGGGGCGTTACCGTATCGCTTATGCTTTTGAGCACCTCAACGCTGACCGTGTAAAAATTCTCACAATTTTCACGCAGTCCGTTTATCTCTTGGGCATACTTTTCGGCGCAGTTTTCGGTACAGAAAACCGACACTATTTCGCACCCGCTTTTTGCGGCATCAAAGCAAAGACGCACACCCTCAAGCACAAAAAGTCCTTGAGCCTTACGCTCTTTTGACGAGGTCAGTAATGCCTTTACATCTTTAATTTTCGGGTTGTTTTTTGCGGTTATAACAAAATCTGACATAATTTAAAAAATGGAAAACCACGCGCGAGAGGATTTTTCTCGGCGTGGTTAGTTGATTATTTAAGAGCTTCTTTTGCTTTCTCTGTAAGAGCTGTAAATGCTGCTGCATCAGCAATAGCAATCTCTGAGAGCATCTTTCTGTTAAGGTCAATACCAGCCTTCTTGAGACCGTTGATGAATGTTGAATAATTCATACCGTTTGCCTTGCAAGCTGCTGAAATTCTTGTAATCCAGAGCTTTCTGAAATCTCTCTTCTTCTGCTTTCTGCCGATATAAGCATAGTTACCGCTCTTCATAACAGCCTGCTTAGCAGTTCTGAAAAGCTTGCTCTTTGAGCCATAGTAGCCCTTAGCGAGCTTTAATACTTTATTTCTTCTTTTGCGAGTCATCATCGCACCTTTAATACGTGCCATTTCTCTTTACCTCCGATTGAATAGATACATTTACGCGTTTTTCACGCTTCGATTATTGTCGTAAGACAACAAGGTTCTGGGGTACCCATCCGCATTTTCAATGCGTTGATGGGTCAGGTTCTTATTTATAAGGAATAAGGCGCTTAATCTGTGCTGTATTTGTTTTATCAGCAACAACGTTCTTGCGAAGTCCTCTTTTTCTCTTTGTGCTCTTCTTTGTCAAGATGTGTGACTTGTTAGCATGAGCTCTGATTGGCTTGCCATTCTTTGAAAGCTTAAATCTTTTCTTTGCTCCGCTGTGTGTTTTAATTTTCGGCATAATAATATCCTCCTAATATAATTTACTTCTTTACTTCGCACTCTTGGGTGACATAAACATAAGCATCTGTCTGCCCTCAAGCTTTGCAGGCTTGTCAACTGTTCCAATTTCTTCAAGTGCAACTGCAAAACGCTCCATAATACCGTTACCCAAATGTGCGTGAGCCATTTCACGACCTCTGAAACGGATTGAAACCTTTACCTTGTTACCGGATTTCAGGAACTTCATTGCGTGATTTACCTTTGTATCAAAGTCATGGGTATCAATGTTGACAGAAAGTCTGATTTCTTTTGTTTCAACAACCTTCTGGTTTTTCTTTGCTTCTTTTTCTTTCTTTGCCTGGTCAAAGCGATACTTGCCGTAGTCCATAATTTTACATACGGGTGGTACTGCGTTTGGGGCAATTTTTACAAGGTCAAGATTTTTCTGCTCTGCTTTTTTAAGGGCATCTTTAGCAGACATAATACCAAGCTGTTCACCCTCTGCGGTGATAACTCTGACCTCTTTGTCGCGGATTTCTTCATTGATTTGCAATTCTTTGGTACTGATAAATAAACACCTCTTTAGCGAAATTAAAAAAATGCGGACAGAAATTCTGCCCGCACCAATACAAACTAATAAATAGAAAATGTATTGACCAGACGGCTCATTTGCCGAAAGGTGAGAACAAAATTTACTGCTCTGCTTTATTTTGCTCGTTTATTATAACACATTTTATTCGTTTGTCAACAATTATTTTAAATATTTTGTAAAACCCTTTCCGCACCGCCAATTGCTTCTGCCGAAATCCTTGTGCCAAGACAAAAGCCGTCACAAAAAGATTGTTCGCTGATTAAAACAATATATTCTTTCATACACTCATTGTATTTTTCTAAAGCTTCTTTTGCATTTTCGTCAAGTGTTTCTTGTAATTTATCAAAATTTCGTTCAATTAAAGTTTCTGTTCTTTTCATCTCTCCATTACCGTTGCCAATAAATCTTATAGGGTCAAGATTTCCCCTGTAAAGTTGTGCAATTGTTTTTGACATATTATCAACTCCAAATATTTATTACAACAATATTATAACACCGTTTGATATTAAAATCAATAGTATCATTTGATATTATGCTATTATCTTTTTGGAAGTGATATTTATGAAAACAGCAGAAAGAATACGTAGTTTAAGAGAAGACAGAGACTTAACTCAAACAGACATTGCAAACCTTTTAAACACCTCACAAACAGTATATAGCAGATATGAGCGTAATGAAAGAAGTTTGCCGATTGAAATGTTATATGAACTATGTGAATTTTATAACGTATCTGCAGATTACATTCTCGGCAGAACGGACAACCCGAAAATGAATAAATAATCATTAACGGCGGGAGCAAGCCCCCGCCCTACGCTCGCACTAAATCAGAGCGAAAAGGTTTCTCCTTGAGTAAACACTGATTAATTCAAATTAAAGAACAATTAGTGGTTATTCGAGGGGAAGGCATATTGTAATTCCGCATTAAAAAATCCGACCTTGCAGTCGGATTTTTCGTTTATTCTTCGCGTTTGCGTTTGATTACCGCGCCTGCAGAAATTCCTGCTATTCCTACAAGTGACGCGGCGGCAATTATGGGTGCCGCTGATTTCGGTGCACGGTTTGTATTGGGGATATCTCCCGTTACATTTTCTGTATTTACATCGTCAGATGTTCCGCCATTTGTGCCGTCAGTTGAGGGAGCATCTGTGCTCGGTGCATCTGCTGACGGCTCATCGGTTGTTGAGTCATCAGTTGTGGGTGCATCGGTGGTGGGCTCGTCATCCTCGCTCGGCAATGCAACACCGTCATCGATAAGATATTCATATTTATGCACCTGTGCGTTTGTTAGAGGAGTAAAGTTAATTACCTCATCAACATAGGTGAGCTGTGTATTCATAATTGAATATCTCACATTTACTGCGAATGGAGTTTCTGCGCTTGCAAAATCGTTGTTTGTGGCCTCGATTGTTGCAGTCTTGCCCTGCACAACAGTCATACCTGCGTCAAAATCGAAGTCAATATCTGCACCAACTGCCTCGATTGCCCAAATCTGAATATTTGACTCTGCCGAAAGGTTAGTTATTTCAAGGGCAGTGTCAACTGTTGAGTGATAGCCTGTGCTTGTGTTGTCAAAGCGGGCATAAAGCACCTCACCCGGATTCTGCGAAAGGTTAAACTGCGGATATGCCTTGCTTGAAAATACGTTTTCAATATCGCCCCACAAGAAATCGTGAACGAGGTTCTTTGTGTAGGGGTCGTGCATAATCATACCGTGACCCTGATTGCGCACATACCATGTATTATCGGGCATAAAGCCTGTTGAAGCATCAATGTCGAAATCGGGCGAAATGTGGTAATGGTTGGGATTTGAGCATACTGTTCCCGCTTTTTCATAGCCCTCGGGGAAGGTCTCGCCAAGAGGCATACAGGTTGAGCCCGATGACAAATATGTATCAATAAGAATATCAGAATTATATTTACCATTAATTGAATCGTAACCACTGCCTACAACATAGCCTATTCTCATACCGCTGACCTTAAGGTCAGAGAGTGTGTTTGCAAGGTTCAGTCCACCGTTTGAAATATCAGTATGATATTTAACTGTGTCAGCGTAAAGACTGCCGTTTTCCTCCGCATTAAGCCCAACATACCGGAGAGCCTCTTCAAAATAATTGTGCGGAACAAAATCCCAAAGAGATGGTATTAACACAATTCCCTCAAGCAAATCTGTATTAACAAGTGCCGAGTTTACTATTTCAACAAGAAATTCATCAAGGGTAAGAAGTTGCAACAACCATTCCCAGTCTTTTTCATATTCAAATCCGTGCTCAACAAATTCAATAACATCTTCCAGATTTACATCTACATATTCGCCCGTGAAAAATGAGCCTACCGCTGATGTTCCCAAAGTTGCAGGGTCACCAAACATTGCGCGTCTTACATCACCCTTATAACCATAATAGTAAAGATAGCTGGTGCCGTACTGACCGCCGTGGCTTAAGCCGTAAATATCAACCTGTTCAGAGCCTGTAATTTCTTTTACCTCTTGAATATACGCATCAAGGTCAGCAGCAGAATCCACTTGACTCTGTCGCCAATCCTGTGTAAATCCAAAAACATTTTCGGCGCCTACTTCTTCAATTGCCATTTGGGCAACTACCTCTTCGGGAATGTACTCCTCCATACCGTTTTCAATAAGAGTAGAGGCTCTTGTAGCCGCCGCGCCGCTGGGGTAAGGCACAAGGTTGTTTTTTGATGTGCCGTCAGGATTCATTTCAAGAGGTGCGAAATACTCCTGTAAAACATCAACAATCGCCTCGCCGAGCTCTTTCTGATTAAGAGTAACATCAGCAATCAATCCCATAATTTTAGTGCCGATATCATCAAAATTCAAGGGCCAAGCAAGCTTTACTTCTCCGTTTTCCACAATGGGCTCGCCGTTTTCATCGGCATATGCAAGGTTGGGTCCCGAATATCCCTGAAGAATAACAACGGGCACTTTTTCCTCTTCTTCAGCCATAACGCCAATTGACATTACTGAGAAGAGCATAAGGGCTGAAAGAATAATTGCCAATACTTTTTTCATAACAATTCCCCTTTTCATTAATATAAAGTATAAACCATTTTCATTTTACACCCATAGAGCCAAAAAATCAATAAGCAAAAGCAAAAAGCGATGTCCAACAAATGAACACCGCCTTGGTTTTATTGCTGTTATTCAGCTTTTTCTTCTGCTTCCCAACCGAAGTTATATGTAAGTGAAGATGTGCAGGGGAACTCAACGATTACAGTACCGTACTGTGCAAGTGCACCTGTAAATGTTACGTTTGCAGTAATAACCATATTCTTTTCATATGTAGCATAAGTCATCTGGTCGTTAACTGCGTTAAAGCCTGCTGAAATCTTGCAGGGGGTGAAAGCAATTTCAAAAGAATTTACCTTGAGATAGCTTTCAGCAACCTTGAACTGCTCAAGGATTCCTTCTTTTTCACGAACTGTGAAAGCCTTTTTAACGCTTGCTTCTTCGGGCTTAACAGCAATATTGATTGTTCTGTAAATCTCTGAAGGAACAAAGATATATTCACCCTCAAGAGCGCCCTCTGTGTACTCGGCATTGTTGCCTTCTTCGTCAAGGTCGTGAACGTAAGTATAAACAAGAGAAGTGTAAACGGGCTGTGTTACGATGCCGGTTTCTTCGTTTGTTTCTGTGTAAAGGTCAGCAAGTGTAAGTGTACTTGCCTGTGCTTCGCCGAGAGGATAAATAACGCTTGTAAGGTCCTCGCCTTTTTCAACAACCTCTTCTGAATTCATAAGATATGAGCCAATATCCTGCAATGCCATATCAGCATAAAGACGGAATGCTGCTTTGAGTTCGTCCTGACCCTCTAAAAGCTCGCCGTTTTCGTTCTTAAATACTACACCGTCACCGTGGCTAATCCAGAAATTCTCATTGTATGAAACGAAAGCTGTTTTGTTCTGCTTGATGTCATTAATCATTGAGTTGAAATAGTCGAGAACTCCCTGCTGATTTGATGTGAACATTGCCATTTCTTCATCAGAAATAAGAGCAATTACATCTGCAAAGTAATCTTTATCGCCGAACTTTGAGATAAGCTCATAATAAGAAAGCTGAACTTCTCTGTCATCAGTTTTCTTGTTTGTGTTTTCATAAAGAGTTGCAAGCTGGTCACCGGGAAGAACCTCTTTAAGCTCACCGTAAGTAAATGTGAAGCTTACGTCCTTAAGGTCTGTCTTTACGGTAACAGCCTCGGGGCGAGTTACATCGGAGCCGCCGCAGCCTGCAAAGGTTGCAACCATAAGAGCAACAACCATTACAACACTAAAAATTCTCATAACATTCTTTTTCATATTTATTTTCCCCTCTCGGTGAAATTATTTTTAATATTTATCACAGAGACCCTTTTCATCAAAAAGGAACACTGTTTCGAGTGCAATTTTGAGTGAATCCTCAATTGTTTTCATTTCAAGAATTCCTGCCACATCATCACGGGTATGATAATATCTTGCAGGAGCGGGGTCCATTGCTGTAAACGCAACCGACTTAACTCCTGCCTGCTGCATTGCCGCCGCGTCTGTTGAGCCGAGAGGTGTAGTTGTGTACTTCACGGGTACCTCTGCATTTTCAGCCGCCTTTTTCATAAGCGCGCAAGCCTGCTTATCAAGAGGAACTGTTGCGGTCATATCCTTTGTAACTACGCCCATAAAATCGTAATCACGAAGAGTGTCAAGAGCTACGAAAATTGTTTCAACACCGTCATTTTTAAATTCTTCAGCATGAGCTTCAGCATAAGCCTTTGAGCCACGAAGACCCTCTTCCTCAGCACCAACGGACATTGCAACAACCTCAGTATTTTCAAAACGAATATCGTTATTTCTGAGATAAAGAAGAACCGCCATTGATGTGAACACGCCTGTAAGGTCATCGTTTGCGCCCTCAACTGCCAATTTCCAGTTCACAAAGAACATTACTGCCACAAGAAACGGAATTGTAATTGCCTGAATAATCAAGGGAACAAGCTGAAGCTGACTGTTGTCAACAAAAAGACCTACAATTGAAAGAATAAGTGTAATTAAAAGGCTTGCTACCGAGCCCGCAACTACAACTGAAACAAGCTTTGCACCGCCAAGGTGAGTATATCGCCATTCATAAGCGGTATCCATGTGACCGCCGAAAATAATTCGTCTTTTTGTTTCGCCTGTTGCTTTTCTTGTGCAAATCACATTGCTTGACTCTGCCTTTTTAAAGAACGGGTCGAGCACCTCTTTATATAAAAGGAACTCACCAACAAGGAATACAACCGCAATAACACAAAGCACAACGGATATGATATGCAAAACGCCTGCAACTGCGGGGACAACACCTGTGAATGCCAAAATTCCCATTACAGCCGCGATTAAAGCGAGAACACCGTCAATTGTAACCCAGCTCATAAAAGCCTTGGGACTTAAAGTAAAGCTCTCTCTTTTAACCTCGTCAGCAATTGGGGTCATAAGCTTCTCAACATAATCCTGACCCTTTTTCTCACCCTCAAAGCCTGCGGGGCGGGGACCCACCTCTTTACAAACCTTTCGGATTTCTCTCATTGCAAAATTGGAGCATTCACGCACCTTTGAAGCATAATGAGTATGACTTTCGCTTGCTTTCAAACTAATGACCTCCAAATGTGGCACATAACACCACAGTATATTCTTAATTATTGTATCACACTTTTTTCGTTTAGTCACTATTATTTTAAAAAATTTTGCAAATATTGACATTGAAACGAAAAAATACTAAACTATAATATAGTATAAAGTATTTTTCTAAGGATTTTATTTATGAAAAAAAGACGTTTGCAAATAAAAATATTCTTATTCAGTGCTCTTATTGTGATTTTGGGCGTTCTTTCTGCTCTGTATATCGCTTTTTGCGGTGACGGCAGCTACAACGAAGTGAAAATTGAAACTCCCACAGAAAGCACAACAGAAATAACCACAACAGAGCCGTCAACAAGTAAAGAGGAACCATCATCAGAAGAAGTTCCCGACGAAAGCTCCACTGAGCCCGAAAGCTCTTCAACGGAGGCACCGATAGTTTGGGGCTCTTACGACCCTATGGCAGAGCTAACAGGCGAAAAATGGGCACTCACGCTCATAAATAAAACATATCCTCTTGATAAAAAATATTCGCCCACACTCTCCCCTGTTGTAGAGGGTAGTTCCGTTACAGCGGACAGCAGAGTTTCAGAGGCTTATCAATTAATGTATGCCGATGCTTTGACGGCGGGCTATGTGCTGACCCCCTATTCGGCATATTGCAGTTATCAGGGACAGCAGACAATCTATAACAATAAAATTCAGTCATTTATCTTCCAAGGAATGACCGAGGAAGAGGCAAAAGCAAATGCCGAAAAACGCATTGAGCCCGCAGGATGCAGTGAAAACGGTGCAGGACTTTCAGTTGACATTATCAGCGCAAGCACAGGATTTTCTTCAACCGACGAATACAAATGGCTTACACAAAACGCCTTTAAATATGGCTTTGTTCTTCGTTATCCTGACGATAAAACCGATATTACGGGAATGATTTATCAGCCTTGGCATTGGCGATATGTAGGTATTGAAGCCGCCATTGAAATGAAAAATAACAACCAGTGTTTAGAAGAATATTTGGGTGTTGTTAGCACAGAAAATTGAATAAAAAAATCGCCTCCCTCTGACGGCAATGTCATTAAGTTAATGACATTGCCGTCAGAGGGAGGCGATTAGTGTGCTAATAAATTAAAATAACTCTCGGTAATAAGTATTGAGTTCGTCTAAATTTGCCATTTCTACAAACTCTCCGCTTGTTGTTCTCTTTGAAGAAACCTTTTTATCGAAATCAATAAAAGAATTGTAATCTTTACTATATGAATTTGATAACTTAATTTCTATTTCTTCGCCGTCATTCATAGTTACATAATATGTAAGTGTGCTTCCTCTGTTTCGTAAACCATCGCCACTATAACACAATGAAACAGTTGCAATATCATCATAACTATAAACTACTTTTTCATCCTTGAAAAGAGTGTTTCATATCTCTTTCAACAAAAAGTGCACAATCATACCTTCCTAGAAAATATGTTTTCATAAGAGAATTGTATAACAGAAATAACACTATGTCTGATGCCAATACAATTAATACTGCGATATCAAGTTTTGAAAAACTCTTTTTTGTATCTTTCATTTTCTCGCCCACTATTATATAAGGTTTCATAACGGCGAGAGCAAGCCCTCGCCGTACTATTATTTTTAGAGATTAGTCATTCTTTGCCAATTCTGTGAGAGATGTTGCAAGACCTG
Organism: uncultured Eubacteriales bacterium; assembly: GCA_964457415.1. Taxonomy (GTDB): domain Bacteria; phylum Bacillota; class Clostridia; order Oscillospirales; family Acutalibacteraceae; genus Fimenecus. The sequence goes on along the minus strand of CAYWFB010000004.1, from coordinate 8,504 downwards.
CAAGTCCCTGAATTTCTGAGGGAATGATAATCTTTGTAGCCTTACCGTCGGCAGCCTTTTCAAAGGATTCAAGAGCCTTAATGCTGATGAATTCTTTACTTGGATTAACCTTGTTAATCATCTCGATACCTGCGGCAGTTGCTTCCTGAATCTTGAGGATTGCAGCAGCTTCGCCCTCTGCTTCACGGATTTTTGATTCCTTAATAGCATCAGCACGAAGAATTGCAGATTCCTTTTCACCCTCGGCAACAAGGATAGCTGCTTTCTTTTCACCCTCTGCCTGCAAAATCTTTTCACGGCGTTCACGTTCAGCCTTCATCTGCTTTTCCATTGAATCCTGAATTTCGCGAGGAGGCATAATGTTCTTGAGCTCAACACGGTTGATTTTAATACCCCACGCGTCTGTTGCATCATCAAGAACCTCAGTAATCTTTGAGTTGATTGTATCTCTTGATGTAAGAGTTGCGTCAAGCTCAAGGTCACCGATGATGTTACGAAGTGTAGTTGCTGTGAGGTTTTCAATAGCCATCATAGGTCTTTCAACACCGTATGTGTAAAGCTTGGGGTCAATAATACGGTAGAACACAACTGTGTCAATTGACATTGTTACGTTATCCTTTGTGATAACGGGCTGGGGTGGGAAGTCAACAACTGCTTCTTTAAGGCTTACGCGCTTTGCAACACGGTCAATAATCGGAATTTTCACGTGAAGACCTGTGTCCCATGTGTCGTGGTATGCGCCGAGTCTTTCAATAACAAATGCGTTTGCCTGAGGGACAATGCGTACGTTTGCTACGATGATTACGATAACAATCGCGATAAGAATGATAGGGATGATTAAAAAAAGTTCCATAATTTTTCTCCTTTTTATAATTTATTTATTTTAAGGGTAGTTCCTTCAACACCCTTAATTACAACTGTTTCCCCTTTGGGAATTGTTTCTCCGTTCTCGCTTACGGCACGCCAATAAACGTCACCTACGAGAATTCTGCCCGAAATTGCATTTGTATCTTCCGTTACAAGCGCCGCCTTACCCAGAAGCTTTTCATTCTGGTCAACATCATCAACGGGCTTTTTGATATGTTTTTTGTAAATCTTGCGGCAAACTACTAAAAAGATTGCACTAAGTACCACGAAAATTGCTATCTGCCATATCACGCTGTCTATTACGAATGTAAGCAGGCAGACAATAATTGCCGCGGGAACAAACCAGATTGACACCAGCGTTGTTGTGAGCAATTCAATCACGAGGAAGAATATTGCCACTCCAAGCCACGCAACCCACGGATTGTTTAAAAGATATTCCATATTATGTACCCTCCTTTATGCAAGCTGTAAAAATGCTTTTTGCGCTTCTTCACGCATCTGAGTTGAAAGAAATGCCAGCACCATAGCACGCAAAGCTGTTCTTAATCTTTTCTGCGAAACGTGGTCATTGATACCGGAGCGTTCAATCTGTGCGTCAATCACCTTGTCGAGATATGTGGTATCCGACATTGATTTCTGCTCGCATATATATATTATGCTACAGAGAATGTTAAACAACTCTCTGTCAGGTAAAATATCGTCTGAACGGTCCTCCACCGACCCGTTGATATAGGCCAAAAGGAACGCAATCTGCTCAAGCTGCATTGAACCGCGCATCATATTAATAAGTATAATGCGTACTACCTGCTCTTCGCCGTAGCGCTTTCCCTCGGGATTTTTCACCCAGCCGCGCTTTACCCAATTTTGAATTGTTGATGCTTCGAGCCCCGTAAGCGCTCTGACTTGCGCCAGCGTGAGCCCTCTTGTAACTGTCAGCAACGGCGAAATTACCGAATAGCAATCCTCCGCTGCAGAGCTGTTAAATTTGAGTACCGTACCCGGAATCAAATCTAACATTTTTCCACCTCCTCATATATTCCTTATTTGATTGTGATATGATTATATCACAGGTTCACGCGAACCGCAAGTATGTTTTTATGACTTTTTTGACAAAATTTTAACAATTCCTGTACGTAGAATATTATTTTCTCGTTTTTTCAAATATTTTCTTTAATTTTCATATATTTTTCTCGTTTTTTGTGAGTTAACATCCAAATTGCCTTCCCCCACCGAGGGGAAGGTGGCACGAGCAACGCGAGTGACGGAAGGGGGGATTTAAAGAATAGAGGATAAAGAAAAAAGAATAATTTAGGGGCTTCTACGCAATTTATAAAATTATAATCAGCAACGCAGTTCCTTTTTTATTCTTTATTCATTATTATTTATTCTTTTAGTTATCCCCCCTCAGTCAAATGCTACGCATTTGCCAGCTCCCCCGCAAGGGTGGAGCCCATAAATTATTCATAAAGTAGTTGTTAATTTTTAAATTGTATGATAAAATATACTGATTATATTTATATTGAGGCATCATTATGGCAGTTTTAAAGGATGTTAAGCGCATTGTTGTAAAGGTTGGCACTTCAACTCTTACATACAGCACAGGAAAAACAAATATAAGAAGAATGCACAAATTAGTCAGCGTACTTTCTGACATTGTGAATTCAGGTATTGAAGTAGCTCTCGTTACAAGCGGTGCAATCGGTGTTGGTGTTGGTAAGTTAGGGCTTAAAGAAAAGCCCGCTGATACCGCAGGCAAGCAGGCGGCGGCAACAATCGGTCAATGCGAGCTTATGTTTATGTATGATAAGCTTTTCGGTGAATACGGTCACACGGTTGGTCAGTTGCTTATTACCAAAAGTGATGTTGATAATGACGAGAGAAGAAATAATCTTGTAAACACATTTAATAAGTTGTTTGATTTCGGTGCAATCCCTGTAATCAATGAAAACGACAGCGTTGCAGTTGAAGAAATTGTTTACGGCGATAACGACTCACTTTCTGCAATAGTTGCAAAGCTTATCAATGCAGACGCGCTCATTATTCTCACTGATATTGACGGACTTTACGACGCTAACCCCAATGAGAATGAGGACGCAAAGTTTATTCCCGTGGTAAGCGTAATCGACGAGGATTTATATGCCATCGCAGGTGGCAGAGGCTCAACTCTCGGTACGGGCGGAATGGTGACAAAGCTCCACGCGGCAGAAATCGCAATGGGTGCAGGAATTGACACAATAGTTATGAACGGTGAAAACCCCACCGATATTTACAAAGCCCTTGACGGCAAACAGATTGGAACTTTCTTTAAAGGCAAGTGATTTTATGCTCACAGAAATCGGTAAAAGAGCAAAAGATGCGGCGGCATCTCTTGCAACAACATCAACTGAAGATAAAAACAGAATTTTGCAGGCAATGGCTGATGCCTTGCGTGAAAACTGCGACAAAATACTCGAAGCAAACGCTCTTGATATTGAAAACGGCAGAAAAAACGGTATGGCAGACTCTCTTATCGACCGTCTGATGCTCAATGCCGACAGAGTTGAGGGCATGGCACAGGGTGTTGAGGGTGTAATTTCACTCCCCGACCCCGTGGGCAGAATTCTTTGGGAAACAGAACGCCCCAACGAAATGAAAATTCAGCGCGTCAGCGTTCCCTTGGGTGTAATCGGTATTATTTACGAGGCTCGTCCAAACGTTACAAGTGACGCGGCTGCGCTTGCAATCAAAGCAGGTAACACCGCAATTCTTCGTGGTGGCAAAGAGGCTTTCAACTCTAACTCTGCAATAATGGACGTTATGCGTTCAGCAGTTGAAAAAATCGGTTTTAACCCCGATATTATGGAGTTAGTACGCGATACTTCAAGAGAAAGTTCTACCGCGCTTATGCGTATGAATAAATATGTAGATGTGCTTATTCCCCGCGGAAGTGCATCACTTATAAATGCGGTTGTTGAGAATTCAACAGTTCCCGTAATTGAAACCGGCGTGGGCAACTGTCATATTTATGTTGACAGCGAAGCCGATATTGATATGGCGTCAGAGATTATTTTCAACGCAAAAACTCAACGAATTTCTGTATGCAACACTGCTGAAAGTCTGCTTATTCACAAGAATATTGCAGAATATGCGCTTATTGCAATCAAGGCTCGTCTTGATGAAAAGAATGTTATTCTTTACGGCGATGAAATCAGCCGTGAAATCTGCCCCGATATTGAAACGGCTACCGAAGAGGATTGGTACCGCGAATATCTTGATTATAAAATGTCAGTCAAGATTGTTTCTTCACTTGACGAGGCAATTGAGCATATCAGAAAATACTCATCGGGTCACAGCGAGTGCATTGTTACCGAAAACATTGAAAATGCAGAGAAATTTATGAATTCTGTTGACTCCTCGGCAGTTTATCACAATGTGAGCACCCGATTTACTGACGGTGGCGAATTCGGGTTCGGCGCAGAAATCGGAATTTCAACTCAAAAATTACACGCAAGAGGTCCCTTGGGTCTTGAGCAGTTAAATTCATTCAAATATAAAATCTACGGAAAGGGTCAGGTGAGATAAATGGCAGAAGAAAAAATGAAAAAGCATAAGGGCACTCACAAAGCCGCATTCCCCGTTGGAAGTCTTATAATCATTCTTGCGGCAATCGGTCTTGTTACCATTGTTGTTTCTGCGGTCAAGGGTATCGGCACCGCCGTCGAAAACAGCAAGAATTATGAAGAATATAACACAATTCTTACTCCCGTTGTGCTTATTGACCCTGACACCTTTGACGATATTACAAAGGCTGATATGAAACAACTTATGGAAATCTCAATCTGGTCACTTCTTAAAAGCGACATTGCTCCCGATACCTTTGAGAGTAACGAAAACGGACTTGTTGTTCCAAAAGTTGCGGTTGAAGAAGAATTCATTGAGCTTTTCGGCACAGAAGTAGCACCCGTTCACCAGACAATTGAGGGTTATGGCGGACTTGAATTTGTATACGACTCAAAAACCGAAACATATACCGCTCCCCTTACGGGTATTACCCCCATTTACACTCCACAGGTAGTTGACAAAGCTACATCATCTGATACAGTTGTGCTGACAGTTGCCTGCCTTGCCGGTGACGCGTGGGAGCAGGGCGAAAACGGTGATATGGTAGCTCCCGCGCCCGATAAATATATAAAGATTACCCTTCGTGAACAGAACGATAATCTTTATATTTCAGCTATTCAGAACACAACTACACCTGAGGTTGCAACAACCGAAGCCACAGAAAAAGCCACTGAGGATACAAACGACGACATTGTGGCAAGTGACACAACCACCGAGGCTCCCTCTTCAACCGAAGAGCAGTCATCGGATACTGAGGCTGAGCAGTAGCAATATATCAAATCCGTCACAAATATGAGCTATTAAAAGGAAAACCTACCCACACTTTGATTAAAGACGGTAATCTTGATATATCTTATGTATTAACTTACGGACAAGTGACAGACATTTTTAAGCGAGGTAAAAATTATGCTTCAGTATGAAGAATTAAAATTAAGACTTTTAAGCCACGAGGAGGAGCTTTCAAATCTTGCAGACGCTCTCGGACTTGAAAAAATGAAAAACGAAATAGCAAATCTTGAAGAACAGCAGGCTCAGGACGGCTTCTGGGACGATATTCAGAACTCGCAGAAGGTTTTGCAGAGAACCAGTGCTCTTAAGAATAAAGTTTCTGCTTATGAAAAGCTTCAAGGCGATTTTGAAGATGCTCTTGTTATGATTGAGCTTGCTGACGAGGAGGAAGACGAAAGTCTTGTTGATGAGTGCACACACGGTGTTGACAAATTTGAAAAAGACCTTGATTCAATGACACTTTCTACACTTCTCACCGGTGAATATGACTCTAAAAATGCAATTCTCACATTCCACGCAGGCGCAGGTGGAACAGAGGCGCAGGATTGGGCAGAAATGCTTTTCAGAATGTACAACCGTTGGGGCGAGCGCCACGGCTATAAGGTTTCAACTCTTGACTATCTTGACGGTGACGAGGCAGGACTTAAATCCGCTTGTATTCTCATTGAGGGCGAAAACGCTTACGGCTTTATGAAGAGTGAGGCGGGTATTCACCGCCTTGTACGAATTTCTCCATTCGACTCATCTGGAAGAAGACACACATCTTTCGCGTCTCTTGAAGTTATGCCCGAAATTGACGAGGATACAAATGTTGAAATCAACCCCGACGATATTGAAATGGCAGTTTACCGTGCAAGCGGTGCAGGCGGACAAAAGGTTAACAAAACCTCATCGGCAGTTCGTCTTACACATAAGCCCACAGGTATTGTGGTTTCCTGTCAGGTTGAGCGAAGCCAGCACCAGAACCGAGAGGTTGCAATGACAATGCTCAAATCAAAGCTTATTGAGATTAAAGAGCGTGAGCACCTTGCAAAAATCGAAGATATTAAAGGCGACCACAAGGAAATCGCGTGGGGTAGCCAAATCCGTTCTTATGTGTTTATGCCCTATACACTTGCAAAGGACCACAGAACATCATTTGAAAACGGTAATATCAACGCAGTTATGGACGGCGACATTGACGGCTTTATCAACGCCTACCTCAAAATGCAATCACAAAAGAATTTGGAAAATAACTAAAAAATAAAAACACAAAAAAGGCTATTGAGATTTCTCTCAATAGCATTTTTGTTCTTCCGAGTAACTTTTTTCAAATTATAAACACTAGTTTACCGCTTCTTATTATTATTTGTTTTTTCGTTATACGCTTTTAAACCCTTACGATATATTTTAACCAATTCAGAATCTTCAATATTTGCAAAATAGGATAATTCCTTTGCGCATTGATTAATAATTATTTTATCCTTCTGCTGACATTTTTCAGAAGCTCCGGCATCTTTGCATTTTTTATAAAAATAAACATATTCATATTTACTGCAATCCTTACGCTCTCTCATCCGTTTATCAAAATTAAGATAAATCGCGCCAAACAGAGCCATAAGAACTAAACATGCCACAAAATACATGATTTTCCATTCTACAATAAAGAAAAACCCTGCAAAAAAATTGATGGCGGATAAAGCAAACAAAATTGCAGATATTACCCAACTTATAAACAACTTCTCTTTCATAAAAATCCCTTTCAATTTATACTCTTGTTTCTTTTTCTTAAAACAATAAGCCAAACCATCGATACAATAAACATAACAACACAACAGAACTGCCAAAGAGTGAGTCCAAACATTACATGTCTTTGGGCTTCAACTTCATAATATCTAAGGAACTCTATAAAAAATCTAAATGCAGTATATGCCATTGTCGTCATTGGATAAATTGTACCTGATACATAATTTTTTGTTTTATAAATATAGATTAATGTTGCTATCACCATAATAAACATTATAGGGAATTCTAACCATTGCACAGGGAATACAGTAGCATCCACACGTGGGTTATAAATGCCAAAATCACAAATTATACCGTGACAACAGCCCTCAGTAGCACAGCCAAACTTTGCCCAAGCAAGAATAGCATACACACCTGGGGTAATTAAATCAAGGATGACTTTCCAATCCTTTTTGGCAATTAAAGCAAAAATCGCCATTAACAAAGGAGTGAACATGACCGCACCCGAAATAGCAACACCTGCTGAACCCGGCAAACCGTTCAAGCTCATAACAAGACCATATATCTTGCCCATAGCAAGAGCACCAACAACACCGCAGATATATGTAACAACAGTTATAATTATTGTTTCATTGGTTCTCAGTTGATACTTCTTTTTAGTTTTAAGATTAATTAACAGCATTGTTATAAAGCCAAATAAATAAGATAATTTATACAAACTCATAACATATCCCTTCCTATATTTATAATATTTTTTTAAAAGCAACTAAAGTAATTATTCCCATTTAATTTTTGGGGATTTTCAGTTTTCTTGGCAAAAATCTATCTGAAATTGCGCTATGTATTTTATTGTAAAGCATATTGTATTTTTCTTCGTTCTTCTTTCGATATATAGCAACAATAATGAAAACTAAGTCAAGAGCAGGAAGAAAGAAACTTATTATTGCTATAAATACTCCTGCCTGATTGAAATATACTAATCCTCCAATAAAATCACCAACTATTTTTGTTACAAAGAACGCAAATGTTAATGGCCTAATTGGATATTTGTATTGCCATGTGCTAACTAAAACTAACGTATATGTAAGCATCCAATGAAAACACATGATTTTATCGACACCTAACCAAAAATCACTCATAAATCATCTTCCTTTATTTTTTCATTATATCATATCAAAAATAAATAATAAACAATTTGCAGAATAAAATGAATTTCTTTCATTTTTTAGTTTTTGCATTGTAAATACCTCACATTTTAATAAAAAAATATAGACACATCACAGAGGAAAACTCCAAAATGATGTGTCTAACTTTTTTATTGTTTAATTTTATGCGATTAGATTTTTACAATCGCAAAATGAAGTCCGAAAACCTCAAAAAGCCTTATTTATCAAGGATTATTACGAGCCTTGCGAGTAACAAGGTTCTGGGGTCCCATAGGAATCTTTGATTCCGTTATGGGTCAGGTTCTTATTTGCTTGCTTCTTCAACAGCAACTGCACATGCAACTGTTGCGCCTACCA
>CAYWFB010000003.1:0-49548 GCA_964457415.1 uncultured Eubacteriales bacterium | reverse complement strand
TTCGATAGACTTGTAGTTCTTTTTTATTCAGGCTGTTTTTTTACAGCCCCTTTTAATTTTATATGTGGTCTGATTTTATATGCTGTTAGTGATGCTGAAAGTGAGCAAATTATTTCTTTTGGCAGAAATGGTAAGAATACGGTTTGAATGAACCACATTGCTGAATAATCACTTTTATTGTAAACATTTGTTATAAATACAAAGTAGAAAATGCCCATTATGTAGATGACTGCGACGCCGAGTAAAGAAATGGCTAAATACTGCCAGAAAGTGCGTTTTTTAAGCTTTTCTATAATGATACTAATTATTACTGACGATATAACAAAACCGATTATAAAGCCAAAATTGGGCATTAGAACATAGCCTAATCCCCCACCGCCTGAAAATATTGGTAACCCGATAAGCCCAAGTGCCATATAGGTTACAGTTGCAAGTGCAGATGCTTTAACCGGCAGCACAAGTCCTGTGAGTAAAACAAAGAATGTCTGTAATGTGATTGGCATTAAGTTTGGCATTGGTATTCTTATAAATGACCCTACGCAAATCAAAGTGCAGAAAAGTGCTGAAAGAGTTAAGGTAACAATTAAATTTCTTCTTTTCATTTTACCCTCACGCTGACGTCACCCGACGAGATTTCTTCGGTTTTGCCGTATTCATTTTTGACGAGCAAATGACAATCGTCAGTAATTCCTAAAACAGTTGCAGGTCTTATATCTTCGCCTGAAATTATATTGATTTCCTTGCCTGTGAGGAATGAATACTCTTTATATCTGTCAACATAATTTGTGTCAAATCCGTTGTACATTTTAAAAAATCTGTTAATTACTTCTGCAACGATTTTTTCTTTGATATTATCTTGAGTTTTTCCCGAAAAAATTGCAGTTGCAATATTTTTTATATCTTCGGGGAAGTCATTTTCGGGTACAATTACATTTATACCAATGCCGACAACTGCATAATCCAGCATTTTAGTTGTTGGATTTATCGCACCTTCGGTGAGAATTCCGCAGATCTTTTTGCCGTCGATATAAACATCGTTTACCCATTTTATTTTAACATCATTTTTATTATATTTCATAACAGTTTCTGCAACAGAAACAGCAGCCATAACAGTCAAAAAGAGTGATTTTTCGGCAGAAAATGCAGGATGTAAAAGTAAAGAAAAGTATATTCCCGTTCCATTTGGAGAATAAAAAGAACGACCCATTCTGCCCCTACCACCTATCTGACATTCGGCTATAATGAGTGTGTTTGCTTTTTCCCCTTGCGAGCCTAATTTTTTTAAGTAATTATTTGTAGAATCAAGCTCAGGAAAAATTAAAATATTCAGTTTTGGGTCTAAATATTTTTCTAATATTTTCTTGTCCAAAATTATCACCAAATTACTTTTTCTTTCTCATTGTAATCAATTTAATTGCAGAAGCAAAAGCACCTACATATAAGAAGCTTCCTATTACTACGAACGCTTTTCTTTCACTATTTAAATTTGACATAGCATTTTCAAACTCAACAATGCTTTCGCCAGTAGTAATAAATTCTAAAATTGTGTTTGAGTTAGGATGAATAAGTAAAAAAACTTTTGAATCCGTCTCAATATTATCAAGTTTACTAATCAATGTCTCATCAATTATCACGCCATCAATTATCTGTTGTTCATAATCTTGAAAATTAACTATAATTTCTTGTGGCAAACCATCACTATATGTAATTTTATATGATTCATAAGTCGCCTCAACAGATATACAATCATCTCTTGTAACTGTTGCATTCCAAAAAGACATACCAAAGACAAACACCGTACCAATTATAAGTCCTGCAACAAGTATTATTATCAAAGAATTTTTTAATGATAATTTAATATCACCTATCAAAATAATCACTCCAATGAGATTTATTACAATGATTATATCAAATACTTTATGTATCGTCAAATGATTTAAAATAAAAAGGCTCGGATTTCTCCAAGCCCTTCGTTTTATATATGCCAAATATCTGTTGCATACTCTGCTATTGTTCTGTCTGATGAGAACTTACCTGCATTGCACATATTAAGCCAACATTTTTTATAAAATTCTTTTTTGTTCTTATAATCTGCATTGACTCTTTTCTTGGTTTCAAGATAATCGTTGAAATCGAGCAACAAATAGTAATGGTCGGGGTCGTGCCACGATGCACCTTTAAGAATTGAGTTGTAAAGCTCTTTGAAGATTTTAGTTCTGTTGTCTTTTAAAGTACCGTCAACCAATGCATCAAGAACTCGTTTGATTTTTACGTCATTCTCATAAAGATTTTCAGACGAATAATAATCTTTTACTTTTTCAATATCTTCAACACGTGCACCGAAAATATAGTTATTCTCTTCACCTGCTTCTTCAACGATTTCAATATTAGCGCCGTCATAAGTGCCAAGAGTTACCGCACCGTTGAGCATAAGCTTCATATTGCCCGTACCACTTGCCTCGGTACCTGCAGTGGAAATCTGTTCACTGACATCAGCGGCAGCAACAAGCTTTTCAGCATAAGAAACATTGTAATTCTTAACAAAAACAACCTTGATATATTTTGAAACAACCTTGTCTTTTTCAATAAGCTTTGCAATTTCGTTAATCAGCTTGATTATACCCTTTGCACGAGCATATCCTGGTGCAGATTTTGCACCGAAAATAAAAGTAGTAGGTACAAAATCTGTAAGTGTACCCTCTTTAATTTCAAAGTATAATTCAAGTATTGCAAGCGCGTTGAGGAATTGACGCTTATATTCGTGAAGTCGCTTAATCTGAATATCAAAAATACTATTAGGGTCAACTTTTACACCGTCGTGTTGCTCAATAAAATCTGCCAATTGCTTTTTCTTGGTTTCTTTAATTGCGATAAAGCGATTTAAGATTTCATCGTTATCCGCATATTTTTTAAGTTCTTTAAGCTTATCGAGATTTGTTACCCATTCATCATTGCCTAAAAGCTCGGTTATTAGCGCTGACAATTCACGATTACAGAGTAAAAGCCAACGGCGTTGAGTAATACCGTTTGTTTTATTCTGAAACTTTTCGGGATAAAGCTCATACCAATCTTTTAACACACTTGTTTTAAGAATATCCGTATGAATTCTCGCAACACCATTCACATATTTTGAACAGAATACCGCCATATATGCCATATGAACTCGCTTATCCTGAATGATATACATTGTTTCTGCAGTATCTTCCGGTACATTTAATTTTTCAAGTTCTTTTTTGAGCATCTTATCAAGCTTTTTGATGATGTTCAAAACCTGCGGAATTGTATCACGAATAAGCTTTAAATCCCACTTTTCAAGAGCCTCTTGCATAATGGTATGGTTTGTATAATTAAACACATTTTTTGTAATTTCAAATGCGTCATCAAATTTAACGCCCTCATTTTCAGTAAAAAGTCGAATAAGCTCAGGAATTGAGATTACGGGATGAGTGTCATTGAGCTGAATTGTTACAAAATCTACAAATTTGCTAAAATCTTTACCGTGAATTTTCTTGTATTTTCTTATAATATCCTGCAAAGATGCACTTGAAAAGAAATACTGCTGCTTTAAGCGAAGCTTTTTACCCTCATAATTATCGTCATTGGGATAAAGCACACGCGAAATATCTTCTGCTCGGTTTTTAAGCGCTACAGATTTGTCATATTTCTGCTCATTAAACAAATCAAAATCAAAGGGAACAAGAGATTCAGCCTGCCAAAGACGGAGTGTGCCGATATTGTATGTTCCATAGCCAATTATGGGCATATCATAGGGAACCGCTTTAACTGACATATCTTTAAAATCAACAGTTACTGCGTCACTCTCGCATCGAATTGACCAAGGGTCGCCCCATTTTGTCCAATCATCAGGATCTTCAGTTTGAAAACCATTTTCAAAATTCTGCTTGAAAAGTCCGTATTTATAGCGAATTCCGTAACCATCAAGTGCGATATTATGAGTTGCAGCACTATCAAGAAAACAAGCCGCAAGACGACCTAAACCACCATTACCAAGTGCACTGTCCTCAACCTCTTCAAGAGCATTGAGCGACACACCGTATTCATTCAAATCCTTTTCAATTTCGTCATAAACACCTTTAGAAACGAGATTATTATGAACCATTCTGCCAATTAAAAATTCAGCTGAAAAATAGAATGCAGTTCTCTCGGCAATTCTTTTTTTACGACTATTGAGCCAATCGTTTGAAATAGAGCCCATAACGGATGATGAAATTACATCGTGTAATTCATAGGGCGTAAGCTCATTTATTTCTTTTAAATATTTTCTTTTAGCAAGCAAGCTTGCCTCTTTAACAATTTCTTTCATTTATTTGCCTCTTTTCTTTGAGGGTAATCTTTGATATAACTCGGTATAATATCTTGTTTTTTCTGTTAATTCGTCAGTAATATAATCAGACTTTGCGCGCCACTGCCAATTATTTTCAGTGGTTGATGGAAAATTCATTCTCGCCTCATTGCCGAGCCCTAACAAATCCTGCATTGTAACAATTGCAGTATCCGCATTACTTGCCCATACAGCTTTCATAAAGCCCCAATTATAGCCTTCGCGACGGGTAAGGCGAAGATAATCTTTTGCACGCTTACGAGTTTTGCGCGGTGCAGTTTTAGTCATATAACCGATTATTGTATCATTATCGTGAGTTCCTGCGTAAGCTACTGAATTCTTTGTAAAATTATGAAGTAGATAATCATTTTCTTCATCAGTATCAAATGCAAACTGAAGAACCTTCATACCGGGATATTTGCTTTGTTTGAGCATTTTTTTGACCGCAGGCGTAAGATAGCCCAAATCCTCGGCAATAATATTCTTTTTACCAAAATCACGCTCAATTTCGCGGAAAAATTCAATTCCGGGGCCCTTTCGCCATTCACCGATTTTTGCAGTATCTGAGTCGGCAGGAATACAGTAATATGACTCAAAACCTCTGAAGTGGTCAATGCGAATAACATCACACATTTTGCACTGATGCTCAATGCGCTCTTTCCACCAAGAATAGCCGTCTTTCTTCATATAATCCCAATCATATAAGGGGTTACCCCACAACTGACCGTCAGCTGAAAAAGCATCAGGAGGACAACCCGCAACCTCAATGGGATTGCAATCTTCGTCAAGCAAAAATTGCTTTGGATTTGCCCATACGTCCGCACTGTCGGCGGCAACATAGATTGGAATATCACCAATAATTTTTACGCCATTTGTATTTGCATAAGCTTTTAACTTATTCCATTGAACAAAGAAGAAATACTGAACTGTTTTGTGAAATTCAATTTCTTCTTGAAACTCAGTTTTTGCTGAATTAAGTGCTGATTTTTTACGGAGTTTGATGTCAGTTTTCCATTCACTCCATGCTTTACCGTTGTATTTTTCTTTGAGAGCCATATACAAGGCAAAATCCTCAAGCCAGAAAGAATTTTCTTCACAGAAAATTTTAAAATTTGAATCGTTTTTATCAAAAGCCTTATATGCTTTTTTCAAAATTGAAAATCTGTTTTCATAAACCTTTTCAAAATCAACCTTTTCAGGATTTTTGCCCCAATCGATTTTTTTATAATCATTTTCACTTAACAAACCGTCATTACAAAGAATTTCAAAGTCTATAAAATAAGGATTACCTGCAAAGGTTGAAAAAGATTGATAAGGCGAGTCACCATAGCTTGTAGGACAAAGAGGCAATACCTGCCAATAGGTCTGCCCTGCTCTGTTTAAAAAATCAACGAAATTATATGCTTCTTTACCGAGAGTACCTATACCTGTTTCTCCCGGCAAAGAGGATATGTGCATTAACACGCCACTTGTTCTCATAAAATCACCTCAAAGATTCGCCTTTGCTTATCTTAATAAAATATATAATTTTTAGAGAAAAATGTCAATCACAAATAAGTCTTTCATTCATTTTATCGAACAAATGAATTTTATCTGTGTTAATTTTTAATTTGCACACACTTTCACTTTTTACATCTGAATTTGACGGTACGTTTGCAACAAATTTATTTCCGCACAGATTGCCGTAAAGATAATAATCAGCACCCGTCATTTCCGCAATATCAACATATAAATTTATAACATCTTCGTCATTTTCTTTTTTGCTTATGAACAAATGCTCAGGGCGAATACCTAAAATAATTTTCTTACCCTGATAAATAACAAGATAATCATTCATACGAGCTGGCAGATTTATTCTATAATCTTCAAATAAGGCAGAAAAAGCATCGCCGTTTTTTTCAACTTTACACTCAATAAAATTCATTTGTGGCGAACCGATAAACCCTGCCACAAACATATTTTTAGGGTGATTATAAAGCATTTGCGGGGTGTCAAACTGCATTATTTCACCATTTCTCATAACAACAATTCTGTCTGCCATTGTCATAGCTTCTGTCTGGTCGTGAGTTACATAAACAAATGTAGTTTGCAATTCTTTATGAAGCATTGAAATTCTGCTTCGCATTTCTGTTCTGAGCTTTGCGTCAAGATTTGAAAGTGGCTCATCAAGAAGAAATACTGCGGGCTCGCGCACCATTGCACGCCCGAGTGCCACACGCTGACGCTGACCACCCGAAAGTGCACGGGGTTTTCGGTTTAAATAACCCTCAATATCAAGCATTTTTGCTGCCGCGCGAACTTTTTTGTCGATTTCTTCTTTAGGAACTTTTCTGTTTTTCAAGCCAAACGCCATATTTTTATAAACCGACATATGAGGATATAATGCGTAGCTTTGAAAAACCATTGCAATATCACGGTCTTTCGGTGACACGTCATTTACAAGCTTATCACCGATATAAAGCTCACCGTCGGTTATATCTTCAAGACCTGCAATCATACGTAATGTTGTTGACTTTCCACAGCCTGATGGACCTACAAGAATTATGAATTCCTTATCATTGAATTCTAAATTAAGGTCATCAATAACGGTTATTCCATCTTCATAGGTTTTTTTGATATTTTTTAATGATATTGATGCCATTTTTATTATCCTTTCACCGCGCCGTCAATAACGCCCTTGATGATATACTTCTGACAGAACAGATAGAAAATTACTATGGGGATTATTGCAAGAACAAGCATTGCCATAAATCCACCCCAGTCAATTGAGCCGTAAGCACCTTGCATTGTAAGCTGAATTGCAACAGATAAGGTTTTATTACCCGAACCCAAAAGCAGATAAGGCAATAAAAAGTCATTCCAAATCCACATTGCATTAAGAATTGCAACAGTTATTGCGGTAGGCTTTAAAATTGGAAAAACCACATAAAAAAAAGTTTTAATTGGGTTGCAACCATCAATCATTGCGGCTTCTTCAATTTCACGGGGCAGACCTTTGATAAAACCACTGAACATAAACACCGAAAGCCCTGAACCAAATCCGAGATATACGGGGATTATACCTAAAACGCTGTTAAGACCTAATTTAAAGCAAATCCACGTCATTGTGAACATAACCATCTGAAACGGTACAATCATACTGAAAAGGAATAGGTAATACATTCCTTTATTAAGCCTTGATTTTACTCTTGTGATATACCAAGCGGTCATTGACGTAAAAATAACTATCGCCAATACAGAACCAACAGTTATAATTAAAGTCCTTAAAAACGCGCCAACTATTCCCGAAGTTTCAATACCGTTTATATAATTTTCAATTCCAACAAAAGTATCACTATCAGGCAAGCTAAAAGGGTCGCTGACAATATTGAACCTTGATTTAAACGAGTTCATCACAACAAGATAAATCGGGAACAGAAAGACAAATGATAAAAGAAGTAAAACTGAAAAAGAAAAGCCATTGTGAAGCTTTTTTCTCGTCTTCATTAGTGTTCTACCTCATTTCTTCCCGTAATTTTAAGTTGAATAAACGCGATAATCGCAACAATTAAGAAAAATACAACCGCTTTGGCTTGTCCTACACCCTGCCAACCTGTTCTGCCATAAAACGTATTGTAAATATCGAGAGCAAGCATTGCTGTTTCTCTTGCAGGGGCGCCACCGGTCAAGGCTAAATTCTGGTCAAAAAGCTTAAACGAATTTGTAAGAGTTAAGAATAGACAAATTGTCAAAGAAGGCATAACCATTGGTATTGTGATATTTCTCAATGTTCTTAATGACGACGCACCATCAATTTTTGCAGCCTCGTACAATTCTCGCGGTATATTTTGAATTCCAGCTATATAAATAACCATCATATAGCCGATTAACTGCCAGTTCATTAAGAAGACAAGTCCCCAGAAGCCATAATCAGCACTATAAGTTATATCAACTCCGAAAATACCAAGAATTGAATTTATTAACAGGTTCCAGATATAACCGAGAACAATACCACCAATCAGATTGGGCATAAAGAAAACTGTTCTAAAAAATGCAGTTCCTTTTAAGGCTTTTGTAAGCATCAATGCAAGAAAAAATGCAAATATATTTATAGTTATTACTGAAACTACCGTGAATTTCACGGTAAACCACAATGCATTCAGAAAGTTTTCATCCTGCATAAATGCCTTGACATAGTTTTCAATGCCGACCCATGTTGCACTTTCAACCGTTGTAAATTCGGTAAAAGATAAATATATGCCCATAATAAACGGAATTAAAAATACCACTAAAAAGGGTATAAGGGTTGGCAATACAAATACGGGAAAGTATTTTTTTATGTTTTTTTCCATTTTATCCGCCTCTGCACGCACTATCGCCCAACTGAAATCAGCGGGCGATGTTATTTCTTATTGACTTTCACTCTTCCAACGCTCAACGAAGAGTTTTTTCACATCATCCCAGTTCTTTGTGCCCTGAGCGTACTGAAGTAGAGCCGCACCGAAATCAGCTTTAAAGGTTGCACTTGGAAATACTGTGAAATTCCATGGAATAGTTGTAACGTCTGCATTGTTCATCCACTTTATTACTTCTTTAGCCAGAGGGTCGTCGGGTCGCTCATTCTCTGTAAACGTGTCAAATGGAGCAATAAGCTCAAGCTCATCTGTTACAAATTCCTTACCCGTTTCGCTTGAGAACAACCAGTACATAAAGTCCTCTGCGGCTTTTTGTTCCGCATCAGAAGCTTTTGCGTTTACTGCAAAAAAGTTTTCTGTACCAATACAAAGACCTTGATTTTCTTCACCCTCAAGTCCCATATAAATTGGTAAATATTTTACATCTTCTGACTCTACAACATTGCCTCTTACATCATCAATCTGACTCCATGCCCAGTTGCCGTTCTGAACCATTGCACACTGACCAAGAGCAAATTCAGCCATTGACTCATCAACAATTTTTGAGCCTAATTTCTTTTTATCAGTTACAGAATTGTTTATATACAAATCAAAGATTTTTTTGAAATTATCCGCATATTTGAATTCAATGCTTTTTGTTTCATCGCTGGAAAGGTCAGCATTTTTATCTTCAAGCTCATAATAAACGGGAATATTTGCAAGATGTGTCTGCCAACGCCAATCTTCACCGGTTTTAAGTGATGTTGAAGCAAAAACACCTTTAATGCCCAAAGCGTCAGCATTTTTTTGCATATCTTCAACTAATGCTTTTAATGCGTCAAAGCTTTTGATTTCGTCCATAGATTTATAATCTGTTGCTTTATTTTTGAGAGCAAAATATTTATCGGTAATTGCTTTGTTGTAAATAATACCGTAGCCTTCAACAACATAAGGTATTCCGTAAACCTTACCATCTGAGACTACAGCAAGTGATTTATCGGTTAAATGTTTATAAAGCTCGGTGTTTGATAAATCTGCACAATAATCTTTCCAGTTCGCATAGCCTTTAGGTCCATTAATTTGAAAAAGAGTCGGAGCTTCATTGGTACCCATTTTTGCAGTTAAGGTCTGCTCATAATTTCCACTCGCCGCAGTTTCTACAATAAGAGTATTGCCGGTTTCTTGTTTATATGCTTTTGCAATTTCATTATAAACATTTGCAACCTCCGGTTTGAAATTCAAAAAGCGAACTGTAGCCGTACCCTCATTTGACTGCCCTGTGGGATTTTGGTTGTCACTTCTGTTGCAGCCAGTAAAAAATGTGCCGAAAAGTGATATTGCCATTAAAACAGATAAAAATTTTTTCATATAAATGCCTCCTGTTTTTTGCATTGTGAACATCAATGCTTCTTTTTATGTATTTTTAACAAATATTCTTCAAAAAATTCCATAAAAAAGGAAACAAAAAATATTGTTTTTTTCCGAGTTTTGACTTATAATTACAATATAATGTGCACTGAGGGATGTTTTATGAAGATTTTAGAAGAAAGAATTTTAAAAGATGGAAAAGTATTTTCAGGAAATGTTCTGAAAGTAGATAGCTTTCTTAACCATCAGCTTGACGTAAAGCTTCTCTCTGAAATGGGTGCGGAGCTTAAAAGGTTATACAATGACTGTGACATCACAAAAGTGCTTACAATCGAGGCCTCGGGCATCGGTGTAGGCTGTATGGTGGCACAGTTTTTTAATTGTCCCCTAATTTTTGCAAAAAAGACCAAAACATTAAACATCAGGGGTGATGTTTACACAAGCAAGGTTGAGTCTTTTACTCACCAATGTACATATGACATTATCGTTTCAAAAGATTTCTTAACCGAAAAAGACACTGTTCTTATTGTTGATGATTTTCTTGCGAAAGGAAATGCGCTTGTAGGTCTTATTGATATTGTTAAGCAGTCAGGCGCCACTCTTGCAGGTTGCGGCATTGCTATTGAAAAAGGTTATCAGGGCGGTGGCGACAAATTAAGAGCTCAAGGAATCCGTGTTGAATCAATGGCCATTGTTGATAAGATGGATGATACAACGGGTGAAATAGTATTCGGAGCAAGGTAATAACAGCACAGCGCTGTAAAATATTACAAAAAAATAAAGGAGAGAATAATTATGAAAAATCTCAAAAAAGTTCTCGCAGTAGTAATGTCTATTGCTCTTATCGTTACTTGCTTCGCAGCTTGTGGCGGTAACAACTCAGATGAACCTGATGGAAAGGCAGTAAAGGCTGCTCTTATCTGCTTGCACGGCGATTCATCAACTTATGACAAG
The DNA here is from genome assembly GCA_964457415.1 of uncultured Eubacteriales bacterium. Classification (GTDB taxonomy): domain Bacteria; phylum Bacillota; class Clostridia; order Oscillospirales; family Acutalibacteraceae; genus Fimenecus. Next base: position 38,511 of record CAYWFB010000003.1, on the reverse strand, counting down.
AACTTCATCGATGCTTTCAAGCAGGCTTGTGCAAACAAAGGCCTCACAGCTGACGATTACACAATCGTTACCGACATTGATGAAGGTACAGAATGCTATGACCAGGCAGCTGACTTGGCGGAATCTTATGACCTTATCTTTGCTGACTCATTCGGCCACGAGCCTTATATGATTCAGGCTGCTAAGGAATTCCCTGAGGTTGAATTCTGTCACGCAACAGGTACACAGGCTCACACAGCAGGTCTTGCAAACTTCCATAATGCATTTGCTTCTATCTACGAAGGCAGATACCTTGCAGGTGTTGCAGCAGGCTTGAAGCTTGTTGAGCTTTATGGTGATGATGAAGGCAAAGTTTCTGACGAAAATGCAAAAATCGGTTATGTTGGAGCTCACCCATACGCCGAAGTTATTTCAGGCTACACATCATTCTACCTTGGCGCTAAATCAGTAGTAGAGAACGCTACAATGGAAGTTCGTTACACAAACTCATGGTACGATGAAACAGCTGAAAAGACAACAGCTCTTGCACTTATCGACAATGGTTGTAAATTGATTTCACAGCACGCTGACTCATGGGGTGCTCCTACAGCTTGTGAAGAAAGAAATATTCCTAACGTTTCTTACAATGGTTCAACTGTTGAAAAGTGTCCAAACACATTTATTATTGCTTCAAGAATCAACTGGACTCCATATTTTGAGTACATTATTGATTGCGTTCAGAACGACAAGGCAATCGACGCTGACTGGACAGGTACACTTGAAACTGGTTCTGTAGAAATTACAGCTCTTGGTACTGCTGCTGCAAAGGGCACTCAGGAAAAGCTTGATGCTGTTATGGCAGGACTTAAAGATGGAACAATTAAGGTATTTGACTGCTCAACATTCACAGTTGATGGCAAACCATTAACTTCATTTGTTGCTGACGTTGATGATGCAGGAGATTTTGTCCCTGAAACAGAGGTTGTTGAAAAGTCCGGCGATATTACTTTTGTAAACGAAAGTGCAAAACGTTCAGCTCCTTACTTCAACATTATTATTGACGGTATTACAGCTATTACTGAATAATTCATTTTAATTTTAATGTTATTCTTATTTAATTAACAGGAAAGGCGAAGCACAACAACTTCGCCTTTCTTGAATGATTAGCAAAATAAAAATCCTTTATTATTTAAGGAGATTCTTATGAACAAAACTGTTATTTTACAATTAAAAAATATTACTAAAAAGTTCGGGACTAAAGTTATTGCAAACAATAATGTAAGCATAGATGTATATAAAGGTGAAATTCTTTCTATCCTCGGTGAAAATGGTTGTGGTAAAACAACCCTTATGAATATGGTAGCCGGAATTTACTATCCTGATTCCGGTAAAATTCTTATTAATGGCGAAGAAGTTGTCATTCGCTCTCCTCGTGACGCTTTTGACCATAAAATTGGTATGATTCACCAACACTTCAAGTTAATTGATATTTTTAGTGCAGCACAAAATGTTGCATTGGGTGTTGAAGGTGAAAAATTTAATCTTAAAGAAGTAAATAACCGTATTAAAGAAATGGCAAAAAAGTACGGATTCAATATAAATCTTGATAAGAAAATCTACGAGATGTCTGTTTCAGAAAAGCAAACTGTCGAAATCTTAAAGGTTTTATACAGAGGTGCTGATATTCTTATATTAGACGAGCCTACAGCAGTTTTAACACCACAAGAAATAAAAAGCTTATTCAATGTTTTAAGCGCAATGAGAGATGATGGTAAATCAATTATTATCATTACACATAAGCTAAATGAGGTTATGGAAATATCCGATAGAGTAACTGTTTTGCGCAAGGGTGACCACATTGCTACAGTAAACACTGCAGAAACCTCCGAAAAAGAGCTTACCGAAATGATGGTTGGTGAAAAGATTGATTTGAACATTAATCGTACAGAACCTGTTGACAGTAGATTAAGACTTTCAGTTTCAGGCTTAACTGTAAAAAATCCTGACGGCTACAATGTAGTCGACAATGTTTCTTTTGATGCTTACGGTGGTGAAATTCTTGGTATTGCCGGTATTGCAGGCAGTGGTCAAAAGGAATTACTTGAAGCGATAGCCGGACTTAACAAATATGAAAGTGGTACATTGACTTACTACCATCCTAAAAAAGACAAGCCTGTTTCATTCTTCCATAAAACATATAAGCGTGTTATGGAACTCGCACATGAAAATGCATTTATGGATGAAAAAGGAAATGACATTGACTTTACAAAGTTATCTAAAAAAGAAATTAAAGAACTTGTAAGTAGTGAAAAAATCATTTTCAAAGAAGATGAAGTCATTAACCTGAAGGATAAATCTACAAGAGAAATACGTGAACTTGGTATTCGCCTTTCCTTTGTCCCTGAGGACAGACTTGGCATGGGACTTGTTGGCAATATGGATATTGTTGACAATATGATGCTTCGAAGTTATCGTAAGGGTAAGTCAATTTTCCTTGATAGAAAACGACCTCAAGACCTTGCTGACAGAATTATCAACGACCTAAAGGTAAACACTCCTGATTCACATACTGCTGTAAGAAAGTTATCAGGCGGAAATGTTCAAAAAGTGCTTGTTGGTCGTGAAATTGCTGCTGCTCCCGCACTTTTAATGACTGCCTACCCTGTCCGTGGTCTTGATATTAACTCATCATACACTATATATAATCTTCTTAACGAGCAAAAGCATAAAGGTGTTTCCGTAATTTTTGTCGGTGAAGATTTGGATGTTTTGATGGAACTTAGTGACAGAATATTAGTTTTAAGTGGCGGTAAGGTTTCAGGTATTGTTGACGCCAGAACAACCACTAAGGATGAAATTGGTCTTTTGATGGTACAATCTAGAGAAAGTGGGGTGACGGAATGAAAAGAAATAAAAACAACTTAAAAGAACCTTTTGTTCGAATTGTTAAACGAGATAATACTAAAATTCAAAAAATAATTCTTATTTATTCCATTGCCATTGTCGGAGGACTACTTTTAAGCGGATTGATTTCTATGATGTTTTCTCATAAAAACATCGGTGATTTCTTCCAATCATTATTTACAGGTGCATTTGGTAGCGAACGCAAATTCTGGCTTTTGCTTCAAGACACCGCACTTCTTCTTGGTACATCAATGGCATTACTTCCTGCTTTTAAAATGAAATTCTGGAATTTGGGTGGTAACGGTCAAATTCTTGTTGGTTGCCTTGCGGCAATTGCCTGTATGTTTTACCTTGGTGGCAAAGTGAACGATTCTGTTATCATTCTACTTATGCTCTTAGCAAGTGTAACTGCAGGTGCAATATGGGCAGTTATTCCCGCTATATTTAAAGCGAAGTTTAATACTAACGAATCCTTGTTTACTCTTATGATGAACTACATTGCACAAGGACTTGTCTCTTTATGCATTACAATATGGGTTAAATCAGGCTCCGGTGTTTTAGCTCCAATTTCTTACGGTAATATCCCTGATATTGGAAACAAATATTTATTACCAATCATTTTATTTGTAGTAATTACAATTTTAATGCATGTTTATCTTCGTTCATCAAAGCACGGTTATGAAATATCCGTTGTTGGCGAAAGTGTTAATACAGCAAAATATATAGGAATTAAGGTTGATAAAGTTATTATCAGAACAATGATTTTATCAGGTGCAATCGCAGGTCTTGTTGGTTTTGTTCTTGCAGGTTCAATCAACCATACAATAAGTACAGCATCAGCAAACAATATGGGCTTTACAGGTATAATGGCTACTTGGCTTGCAGCATTCAATCCGCTAATTATTATCCTCACAAGCTTTTTCATCATCTTTATTTCTAAAGGTATGGTAGAAGTCCGAAAGACATTTATGTTTACAAATGATTCAATATCAAACATTGTCGTTGGTATTGTGTATTTTGCAGTTATCATTTGCTCGTTCTTTATTAACTACAAGATTGTATTCAAAAAAAAAGAAAAGGAGGAAATTAAGAAATGACAGTTACATTCTTAATGAGTGCTATTGCAATCGGCACAGTTCTTCTTTTCGGATGCATCGGTGAAACAATTACAGAAAAAGCAGGTCACTTAAATCTTGGTATTCCCGGAATTATGTGTATGGGTACTGTTGGCGGATGCCTTTTCGTTAGCCTATATTTAAATGGCTTGGAAATAGTTGAAAATGCATCATGGGTGATGCTTATTTTGACCTCTCTTTTCGGTGCGTTTCTTTTTGCATCTCTTACAGGTGCAATTTATGCGATAATGACAATTACATTCCGTTGTAATCAAAACATTACCGGTCTTGCAATTACAATTTTTGGTAACGGTATGACTCAATTCTTAATGCATTCCTATGTCGATAAAACTAATTTTTCCACAGCAGGTAAAATTATTGCTAAATGCTTACCATTTGCCGAAAATTCAGACGGTATCGTTAAAGTTTTATTCGGTCACGGCTTTTATGTATATTTTGCCATCGCTATTGCGTTGATTACTACCTTTATCTTTAATCGCACAAAGGTTGGTCTTAACCTACGTGCAATCGGTGAAAACACTGCAACTGCTGACGCAATGGGCGTTAATATCACATTATACAAATATGTTGCAATTTTAGTAGGTAGTGGTATTGCTGGATTTGGTGGTGTATTCTACATCATGGACTATGTTAAGGGAAGTTGGGAAAATGCATCGACTATTGAGGCATTCGGTTGGCTTGCAATCGCACTTGTCATATTTACTTTGTGGAAGCCAAATATCTCAATAATTGGTTCATACCTTTTTGGTGCGTTATATATTGCGGCTTTTGTCTTTGGAAATATTTCATTTTCAGGACGCGAAATCTTAAAAATGTTGCCTTACATAATCACAATCATTGTTTTAATTATTACAAGTATGATGAACAAAAAAGAGAATCAACCCCCTGCTTCACTTGGATTGTCATACTTTAGAGAAGACCGATAAGAGGAACAATTAATATGAGTAACAAATTTGATGTAATTATTATAGGCGCAGGTCCTTCAGGTATTTTCTGTGCTTATGAACTCTTGGCAAAAAAGCCCGATGTTAATATTCTTATGGTTGAAAAGGGCCGTTCAATTGAAAAAAGAATGTGCCCAAAAAGAAAAACAAAGAAATGTGTTGGTTGTCAGCCCTGCTCAATCACAACAGGCTTTGCAGGTGCAGGCGCATTCTCTGACGGTAAGCTTTCACTTTCTCCCGATGTTGGCGGTACTCTTCCCGATATTCTCGGATATGAAAAAACCATGGAATTATTGAAAGAGGCTGACAGCGTTTATCTTGATTTTGGTGCAGATACCAATGTTTACGGTATTGATAAGCAAGCTGAAATTGAAGAAATCCGCAGAAAAGCAATCAATGCTAACTTAAAGCTTATTGAGTGTCCCATCCGACATCTCGGTACTGAAGAAGGCTACAAGATTTATGGCAGACTTCAGCATCATCTTGAAGAACAGGGTTGTAATATCATTTTCAACACTATGGTTGAAGATATTATTATAGAAGATAATCAGGTTAAGGGAATTGTTGCAGGCGGAAATACATATTATTCCGATAAAATTGTTGCTGCGGTTGGTCGTGAAGGCGCTGAATGGCTCAGCCATATCTGTAAAGACCACAACATCGAAACACAGGTTGGTACAGTTGACGTAGGTGTTCGTGTTGAAGTTCGCGATGAGGTTATGAAATTCCTCAACGAAAATCTTTATGAAGCAAAGCTTGTTTACTATTCACAAACCTTTGATGATAAGGTTCGTACATTCTGCTCTAACCCATCAGGTGAGGTTGCAACGGAATACTACGATAACGGTTTGGCGGTAGTAAACGGTCACGCATATAAATCTGCTGAATACAAGACGAACAACACAAATTTTGCACTTCTTGTATCAAAGAACTTCACAAAGCCTTTCAAGTATCCCATTGAATATGGCAAGCACATCGCGCAGTTAAGCAATATGCTTTGCGATGGTAAAATTCTTGTACAGACCTATGGTGACTTTAAGCGTGGCAGAAGAACAACTGCTGAAAGACTTTGCAGAAATAATCTTATCCCCACACTTAAGGATGCCGTTCCCGGTGACTTGTCACTTGTATTCCCCCACAGAATTATGGTGGATATTGCAGAAATGCTTGAGGCACTTGACAAGGTTACTCCCGGTATTGCGAGTGACGAAACACTTCTTTATGGTGTTGAGGTTAAGTTCTATTCAAACAAGGTTGTTGTTGATACTAACTTTGAAACAAGTGTTAAAGGACTTCATGCAATTGGTGACGGTGCATCTGTTACACGCGGACTTATGCAGGCTTCTTCAAACGGCATAAGTGTTGCAAGAAGTATTCTTGAAACATTATAAACTTTAAGGGACTGAACTTCAGTCCCTTTTTCGCGGTGATATTATGGTAAGAGATATGACACAGGGTAATCCTGCGAAAATACTCATAAAATTTACAATACCAATGCTCATAAGCGTGTGCTTTCAACAGTTATATAATATTGCTGACAGCATTATTGCAGGTAAGCTTTTGGGCGGCGAAGCTTTAGCTTCAATTGGCATTTCATATACTGTTACGATGATTTATATGGCAATTGCAAACGGCTCAAATATCGGCTGTTGTGTTGTTATTTCACAGTTTTTTGGAAACAGAAATTACAGTAAAATGAAAACCTGTATAAGCACTTCGTTGATTTCATTTCTTTCATTGAGTATTTTACTTACAATTATGGGGTTATTATTCTCCCCTGCTTTGCTAAATGCACTTAATACACCCGAAAACCTATTTATTGATTCTGCTGCTTATCTTAATATATATACATTAGGATTGATTTTCTTATTCCTTTACAATATTTGTAACGGCATTTTCACGGCACTTGGTGATTCAAAAACACCTCTTTATTTCTTGATTTTTTCGTCAGTTTTCAATGTTATTCTTGACTACATACTTGTAAAATACACACCATTGGGTGTTTCCGGCGTTGCATGGGCAACCTTTATTGCTCAAGGACTTGCTTCAATAATGTCATTTATATGTCTTATGCTGAGAGTTCGTAAAATCGCTTGCGAAAAGCCTGAAATATTCTCATTTGAGATTTTAAAGAAAATTTTATTTGTTGCCATTCCGAGTATTCTGCAACAAAGCTTTGTGTCAGTAGGCAATATTTTCATTCAAGGTCTTGTAAATACCTTTGGTGACATTGTAGTTGCTGGGTTTTCGGCGGCTGGAAAGCTGAATACATTTGCAATCACATCATTAACGGCACTTGGCAACAGTATGTCAAGCTATACTGCTCAAAATATAGGCGCAGGTAAAACAGAAAGAATAAAATCAGGCGTTAAATCGCTGTATTTAATATCATATATCATTACTATTCCACTATTTATTTTGTTTTTCTTCTGCCCACAGGTTATGATGAAATTTTTTGTAAGTAGTAATGATGTTGAAATTATCAATTCGGGTGTCGCATTCCTTAAAACTGTTGCACCGTTCTATCTTTTTATTTCAATAAAGCTTATAATTGATGGCGTTCTTCGCGGTAGCGGTGTAATGAAAATGTTTATGATTTCAACATTCTCTGACTTGCTTTTAAGAGTTGTTTTATGTTACACTCTTACTCCGTTCTTTAACGAAAGCGGTATTTGGATTTCTTGGCCGGCAGGTTGGTTACTTGCAACGGCTATTTCCTGTATTTTTTATTTCACAGGCACATGGAAAAAGAATATAAATAATTTAACTACTGAATAAAGGTAAAATTATGCTTATTACACTCAATAATATCAGCAAAGATTTTCTTGACAAAAGCATATTGAAAAATGTAAACCTCGCTGTTAACGATAAGGACCGAATAGGTCTTTTGGGCATTAACGGTGTGGGTAAGACTACCCTTTTGAACATCATTTCGGGCAATTTAGAATATGACGAAGGAACAATAGCCACAAAAACGGATTTGAGAATTGGCTATTTAAAGCAGAACGAGGCTTTGAATACCTCAAATACACTTAAAGAAGAGATACAGAATTCTTTACAATTAGTTTTTGATACCCGCAAAAAGCTTGAAGAAATTTCTGTAAAAATGTCAAAGTCAAGCGGTGACGAATACAACACTCTTTCTGCCGAATACGAGCGTCTTACAAGTATTTATGACGCGACAGACGGCTACAATGCCGAGGTGCGAATTGACACCGTACTGAACGGTATGGGCTTTGGCAATTTCGATATGGAAACATCGGTTTCTGTGCTTTCAGGCGGTGAAAAAACACGCTTTGCCCTTGCAAAAATTCTTGTTGAAAACCCAAATCTGCTCATTCTTGACGAGCCTACAAACCACCTTGATTTTTCTATGCTTAACTGGCTTGAAAGCTACCTTGCATCATACAAGGGTGCGGTTATCATTGTATCTCACGACAGATATTTCTTAAATGCGGTAGCATCTGACATCTGTGAAATTGAAAATGGTGAATTGGTACGATATAAAGGCGGATATTCTTCTTTTTTGACGCAAAAGGAAGAAAGAATTAAAACGCTTACCAAAGAATACGAAAAGCAACAGAAAGAAATTGAAGATTTACGTGATTATGTTCGCAGAAATCTTGCAAAATCGAGCAGCACAAATAGTGTGGGCTCACGCGTCAAGGCTCTTGAAAAAATGAAAATGGTCGCTAAACCAAAACCTGCAGTTAAGGATTTACACATTGCATTCCCTTTTGACATTGAACCTCATAAAGCAATTCTTGAATGCAAAGGACTAAAGGTTTCTGTTGGCAAAGGAGAAAATAAACGCACATTATTCCAAAATCTCGATTTGCTTGTTTCCCGAGGGGAAAAGATTGCATTTGTAGGTAAAAACGGTGTTGGCAAATCGTCATTTTTAAAAGCTATTCTGAAAAAAATGGCTTATGAAGGAATGGTGCGTTGGGGCGGTAATGTAAAGATTTCATATTTTGACCAGGAGCTTTCCTCTCTTGACCTTAATATGACGGTTTTAGAAGCGGTTCACCGTAAATTCCCCGCAAAGACTGAATATGAAATTCGCAGTATGCTTGCCCGTTTTCTTATTGAGGACGAAGATGTATTTAAGAGAATCCGCGAAATGAGTGGTGCAAACCGTGCTAAGGTTGTGCTTTGCATAATTGCCTTTGAACGGTCAAATGTGCTTGTTTTGGACGAGCCTACAAATCACCTTGATTACAAGGCAAAAGAGGCTTTAGACCTCGCCCTGAGCCAATATGAAGGCACTATCATTATGGTATCGCACGACAGATATTTACTCAATTCTGTTCCCGATAAAATAATCGAAATGAGGCCTAATGAGGTTGTAATTTATAAGGGAAATTACGATTATTACAAGGAGCATGTTCAACTTGAAGTAAAAGAAAAAGCAGTGAAACCCGAAGAACGAAGTTCCACTGCCGTTGAATATGATGAATCAAGAAAAAATAAGGCGCAGGACAGAAAACGCCGAGCAAAGCTTATGAACACCGAAAAGGAAATTGAAGCTTTGCAGTCTGAAATTGATGAGCTGAAAATTCTTTGTAATGAACCTGAGATTTCAAGTGATTATGCAAGACTTTCTGAAATTCTTGATGATATTAAAACCAAAGAAGAAAAGCTTGAAGAGCTTGAAAACTTGTGGCTTGAATTAGCATAAACTTAATACTAAAAATTCGCCGGCGGTAATGAGGAATAATCCGACTTGCCCGTCGGTATTTTTGTACCTAAAAGCCGGCACCCGTTGAAAACAATATCCCTACCCTGCTTTTCGCGGATTTTAGTAAGTGTTCCGTCTACAATTTCATTTTTTTCGTGGGTATCAATATCATATCCCACAGTTAATTGCTGAAAGCTTTTTTCATAGACAAGGTTATACGCTCTCACTGTTACTGAACGGATATTCCTTTTCCATTTGTGCTTTTCAAGGAACACCTCAACTGCACTGTCAAAAAGCTCTTTTGCACTATATGTAGGGAATTCCAATGGCGCGGAATACTGCTTTACGGTAAGGTTATCGTCTTTTACGGCAACCTGAATTCCCGTAGCAAGCAAATGCTCACGGCGAAGTCCTTTTGATACGCTTATTGAAAGCTCGGCAATTACCCGCTCCACCTCATAAACGGACAAAAGACTTTCAACACAGGTAATTCCACGGCTCACGCTTTTCATTATGGGCTTTGAATCCATATGAGATACGGGTGAAGTGTCCATTCCGTTGGCATAAAGCCATAAATCAAAGCCGTTTTTACCGAGGATTTTGCGCATAAACTCCCCTTGCGATAAGGCGATATCTCCGATTGTTTGAATGCCGTATTTTTGCAAGGTTTTGGTTGTGCGTCTACCAACAAACAATAATTCAGAGGCAGAAAGTCCCCAGATTTTTTCTTTGAAATTTTCCCGGGAAATGATAGTAGTGGCATCGGGCTTTTTCATATCACTGCCAAGCTTTGCAAAAACCTTGTTGAATGAAACACCTACAGAAATTGTAAGTCCTGTTTCACGGCGAATATGCTCTCTTATTTCATCGGCTATTTTTTCGCCCTCACCGAAAAGAATTGTACTGCCACTCACATCAAGCCAGCATTCGTCCATACCAAATGGCTCAATCAAATCGGTATATTGAGCGTAAATATCTTTTACCCATTCAGAGTAATGGTGATAGGCATCGAAATCAGTTTGCACCACAATAAGCCCTTTACACTTTTTCTTTGCCTCAAAGATTGTGTCACCTGTTTTCACCCCGCAAAGCTTTGCAGGCTGAGATTTTGCGAGAACAATGCCGTGACGGTCATCTTCACTTCCGCATACCGCAACGGGCTTGCCTTTGAGAGCGGTTTTTTTAACACATTCAACCGACGCATAGAAATTATTAAGGTCGCAATGCAGTATAATTCTTTTCAAAAAATCCCCTCCGTTATTTTATGAAACAATTATACCGAACATTTGTTCTGCTGTCAATATAAAAATACTCCCTTGAAAAAGAGAGTATCATAGATTTTCATTTTTTCGCTTTTCATTTTGTATTATAAACGGCGGAAGCAAAAGCCCCCGCCCTACTGTTTGTATTATTCAAATGATAAACTTGCTACAAGCGGGAAATGGTCGCTTGAATATACTCCGTCATAGGTATCAGTAACAACCTTGTATGAATTTACCTTGAAGCCTGTTTTTGAAATCATTACATAGTCAATGCAATCATTATCAAGCTCTTTGCCCCATCTTTGATATGTTGCACTTGTCATTGTATTCTCGGTCTGATATTTAGCGTCAAGGAAATTTTCAGTCGCGCTTTTATAGGTTTGGGAATTTTCTTCTGCATTGAGGTCACCCATAAGCACTGCGGGCAAGTCGCCGAATTCTTTAATCTTATCAAGAACTACCTGAATACCGTTAATGCGAGCTTCGTCACTAATGTGGTCAAGATGCGTATTGAACACAACAAATTCGGTTTCTGTGGCATTGTCTTTGAGGATTGCATAACTGCAAATTCGATAACAAGCTGAACCCCAGTCCTTGCTCATTACTTCGGGAGTTTCCGAAAGCCAGAACGAGCCTTTATCAATAAGAGTATAAATATCTGAACGGTAGAATATGGGACATCCCTCTGAATTAAATGCATCGTCACGATAAGTAATTATTGAATCATACATTGGCAAGCAATCGGTAAGATAACTATAATGCCATTTGGTAACCTCTTGAAAACCGATAACACCGGGTTGATTATTCTGAATTCCCTTAACTATAAGGTCTGCACGGTAAAACCAGCTTTTTTTGCCAAGGTCTGTGGGGGTAATACAACGCACATTACAACTCATAACCTTTAATTCGTTTTCTGCATAAATATCCTGCACAGACATTTCAGTTTTCATCTGTTTATAGTGGGGATAATACCAATAGAATGCGACACTGAAGCAAATCACAAGAGCTAATATAACAGCAATAACTGACAACAAAATCTTTATTAGTTTTTTCATAAAAAACACTCCTTTAGACAATTTTAACATATATTTATGGAAAAGGCAAAGCAAAATAGCAATATAATAAAAATGTCAAAAAAGTAAAAAAAGTACTTGCAAATTCAAAAGTAATGTGTTATTATATCTTGCGTTGACAATAACGGGGTGTGGCGCAGCTGGGAGCGCGCTTGACTGGGGGTCAAGAGGCCGCAGGTTCAAGTCCTGTCACTCCGACCATCTAAAGCAGTTTACCAAATAGTAAACTGCTTTATTTTTTCTCCCCTATTGACAAATTAATATTTTATATGCTACACTATACATAGATAATCAAGGTATCCTTTGATTTAATATTTTAAGGGATGCCTTTTTTAATAAGCACTATACCTCGAATATCTATGTAACATTGCGAAAGGAGCAAATTTTATGAAAATCAGCAAAGAACTCTCTAAAGGAAGTACAGGAATGCTTGTATTAAGCGTAATTTCAAGAAGCGAAATGTATGGTTATCAGATTATCAAAACCGTTGAAATGATGTCTGAAAATGTATTCCAGATGAATGAGGGCACCCTCTACCCTATTCTGCACGCGCTTGAAAAAGAAAAATTTCTCTCATCACGTTGGGTTGAGAGTGAAGAAAACGGACGCAGAAGAAAATACTATAAAATTACTGAAAAAGGACTCAAGGAGCTTGCTTCACAGAAACAGGAATGGGAAGTTTACAGTGAAGCTGTTGGCAAGGTTCTCGGCGGTGAATTTTCTGCAATATAAAAATGTGTAATTTTTAAGATTGGGGGTTATTTTATGGATGAAAACAGAGAATTCCAGATATTTGAAAATTACACAAAATCCGTATGCAGAAAAATTATGTCCCAAAGAAAGAAAAATGAAGTTCGTGAAGAGCTTTATTCTCACCTTTTAGAGCAATATGACCGAAATATTGCATTGGGCATGGACGATGAGACTGCGCAGACAAAAGCAATTGAAAAAATGGGTGACGAAAACGAAATCGCCAATAATTTTGGCGCTCTTTATTCTGTTATTCCAACGAAGTATATGCGTTCTTCATTGAATTTTATTATTTGGGGTTTAGTTTTTATCACATTTAGGTTTGATTTATTCTTTTTAGGCTTTAGTAAAATAACACAATTCCTCGGTCAGATGCTTATGCTTTACGGATTGTTTATGCTCCGTAAAAATGAAAAAAGGCTTAATACAGCTTTCTTTTATTATATAGGCTTGTTGTTTGCGGGCGAAATCTATGATTTTGTCGGTATGTATTACAGCTTAAGCGACATATTTGCAAACGCATTGCTTATAATTATTCTGCTTGCAAATCTTGTTTATTATTATCTGCTTGTATCGGGGCTTGACATACTTTGTAAGACTACAATTACAGAGAATGATAAAACGCCACATTTATATTTCGGATATGCAATGCTCATTTTACAATATGGAATTGCATATCTTGCATCAACCGCAAGCGAACAGAACATGCCGTTAATAAGCATATTACCAATAATCATATTCTTGTTTCAGTTGCGCCGTGCAAAGCTTGTACTTGCTCATGAAGAGCCTGAAATTGAACTTATCCACTCACTTGAAAAGAATGAAAAAAGAATTTATTGGTATTTGGTAGCTATATTTATAATTATTCCATTTATTTCAATGTATCTTTCAGCATCAAGAGCACCTGAATATGAAACATTTAACTCTGCTGATATTTCTGTTGAACAGACTTTAGTTGAAGAAGCACGGCAAAATATGCTCGACCTGAATTTCCCCGAAGAATATCTTGCGGATTTGCCTGATAGCGAGGTTTTGGAATATACAAACGCCACACATATGGAGACATATGATTATTATGCAGATGATGAAGATGCGGAAAAAGTAGAACTTTTTTGTTTCTTTTACCCTGACGGAACTCTGAGGGCTTTATACAGAGTAGAATTATCCGATGAACTCAGCACCCCCTATCGCAAGGGCTTTTATATGGAACTGAATAATTATAGATTCACTCAAAACTACAATGCCTCAATAAAGAATACAGACAAAACTGACGGTTACGGAAGATTTTTCATCGCTTTATCACAGGTCAACGGAAATACGGTTTCTTCTAAATATTTTACTGACCATTCACCCTATGGAGTAGTGGGTGATGAAGTTGCCGCTTATGAATACTCTTATCCTAAAAAGAGCACACAAAGACGTGCATATTTTGCCACGGCAGCACATATTCAAGATTACGGTGAACCTACTGTTCTTTTTATAGATGCCCGCCACTATACGCAAAAGACCCCGTTTTACGGAAGCCATAGTGTGTCAGAATTGATGGAAATTAATATGAACGGCAGATTTATCTCAACTGATTTTACAATACGCAACCCGCAATACTGCTTCAATGTGGATTATGACCCGTCATATAAAATTGAAGACGAAAAAAATTGATTTAGAGCAAATTGCATCTTAACCGTAAAGGAAAGGCGGTGGAGTATGAAAAAGAAATATTTGATTATCGATGCATATATCAACAATGCGTGTAAAAAAGTGCATAGCCGTCATATTAAGAAAGAAATCAAAGACGAGCTGTTTTCTCACCTTATGGAACATTATGAAAGGCAGATTGCGCTTGGAAAGTGTGACGAAGAAGCACAAAAAATTGCCGTTTCATGTATGGGTGACAGTGAGGCAATTTCAGCAACCTTCGAAAAGCTTTATAAAGGAACTGAAAAGTTTGTAGGAAACATTGTATGGACTTTGTTTATAGGTATTCTGTGGCGGACGACAGGGTTTATATTTCGAAGCTCGCGAATATTCTATTTAGGTCTTGGCTTTGCTCATCAACTGATATCACTCAGTATTCTGAAAAATATAAATAAAAAGTTCAATACTGCTTTTATTGCTCTGTCTTGCAACATCATTTTTACGCTGACGGGGTACTTTGCATACGATTACTTTTGTTTACCCCTTGAATTTAAATATTTTATATTTATTATAAGCGGAATACTTTCGTGCATAGAATACGCATTTGTTTTCTGGGGTATCAGAGTTGTTGAAAAGGAAAACGGAAATACGGGGAAAAGTCTTATTTCGCCTGTAAATTCTACCATTCTGATGATTATTACACAAGCGCTTTCAACATCAATTATGTTTTTTGGCAGTCCTTATGCGTTTCTTTTTTTGTTGGTATGCTGTGCAACAGGAGTGTTCCCGGTTGCAATGCTTCTCGGGCATTCTGTAGATATATTGGAAAATTACAAATGGGATGTCATAAAATCAACAAAAAAAGAAAATAGAGTAAGAAACATCTCTTTAGTTCTTGTTATATTGCTGTTATTTGTTCCTTACATCGTTGCTAATCGTCCTGCAAAAACCGTTGATTTTATAGCACAGGACATAGAAACAAAAGTTAATGTAACAGAAATTCGCGAAGACCTCATTTCATTAGGGTTACCCGAAAGTGTAGCAAATGAGCTTCCTGACAGTGAGATTTTAAAATATCAGAATACTGAAAAAATCGAAATTGAATCAGACGACAACAGTTGGTCGACTAACCTTGCTTATGAATCCTATGCGTTGTATCTACCCGAAACGGAATTACAACCCGAAAGAGTAAGAATTCTGTATATTATAAGTGGTTTTAAGGCTCTTGAAAGACTTGACCGTCATGGTCTGTATACTTACAGTGCTTTCCCTGAATCAGAATTTGAATACGATTTAGAGGCTTATGACGGAACTTTTATGCAGATACTTTGTGATATCAACCACGAAACACGGCAGGTTGTGCCGTTTTATCAAATGGATTTGAATTCAAGTGAACATTCGAAAGAACCCATTGGATGTGAATATGGATACCCGAAAAACAGTGAAAATTTCAGAATTTATGCGGCACAGACGGTAATCCCCTCTGCTGAGGAGGAACGCTTTGGCAGCAGTTATGCTTTCTATTACAATTACAGTATTCTTACTTATAACAATTCTGTTGATTCACAACGTACAAATAATTATTCCGTGCGCGATTATATTAGTGTAGGTTTTGACAATCCTGAATATGTGTCTCCGCCCATACCCGATGAATACAACTATGACGATATTACAAGCTATGAATGGGTTGATGAATTACTCTTTGAAAATACGTAATAATACAAAAATTTCATTTTCTACTTGATTTCTTACTCAAAATGCAATATTATTAAATATGTATTCTTTTTTGAGTTCGGAGGTTATATAATGAAAGAGGAAAACAGAAAGTATGCCGATGTCGCATACGACATTGTAAAAGATGCCGAAGCAATCGGCTCTCGCCTTCCCGGTTCTGAAGGTGAAAGAAAATATGCTGACTATATGGGTAAAAAGCTTGAGGAAATCGGCATTAAACCCACAAAAGAGGAATTTGCGGTTTCTCCGCGTTCTTGCATCGGCGGTCTTCCTTATGCAGGTTGGGCAGGATTTATTTTAAGCGTACTCACCTATTTTGCGTTTGGTAATACATCGCTTTGGTTTGGAATGGCACTTTTTGGCATCATTGTTGTATTCTGGCTTGTAAGCTGTGTATTCCTTTATGGTAAATGGTCAGATATCTTCTTCAGACAGAGAATTTCACAGAATGTTTACGGTGAGTTAGTACCCGAAGACGGCAAATATGACTACACAATCATTCTTTCAGGTCATACAGACACTTGTTGGACCTGGAGACATTCAGAAAACAATTACAAATACCGCGACAACCCCATAAAAGGTCTTATTCTTACATATGCGAAGGTTGGCTTTGGTGCAGTTTCAGTTTTCTTTATAATCGGCGTTTCAGTTGCAATGGCAATAATTTTTGGTGCATATCAGTTTTTTGGCGCTGAATGGGCATATTACACTCTCGCCTCAAAATCGTTCAACTCATTCTACATCGCAATGCATTTCTTGCCTATTGTTACAGCAATCGGCAGCTTGATTATTGCCGCTTGGAACGACCCACACGACGATACTGCATCAAAAGGTGCTATGGACAATGCAACAGGTTGTGCACTCAGCTATGCAGTAATTAAATACTTCAAGGAAAATCCTGACAAGATGCCCAAGAACTGCCGTATTATCGACTTTAACTGCGGTTCAGAAGAAGCAGGTCTTCGCGGTTCAATGGCTTTTGCCGAAGAACACAGAAATGACGATATGCTCAAAAACGCATGGAACATCAACATTGACTCTGTTGCTGACAAGGATTATTTTGAGGTTGTTATTCAGGATGACTGGCAGATGTGCCGTTTTGATACTGACCTTGAAAAGATGTTCAAAGACACCTTTGAAGAAATGGGAATTGAAAGCAAAACAAATGGTTGCATTCACAACCCCGTTGGCGGTTGCGACAGCACACCAATGACAAAGGCAGGTATTAAGTCTGTAACCTTTGCCGCACAGGACCCCACTATGACATATTATTATCACACTTGGCGTGACAAAGCAGACCGCTTTGATGTTGACACTGTTGGCACAGGCTTTGATGTGGTTGTAAGTGTTATTGACAAGATTGCAGCTTTCCAAGAGGCTAACGGCTTTAACGGTCCTCAAAAGAAATAATTCAAATGATTTTTAAGGTATGGCTTCGGTCATACCTTTTTTCTTTCATTGACACTTATGTGGGATTGTGGTAAATTATGAGTATAAAACAATGTAAAAAATCGGTGAAATTATGCGAAAGTTTTTTAAACTAATATCAATCATTTTAGCCATATCTCTTCTCTTTTCTGCCTGCGGTGCAGATTCTGCCGAAAAAGTTACGGCACAAATTGAAGAATACCTTAAAGAAAATTTATATAACGAATGCTTGCAATATGTAAGCGAATTGGAAACAGATGCTAAAAGTCAAGTCAATTCCCCTGCCCTTTCTTTGATTTCAGCAGAGTACAATGAGCTTTTGACAGAAAGCAATGTGAATATTGATAACCGCTATGCATTGGATTCAATTGATAACGACTTCGCTGAGAATTGCAGAAAGCTCTGGAATATAGCAAAAAGTTTTAATATAACAAATGATAACGAAAATTATTCAGATTTTATTTATCTTCATTACTATGCAGAAATGTGTAATTACACCAAATATGGTGAAATCTATTCACTTTTAGAAAGCGTACACAAATCAGGTTATCTCAATAAAATAACTGACGCTATGTATGCTTATGACAACGATGGCAATACCTTTGCATTTGATGACGCATATAAAGCCGCGCTGATGTTTGATTACGGCGAATTTAATCCACAGGAATATCTTGTTGAAGATTACAGAAACGCACATAATGATGCGGTAAAATCATTAAAATCTTTAAGCAACGGCTTTGCAACAAGTAACGTGAATGTTATAGCATCATCAATGAGTGATTTGGAAAAAGCACTTTCAACAATTCTCCATATTACTGACACATTAAATGCCATTCACGCAAAACAAATTTACATTTTAAACGAACTCTCAACGGGTGAACTGAATACTGCATTCAATGCTGATTTGGAAGTCAAAAATAGAGATTATGAAGTTGGTATCACCTTCTATTTAGATAATATTTTCGGCGAAAATGCAATTGAAGAGAATGACAATACTCTTGAAGATTACACTACAGACGAAAAAATCAGTAAAAATGATGCGTTGAAAATTGCTGTTAATGCAATTAACAAGACAAAATCATACAAAAGCAAGCTTAATATTTCATATTTACAGACAAAAAACATTCAAATGACATCTTTTGAAACTGACACAAGTATAATCGACACAGTTGAGCTTGCAAAAACTACTATCAATAATGCATTAGAAAATGCTAACGGCACACAAAGAGCTGATGTTCTCTTCAACAATGGTGTTTGTGGAAATGTTTCACTTAACACATTCATTCCCCCGTCTGATAAAAAAGCAACCGGAAATGCCGACGGTATTAAAGAGTATAAAGTTGTCAGCGGTAGCGGCGGATATGTAATAACCATCACATTTTTACCCGAAGTAACTACTAAAACTACTTCAGTAAAAGGCGTGGGCTCAATAATCAACGGTTTTTTGTTTGAAAGCAATGCAAATATAAGTGAATATAAATCCACTTATTCTACTGCTACAGTTATGGTAACTGTAAACAACAGTGGTCTGCTTGAAAAAATGGAGTATGAAATTGCAGGAATAAGTGACTGCACTTTTGTTGACGATAACGGTAACTTCGCATTTGAAGCACAGTTCTCGTTCAATGAAGAATATTCATATAATTTTAAATATTAATATGAGTTCACTGTTTATTAAAAAATATTAGAAAAATAATTGACTTATCATTCGTTTTGGTGTATATTTATACCATATTTTTAAAATATGATGTAGGATTATTATCATTTTCCTGCAAAAACAAAAAAAAGGAGAAATTACTATGAAAACTTTCAAAAAAGTTCTCGCTGTTGTAATGGCATTAACACTTGTTGTAACTTGTTTTGCAGCATGTGGCGGCGAGAAAAAAGAGACTTATTTTA
The DNA here is from genome assembly GCA_964457415.1 of uncultured Eubacteriales bacterium. Lineage (GTDB taxonomy): Bacteria > Bacillota > Clostridia > Oscillospirales > Acutalibacteraceae > Fimenecus. The sequence goes on along the minus strand of CAYWFB010000003.1, from coordinate 19,086 downwards.
TCGGTGCAACAGGTCCTCTCACCGGTGACAATCAGTCTTATGGCAACTCAGTAAACAACGGTGCAAAGCTTGCTATTAAAGAAATTAATGAAGCCGGCGGTCTTAACGGTGTTTTATTTGAGTATGAGATGATGGATGATAAGTCAGCTGTTGCTGACGCTGCAACTGCTTATGATGCTCTTTATGACAAGGGTATGCAGATTTCTCTTGGTAGCGTTACATCCGGTTCATGTGAAGCTTTTGCAAAGAGAGCTGTAGAAGACAACCTTTTCTTCATCACTCCTTCTGCTTCACAGCAAAGCATTATTGAGCTCGGCACAAATGCATTTAGAGTTTGCTTCGGTGACCCTGACCAGGGTATCCTTGCCGCTCAGGAGCTCACTTCAAAGTACACAAAAATCGGTTGTATCTATGATACAAGTGATACATACTCATCAGGTATTTATGCAGCATTTGAGGGTGAAATGAAGAACCTCGGTAAAACATACGAAGTACGTACATTCGATGCTGACAACGCAACTGATTTCTCATCACAGGTAGAAGCTCTCAAGGATTGTGAAGTTATCTTCCTTCCCATTTACTACACAGAAGCAGGCCTTATTGCAAGAACTTGTGTTGACAAGGGTCTTAACACAATCCTCTTCGGTTGCGACGGTCTTGACGGTGTTGCTGCTCAGATTGATGAAACAGTTACAAACAAAATTAGCTACATCACTCCTTTCGACGTTAACAGCACAGAAACAAAAGCTGCTAACTTCGTTAAGAATTATGAAGCAGCTTACGGTGCAAAGCCCGACCAGTTTGCTGCTGATGGTTATGATGCTGTATATGTAATCTACGAAGCTATGAAGGCAGCAAATGTTAACGATGTTAACATTTCTGCAAGTGACCTTTGCGACCTCGTTGTAGCTGCAATCACTGCAGAAGGCTTTACATATCAGGGTGTTACAGGCGAAATGAAGTGGGATGCTTCAGGTGCTTGTACAAAGGTTCCCGTTATTGTTGAGATTAACAAATAATTCTATATTATTAAATTTTCATGCCATACGGTTTCGGATTATTCCGGAACCGTATGGTTTGGCTTATACCGGAAAGGATATTCTAATCTTTATCTTTTCCGGTGTAAACCAAAACGGTTTTGTTAAGGAGTTTAGATTATGGTTACAATGGTAACAATTTTGGATGGCTTGAGTCTTGGCGCTATTTATGCGCTAATCGCTCTTGGCTATACAATGGTTTACGGAATCGCAAAAATGCTTAACTTTGCGCACGGCGATGTTATTATGGTAGGTGCTTATGTAATTTACATTTTACTTACTGCCACCAACAATCCCATTATTGGATTTGCGGTATCAATTATTGTATGTACAGTTCTTGGAATAATTGTTGAAAAATTGGCTTACAAGCCTTTGAGAAATGCTTCTCCCCTTGCGGTACTTATTACTGCCATTGGTGTAAGCAACTTACTCCAGGGTATTGCGCAGCTTGTTTTCGGTGCTGATAAAAAACAAGTAAATATTCTAAATAAGCTTGGTGCCGTTTCACTTACTGAAAATCTTACAATTAATATAAGCACAATAATCACACTTGTTCTAAGTGCGATTATTATGATTGCTTTAACAATTTTCATAAAAAAAGCAAAGACAGGACGCGCCATGCTTGCGGTTTCTGAAGACAAAGGTGCAGCTCAGCTTATGGGTATCAATGTCAATAAAATCATTATGATTACTTTTGCAATCGGCTCTGCACTTGCTGCTTTTGCAAGCTTATTCTACCTCACCAAAGCCCCTGTTGACCCCACATTCGGTTCTCTGCCCGGAATTAAAGCTTTTGCTGCAGCAGTTATCGGTGGCATCGGTTCTATCCCCGGTGCAATGTTTGGCGGTATTCTTCTGGGTCTTGTGGAAAACATCTGTCTTAGTATTGATGTTATCGCACCTTATACAACTGCAATTGAATTTGGTTTGCTTATTTTGATTCTTCTTGTTAAACCGAGCGGAATTCTTGGCAAAAAGCTTAGAGAGAAGGTGTAATTGACATGAAAAAAATAAAGAATGAATCCAACTTTAAGATTAAAAATCATCTCAATTACATCATAATAGCCGGTGTTCTTGCATTAACGATGATTCTCAACATGACAGGTTCTCTCGGTCGTGCTGACCGAAGCACTTTGGTAAGAATTGCATACAGCATTGTCCTTGCAGTATCATTAAACCTTGTTGTCGGTTTCTTAGGTGAATTGAGCCTTGGCCATGCAGGCTTTATGTGTGTTGGTGCATATCTGGGTAGCTTCTGTGCAAATCTTTTGCACCCAATAATTGACAGTTATTTTTTGGTTTGCGTTATTTCAATGCTGGTCGGTGGTCTTGTTGCGGCCGTCTTTGGCTTAGTAATCGGTTTGCCTGCATTAAGACTTAAGGGTGACTACCTAGCCATTGCCACCCTTGCATTCGGCGAAATTGTAAGAAACATTTTTAAGAACGTAAAGGCTTTCGGCGGTGCCAGCGGTCTCACAACAGACAGTTATCCTGAAAAAGAATTATTTATTGTCGCATTTGTTACTGTGCTTATTGTTCTTGCGCTTTCACAAAACCTTATAAGAAGTAAGCACGGTCGTGCAATTACCGCTATCAGAGATAACGAAATTGCTGCAAAGGCAATGGGCATTAATGTTACTTTCTACAAATTATTTGTTTTTATTGTTGCGGCTTTCTTTGCAGGAGTAGCAGGAGTTCTTTACGGTCAGTGTTTTGGACAGATACGACAGGAAACTTTCTCATATAACTATTCAATTGAGATTCTTGTTATGGTGGTGCTCGGTGGTATGGGCAGCATCAACGGCTCTATTATCGCAGCTACAGTTATCACTTATTTAAATATCACTCTTCAGAGTCAGCTCACAGGCACACTCTCAGCAGTAAAGCTTATCGTTTATGCTGTTATTCTTATTTTTGCAATTCTTTTCAATAATGCTCCTGCATTCAATAATCTTAAGACTAAACTTTCCGTAAAAGGAAGCAAAAAGAAGTCAAAAGAAAAAGATGACGAAGCAGAATGGAACCGAATTGATACTAAAATTAAAATGAACGAAATGTTGTCATTTGATTTACAGAACGACGACAGCACCGGCGCTGATTCTTATTCAAAGGAGGATAACTGACATGGCAGAATATATGCTTGAAACTAAAAATCTCGGTATATCCTTCGGTGGACTTAAAGCGGTTCAGGGATTGAATTTACAAGTCAAGAAAAACGGACTTTATGGTCTTGTTGGTCCCAACGGCGCAGGTAAAACAACTGTATTCAACATTATCACAGGTGTTTACAAGCCCACAACAGGGACATTCTTCCTTGACGGCGAAGAGCTTAAAGGCAAAAGAGAAGAGGCAATTAATCACAAAGGTATTGCCCGTACTTTCCAGAATATTCGCCTTTTCAATAATATGAGTGTTATCCGAAATGTAATGGTTGGTCTTCATAATCAGCCTGAGTTTAAATGTGACCCATTCACAAGCATGCTCAGACTCCCCAAGCATTTTTCTTCTGAAAAAGAGATGCGTGAAAAAGCAAAAGAAATTCTTCGTATTTTCAATCTTGAAGAAGAAAGAAATAACCTTGCCTGCAATCTCCCCTATGGTAAACAGAGAAAGCTTGAAATTGCACGTGCATTGGCTACAAATCCCAAGCTTTTACTTCTTGACGAACCTGCGGCGGGTATGAACCCCAGCGAAACTCAGGAGCTTATGGACACAATCCGTTTTGTGCGTGATGAGTTTGATATGACAATTCTTCTTATCGAGCACGATATGAAGCTTGTAAGCGGTATCTGTGAAGAGGTTACTGTACTCAACTTTGGACAGGAATTAGCGAAAGGCGTAACAAATGAAGTTCTTAATGACCCCGAGGTTATTATAGCTTATTTGGGCGATTAAGGAGGGCAAAACTTTGGCACCACTTTTAAAAGTAGATAATATTGAAGTATATTATGGCGTAATCAAGGCTTTAAAAGGTGTTTCTTTTGAAGTTAACAAGGGTGAAATAGTTGCTCTTATCGGTGCTAACGGTGCCGGTAAAACCACAATTCTTCACACTGTAACAGGTCTTATAAAACCAAAATCCGGGTCAATCATTTACAATGATAATGATATTACTAAAATCCCTGCTCATAAAATCGTTTCTATGGGTATGGCGCATGTTCCCGAGGGAAGAAGAATTTTCTCTCAGCTCACTGTTCTTGATAACATCAAATTAGGAGCATACACACGTAAGGATAAGACCGAAATTGAGAAATCCTTAAAATATGTTTATGAGAGATTTCCGCGTCTTGAAGAAAGAAAAAATCAGATTGCCGGTACTCTTTCAGGCGGTGAACAGCAAATGCTTGCAATGGGCAGAGCGCTTATGTCAAAGCCCGATTTCATTCTGATGGATGAGCCTTCAATGGGTCTTTCACCCCTGCTTGTTTCAGAAATCTTTGACATTATCAAGGTAATCAACGATGGCGGAACAACAGTTCTTCTTGTTGAGCAGAATGCTAAAAAAGCACTCTCAATTGCGGACAGAGCCTATGTTCTTGAAACCGGTAGCATTGCTCTTTCAGGCGATGCAAAAGACCTTATGAATGACGAATCAGTTAAAAAAGCTTATTTAAGTGAATGATTTGAAAGGTGGTCAATTATGGATAGCAAAATAGTTATTACCATTGGTCGTGGCTACGGTAGTGGCGGTAAAACAATTGGAAAAATGTTAGCTAAGGAAATGAATATTCCTTATTATGACCGCAAAATCCTTGAGCTTGCTTCAGAAGACAGTGGCATAAACCTGAGTTTGTTCCTTAAAAACGATGAAGATGTTCACAAGGGTTTGTTTGACCCCTCTACTCGCAAATATATGGGTGGACTAATCTCCCCAGAAAAAAATGATTTTGTTTCGAAAGAAAATCTTTTCAATTATCAGGCAAAAATCATCAAGGAACTTGCTGAAAAAGAATCTTGCGTAATTATTGGCAGATGTGCTGATTTCATTCTTGAAAACGAGCCCAATGTATTAAAGGTTTTCGTTTGGGCACCGCACAGCGAATGTGTAAAGACAGTTATGGATATGTTTGCACTTTCGGAAAAGGATGCTGACAAGAAAATCCGCAAAATTGACAATCATCGTAGCGAGCATTATAAATATTACACTTGTCGCGAATGGGATAATGTCAGAAATTATGACTTATGCCTTAATTCAGCTGATTTAGGATTTGATGGTTGCGTAAAAGCAATTATGGCTCACATTGATGTACTTAAAAATGTAAAATAAATTTTAGGGTTACCGTTGCGGTAACCCTATTTTTTCTTGATTATGGACAATTATTGGTATATAATAAAGTGAACCTTGCTGAAAGGATAGTGCTTATGTCAAAAGAAATTTACAAAATTGCATCCATATCGCCGAAGATTTCAGTTGCTGATGTTACGGCAAATTGTGATGAAATAATAAATATGATTGAAAAAGCAATAGCAGAGAATTGTGAAATTATAGTTTTTCCGGAGCTTTGCGTATGTGGGGCAACCTGCGGTGATTTGTTTATGCAGGAGCTTTTAATTGAAGCTTGTAACAGTGGAATTCGTAAAATCTGTCAGTCAACAAGAGAATATAATGGCTATGTTGTTATTGGTGCACCCATTGAAAATAACGGTAAGCTTTTTAATTGCGGTCTTGTTATTACTGACGGAAAAGTTATATATAGTGTAGCTAAAACTAACCTTTCTCTTGCGGAAAAACGATGGTTTGCTGATGGAAATGAATATCAATATGATAATTCTGCAGAACTCCCCTTTTCACTTGTTATTGGTGAAAATGCTGTAGAAAATATATCTTCAAGCTTTGTGATTAATGTTTCTGCCGTAGGTAGTGAGGTTACAAAATATAAGTATTTTAAGAATTGTGTTGAAAACTTAGGTTGCGGATTTATTTATACCTCTGTGGGTGCGGGAGAATCCACAACTGATGCAGTTTATTCAGGTGCCTGCATTATTGCAGAAAACGGCAGAATTCTTTCAGAGGGCAAAAGATTTTCATTTGAAAGCGAAATGATAATTAATGAGATTAACATTGCAAATTGCACCTGCAAATCAACTTTAAATGATGTTAAAAATTATAAAGCAAATGCAAATGACCCTCATCCTTTTATTCCAAGTGATAAAAATGAATTAACTGAACGTTGTGAGGAAATTTTGGCAATTCAGAGCACGGGACTTGCAAAAAGAATGTTGCACACACATACTCAAAAGCTTGTTTTGGGCATATCCGGCGGGCTTGACTCTACTCTTGCATTACTTGTTTCTGTAAAAACAATGAAAAAGCTTGGATATTCTGTAGAAAACATCATCTGTATTACAATGCCGGGCTTTGGTACAACTGATTTAACCTATACAAATGCCTGCAAGCTTGTAAAATCTGTTGGTGCAACACTTAAAGAAATCAATATCAAAAATGCGTGCTTACTGCATTTTGAAGACATCGGGCACGATGCTGATATTCACGATGTTACTTATGAAAATACCCAGGCAAGAGAACGCACACAAATTTTAATGGATTACGCCAACAAAATCGGTGCGTTGCTTGTTGGCACGGGTGATTTGAGCGAATTGGCGCTTGGTTGGTGCACCTATAACGGCGACCATATGAGCATGTATGGTGTGAATGCATCTGTGCCAAAAACGCTTATGCAACACCTTGTGCACTATGTAGCAGATAACAGTGACGAGAATACCGCTAAAATCCTTTACAGTGTGCTTGACACCCCGATTAGTCCCGAGCTACTACCTCCCGATAAAAACGGCAAAATGGAGCAAAAAACGGAAAATACGCTTGGTCCTTATGAGGTACACGACTATTATCTGTATCATTTTATTCGCAACGGCACAAAACCCGAAAAATTATGGCTTTCTGCAAAACAAGCATTTAAAGGAATCTACACCGAGGAGGAGTTGCGCCGTTGGCTTGAAATCTTTTTGAGAAGATTTTTTGTAAGTCAGTTTAAGCGCTCCTGCTCACCTGACGGACCAAAGATTGGCTCAGTATCACTCTCACCCCGCGGTGCATGGGCAATGCCATCGGACGCTTGCTTTAATGAATGGATGAAGTTTTAAGTATAAAAAATCACCCTATCCGCTTGGATAAGGTGATTTTAACTTTTATTGAATTATGCCTTTTTCTTGGTAACGAACTTAATAATAAGAAGAATGCCAGCAAGAAGAGCAAGTGATACAGGAAGAACTACAAGGGCGTTGGGCACAAAGCCTGCAATCAAGTAGCCAACAAAAGAAACACCTGCAACAGTCAGTGCATAAGGCAACTGCGTGGAAACGTGGTTAACGTGGTCACACTGACCGCCTGTTGATGCCATAATTGTTGTGTCTGAAATGGGTGAGCAGTGGTCACCACAAACTGCACCTGCAAGACAAGCTGCGATACAAACAACAAGCATTGTGTCTGTTGATGAAAAGAGCGGTACGATAATTGGAATAAGAATACCGAATGTACCCCATGATGTGCCTGTTGCAAATGCAAGAAGAGTACCGACAAGGAAGAGGATTGCGGGCAAGAAGTAAGTAAGCTTACCGGCTGTTGCGTCAACGAGGCCCTCAACAAATACGTCTGCACCGAGGTTATTTGTCATTGCACTGAGTGTCCATGCAAATGTAAGGATAAGAATTGCGGGCACCATTGCCTTAAAGCCGTCAGGAATAGCTTCCATACAGTCTTTAAAGCTAAGAACACGTCTAATCATAAAGTACGCAATAACGATGATGAGAGCGCCAATTGAGCCAAGTGCCAAGCCATAAGCGGCATCGCAGTTAGCAAATGCATCAATAAAGTTTTCACCTGAGAATAATCCGCCGGTGTAAACCATACCTAAAATACAGGAAACAATAAGTATTACAACAGGAAGAATAAGGTCAATAACTTTACCTCTTGTCGAAACGGGAGTTTCATCAACATTTGCATAAGGTCTTGCATCTGTTGTGTAAAGGTCACCATTCAAAGCATTATTTTCGTGCTTTCTCATAGGACCAAAATCAATATTAAGTGCTGAAACCATAACAACCATTGCAATTGTAAGCAAAGCATAAAGGTTAAAGGGAATTGTCTTGATAAAGAGTTCAAGACCATCTGTACCCTCAACAACGCCACTTACTGCTGCCGCCCATGAAGAGATGGGTGCGATAATACAAACAGGTGCTGCAGTTGCGTCAATAATGTAAGAGAGCTTTGCACGTGAAATCTTGTGAGAATCTGTCACAGGACGCATAACACTACCAACTGTAAGGCAGTTGAAATAGTCGTCAACGAAGATTAATGCACCAAGTCCAAATGTTGCAAGCAATGCACCTTTTCTTGACTTAATCTTTTTCTTTGCCCACTCACCATATGCACGGCTACCACCTGCCTTGTTCATAAGAACAACGATAACACCCAGAACAACAAGGAAAATGATAATACCCATATTCCAAGTATCTGCAAGTTTACCGATAAAACCGTCGGTCATAATTGTGTTGAACATTGTTTCAAAACTGAAACCATTAGGTCCAACTGCATAGAGGGCACCACCCACGACAATACCAACAAACAATGAAGAATATACCTCTTTTGTAATAAGTGCCAATGCAATGGCAATTACGGGAGGAAGAAGTGAGAAAATTGTTGAGTAAAATCTTGTTGGTGCCTTAACTTGACCGCTACCGGTACAATCAGCGCATACATTGGTTGCTACACCACAATCAGTACACACAATGTCAACACCCTCACACTCGCCGCAAGTAACGGTATATCCCGTTCCTTCGCAAGCAGAACAATCAATCATTGTAGCAGAATCTGCACTGCCGTCGCTTGCAAATGACATAAATGACATTACCGAAACGAGAACTAAAGTAATAGCTAAAATTGAAATAATTTTACTATTTAATTTGCGTTTCATTTAAGCAACTCCTTTAAAGCATATTGAGAAAAAACAAACACACAATATACTAATAATACAGAGTAAAAGATACCATATTTGTAGATTTTTGTCAATCTGAAAATTTCGTTACAATACAATAAATTGCAAGAAAAAATGTATACTATACAAATAAAATGTGTTACAATAATTTAAAGGAGATGTTGTTATGATAAGAAACGAAGCAATGTTCAAATTAAGCTATGGTTTATTTGTACTTACTGTACACGAAAACGGCAAGGATAACGGATGTATTATCAATACTGCCACTCAGGTTACGGATAGTCCAAAAAGAATATCAATAGCCGTCAACAAAAACAATCTAACCTGTGAAATGCTTGAAAGAACAAAGAAATTTACTATTTCTGTACTTTCAACAGATGCCACCTTTGATATTATTAAAAGATTTGGATTTGTAAGTGGCAGAGATGAGGATAAATTTGCGGGTCATAACGACCATTACCGCACAGAAAACGGAACTTATTTCATCTGTGAAGGAACAAACGCATATATTTCTTGCACAGTAACAGATATAATTGACTGTGGCACTCACCTGCTATTCATTTCAGATGTTACCGAGGCAGAAACCTTGTCGGATGCGCCCTCTGCCACATATCAATATTACTTTGACCATATCAAACCCAAGCCCGAAGTTCCAAAAAAGAAAAAGGGTTATATTTGCAAAATCTGTGGCTATGTTTATGAGGGTGAGGAATTGCCTCCCGATTTCATTTGTCCGCTATGCAAGCATGGTGCAGAGGATTTTGAGCCAATTGAATAAAACAAAGCGAGGTAGTTTCAATTACCTCGCTTTATTATTGCTTTAATTTGATTTTTTGTTAGATAACCGTTCACAATCAAGTGGACCAATATATCCAGTTTTTCGTTTTCTGTTATGTACCTTTTCACTTGCATCACCGCTAAATAATATGCGATGAAAGAAAAACTATTCCTTTTTCTTCTTACTTACCACAAGCATTACAACACCTACAGTAATAAAAATAAGTCCTGCTACCAGTAAAACAATTATTATAATATTATCACCATTATCGTTATCACTGTTGGCATTGTTATTATTTGATTCTTGCTCTGTGGTGGATTGTGAAATATCAGCTTCGGTTGATTGAGAAATGTTTTCTGTTGTTGATGAAGTATCTTCTTCGCTCTGCTCAACGTAAGTTGTGTTGATAATTTTCACAACAGAATTACTTACCTCATAAGAAATCTTTTCCAAATCCTGTGTAATGAAATCAGCTGCATTAGGAATTGTTAAGGTTATCTCAGTATTACCGGTAGCGTTTGGAAGTGACTTTAATGTGATTGACATAATTACGCCCTCCGAGGTAACAGAGGAGCTGGGTGCAAGATAAGTAAAACGCACCTTTGATTTTTCGCCCTCAATATTCTTAATACTGATATTGGCACTCCGGTCAAGAATTGCCCCCTGCTCCGCCGACACGTATTCAAGGACATTTTTATCGTAGTTTATATCAATTACCGCACCGCTCATTTTTGAGTTATCACTGATAAAAAGATTAAGAGTAAACTCTTCACCTGCATAAACCGTTTCACTTGTGAGGGATAATTCTACCTTCGATTCAGCAAAAGCATAAAAAGAAAATGCAGAAATTAATATAATTAATGTTAAAATTAAAGAAATTGATTTTTTCATAATTATCACCAAATACATATTACCATAAAATATAACTTAATACAAGAAAAATCCTCTGCAACGCAGAGGATTAATTTTAATCTTTTAATGATGAACTCAAGAAGTCCTTAAGTCGCTGACTTTGGGGATTTTCAAAAATTTCTGTGGGCGTGCCCATCTCTTCAATAATGCCATCTGCCATAAAAATAACCTTGTCAGATACATTCTTTGCAAAATTCATTTCGTGAGTGACGATAATCATTGTTGTATTACCATCTCTAAGCTCACGGATTACGCGAAGCACCTCACCCGTAAGCTCAGGGTCAAGGGCACTTGTAGGCTCATCAAAACAAAGAATTTTTGGCGAAAGCATAAGTGCACGTGCAATTGCAACACGCTGCTGCTGACCACCTGAAAGCTCGCAAGGATATGCATTGACCTTGTCTTCAAGCCCTACCCTTTTAAGCAATTCAATTGCACGGTCATCAATCTCTTTAAGCTTTTCTTTATCCTTTTTCTTTACATTTTCAAGAAGCTGAACGGCCAAAGTAAGATTTTTCAAGATACTATATTGAGGAAAAAGATTGAACGATTGGAACACAAGACCGAAATTAAGTCTTTTTCTACGAAGTTGTGCATCTTTTTCGTCTAAATCTGTTTCAAAATCTATGAGCATATCACCGTCAACATAGATTTTACCGTATTCAGCAGTTTCGAGAAAGTTAAGACAACGCAACAAGGTTGTTTTACCGCTACCCGAAGAGCCGATAATTGACAACACCTCACCCTTTTCAAGAGAAAAGCTGATGTCTTTTAAAACTTCGTTATTACCAAAGCTCTTTTTTATATTTTCTACTTGTAATATAGACATAATTTTTAACTCCGATAATAATCAAGTTTTTTTTCAATGAAATTAAACAACAAGGTAAGAACTCCACAGAAAATCAAGAAGAATACTGCAGTGTAGAACAAGGGCCAAATAATTCCCATTGCTGCATACTCCTCTGCCGTCATAAGTATTTCGGTAATAGAAATCACACGGGCAAGAGAAGTATCCTTTACAAGCGTGATAATTTCATTACTCATAGGCGGAATAATGCGCTTTACAACCTGCATTAAAACAACCTTAAAGAAAATCTGCGACTTGGTCATACCAAGCACTTGCCCTGCTTCATACTGACCTTTTGGTATAGCCTCAATACCACCTCTGTAAATCTCTGAAAAATAAGCGGAATAGTTAATTATAAAGGCAATCAGAGTTGCTGTCATTCGTGAACGCATTGGCACACCGAAAGCAAAGCCGGGCACAAAAAACACCACAAAAATCTGGAGCATCAGAGGCGTACCTCTGATGACCCAGACGAATGCTTTTGTTATGTACTTTATTATTTTAATTTTTGACATTGAGCCCATTGCAATAACAAGTCCCAAGGGAAGTGCAAAAATTAAAGTTAAAATGAATATTTTACAGTTTTCACCAAAACCCTGCAATAAATCAAGGTTTATCTCTACAAAAGGCATTTATAAACGAACTCCTAAAATCAGTCAGCTTTAACAACTACAACCTGCTTATTTTCCATATAAGGAATGGTAATAGCCATATTTTCTGCTCTTTCCTCAGTAATTGTCATACCGTTCCAGATACAGTCGATACTCTTGGCAGCAAGCTCAACTTCTTTTGTTTTCCAGTTAATTTTCTGGAACTCAATTTCAATACCGAGCTTTGCGCCAACTGCTTTTGCAAATTCGGTTTCAAAGCCTGTAAGTTCACCGTTGTCGTCAAGATAGTTCATAGGTGCAAAATAAGTAATACCAACAATCATTTTGCCCTTATTCTTAATATACTCCCAATCGGACTCTGTAACTTCGGGCTTCTCGAAGGTATCTTCAGCAAGAAGAAGGTCCTGAAGCTTGTATTTTTCAGCAATAGTCTGAAGAGTTCCGTCAGCCTTAAGGTCTGCAATAGCCTGGTTTACATAATAAACTGCATCTGAACCCTTTCTAAAAGCAATACCGTACTGCTCGGGATTAAAAGATACATCTTCGACAACCTTAAGGTTAGTATAATCAGTTCCCTCACCGATTGAACCGATTGACATAACATAGTCAATTACAGCCATATCTGCTGTGCCTGAAGAAACCTCCATAAGAGCGTTGGCCTGTGCTGCAACCGGCGTTTTTGTGTAATCTGCGAAGTATTCGTTAGAGTTCATAACCTCTTCACCTGCTGAACCTGCTTCGGCAACAACGATTTTAGCATCATTTCCGCCACAGCCTGCAAGACAAAGTGTCATCATAAGAACTGCCATAATAACTGCAATAAATTTTTTCATTTTCATAATATTTTCCCCTTTTTAGTGTAGTAAAGCGTTAATACTTTAGTATAATACAATATCAAAAGAGTTTTGTCAATACAAATTACATTTCTTCAACAAGTTTTTTCAAAAGAACCTCTGCTTTTTTGCACTCATCGGCAGTTTCTTTAGACTTTTTGAATACAAGAAATACTGTTGCTGCTATAATGACACCTAAAACACCTGCTGATAGAGAAGTCATAACCTTTTGTGAATACATATAGTAAAGATACGCAAGAACTGCACACACCGCCAGAATATAAACAAGTCTTATAAGCGGGTCGTAAAGCTTATCATAAACCATTGCATATTCAATATATGAACCATTTTCGTCTTCACCCACATCAAGAAGATAATGGTATCTGTCAAAGGTTTCGGGCTGAAGTTGTTTATTGCGTGAATAAATATATTTCACCTTATACATTTTATCAAGCTTAGCATATTTCCCAAAAATACCTGTCATATCATCTTCGCAAGTAGGATTTTTAAATGCCAAATTAAGCTTTTCGCGAATTTCAAGTGTTGTCATATCAAGATAGATTTTTTTAGTTTCGCTTAATTGCTTATAATGAATTTTGTTGATTTCCATTTTTATCACCATTTAATATTCTATAACAAAATAATGGAAGTTTCAAGTTGAAAACACATTTAATATATGGTATATTTATTTATACACAAATTCAGAGGTGTTAAAGTGAAAAGTTTTACTATTAATAAAAATGATGCGGACCAACGTCTTGATAAATTCATTACAAAAAGTGTTCCCTTGCTTCCAAAAACGCTTTTATATAAATATATCCGTATTAGAAGGATAAAAGTCAACGGTAAACGAGCAGAGATTTCAACAAGGCTCAATGTTGGTGACGTTGTAGATATGTATATCAATGACGAATTCTTTGAGAAAGCACCTGAAAAATATGATTTTCTCAAAGCGTCAAAAAATCTTAATATTATTTATGAAGACGAGAATATTATTCTCTGTGATAAAAAGGTTGGAGTACTCTCCCACCCCGACGATAATGAGTATATTGATACTTTAATTGGCAGAATTAAGCGTTATCTTTATGAAAAGGGAGAATACAAGCCCGATGGCGAAAACTCTTTTGTACCCTCTTTGGTTAACCGTATTGACCGCAACACGGGCGGAATTGTAATTGCAGCAAAAAATGCAGAAACATTACGAATTCTCAATCAAAAAATGAAAGACCGCGAATTACACAAATTTTATCTTTGCATAGTTCACGGTGAAATTAAGAAAAAGAGCGGATTGCTTGAGGGATACCTCGTTAAAGACGAAAGCAAAAATAAGGTTACTGTATCAAAAACGAGAAAAGCAGATTCAAAGGAAATCCGCACAAAGTATAATGTGCTTGACAGTGACGGTGATTTGAGCCTTGTTGAGGTTGAATTGCTCACAGGCAGAACACATCAAATCAGAGCACATTTTGCCTCTATCGGTCATCCCCTTTTAGGTGACGGAAAATACGGCACAAATGCACAAAACAAGAAATACGGCTATAAAAAGCAATTCTTATATTCATATAAGCTTGTGTTTGACTTTGTCACCGACGCTGGAATTCTTGAATATTTAAACCACAAGGAATTTGAAGTAGATGATGTGTGGTTTAAGAATGAATATTATAATAAGGGTTTATAAATAAAAGAGGTAGAAATTCTACCCCTTTTTTCTTTATGATTTGATTTTTGTAATCTGTGGGATTTTACCGATAACAACTGCAACAATCGTTGTGATTATTATTTCAGGCACCATATAGAAGCCGTTATAAATGATTGAATAAATAATTGAGAGTGCATTACCGCTAAAGGTATTGAGGATTGTCTGTCCCCAAGAATAGAAGCCGTCCTGAGTGAAGAACCATTCTGCCCAGGCACCAAAGAGAATGTAGCCTGAAATAATATGGCAGAGGTAACGAAGCAAGAGAACAGTAAAAGCGCCGAGAGCAAGAGAAACTGAATCCTTTTTGATTACCTTTTTATACATTGCGCCAAGCCCGAGAACAGTATAAGCAAGTATGTAATCAAATACAAACATAAGAATTACATTCCCAAGACTTCCGAGATAATCTTCGGATGCAGGCATAATCATACCGCTTATTGTTTTTACCCCCAATGCCATCTGCACAAAAGAGTAAATAAGTCCTGTTACAAGACCTTTACCCATTCCATACTTCCATCCAACAAGAACAACCGGAAGCATACTAACAATTGTGACCTGACCGCCAAAGGGCATTTCAGGAATAATCATTTTTGACACCCATTCAAGAACTGCGGCAAGTGCAATCATTACGGCGCTTTCAACAAGCCAATAGAGATTTTTTTTGTTTTTCATTATAAATCCTCCAAATAAAAAAATTCAGCCATAGCAGATACCGCAAGGCTGAACTGAAAAGCTTTCCTACGACGGCATTATCCGTATCAGGTTCAATGGTCAGAGGCAGATTAGCCTCAATCTCAGCCGACTTAACCGTCAGCACCCATGCACTATTTACTTGGCTTGATTACATTATACTACGCTTTTCGCCGTTGTCAAGCAAAAAATGCTTTAAAGCGGAATATCTGAGCTGTGTTTTGCAATTATCAATCATACTACCCACACAACCCGTTGTTCCGACGAGAATCATCAGCTTTTTAGCTCTCGTTACGGCGGTATAAAGCAGATTTCGATAGCAAAGACGCTCATTGACTGAAATTACAGGCATAATTACCGCATCAAATTCGCTACCCTGACTTTTATGCACTGTCACGGCATAAGCAAGCTCAATTTCTTGTAATTGCTCTCTTGAATAAGTTGCGCGCTTACCTGAAAAGTCAATAATAATGGTATCACGACGCAAATCAATCATTTCAATAAAGCCGATATCGCCATTGAAAATACCATCACCCTCGTCATCATAGGACTCCCAATGAATATTATAATTATTTCGGGTTTGCATAACCTTGTCACCGACCCTGAAAATTCGGTATCCCGTATTATATTCATTTTTATCGGGTGACGATGGATTTATTGCCTCTTGGAGAACTTTATTGAGATTCATTGTGCCCGTATCTCCTTTTTTAGAGGGGCAAAGCACCTGAATTTGCGTTAAGGGGTCAAAGTCGTAAGCATCGGGCAATCTTTTTGTATAAAGTTCTTTTATAGTACGCACTGCATCAAAAGGGAAATTTCGATGCATAAAGTAAAAATCGCCCTCTTTATAGTCAGTTTCAATTCTTTCGCCCTTAACTATTGCGTGGGCATTGCGAACAATATTACTCTCTAATGACTGACGGAATATCTCATTAAGCTGAACAACGGGCAAAAGCTCGCTGTCGATTAAATCCTTAAGTACATTACCTGCACTTACGGGCGGAAGCTGGTCACTGTCGCCCACCATAACAAGACGGCAGCCGAATGGTAAAGCATCTAAAAGACTTGAGAAAAGGAATATATCAACCATTGACATCTCGTCAACAATAACCGCCTGACAATCAAGCGGATTACGAAGATTACGCTTGAAAACGGGTTTATCGTTATTACCCCACTCAACCTCTAAAAGTCTGTGAATTGTAGTAGCCGTTCTGCCCGTTGCCTCGGTCATTCGTTGTGCTGCTCTGCCCGTCGGCGCGCAAAGAGCAATATCTAATTGGTCTTTCTCAAACATTCGAATAATACCGTTTAATGTTGTAGTTTTACCCGTTCCGGGACCACCTGTAAGTATAAGTACGCCTTTATTAACTGCGGTGATAATCGCCTCTTTCTGCTTTTCGGCATACTCTATGTTGTCGCTTTTTTGAAGCTTTTCAATGTGTTTTGCAACATCAATGGGATTTTCGGGCGGGAATTTAAGCAGAACTTTCATACGGTTTGAAATTGCTTTTTCCGCGTGATAAGCCTCGGGAAGAAAAACAAATTCCCTCCCTCCTATTTTTTCAATGATTATTTTTCTTCTTTGTGCAAGATTATCAACTGCGATTTCAAGATTATCACGGGGTTCATTAAGCAAAGCGCCCGACGGTGCGTAAATCTTTTCGAGTGGCAGGCAGGTATGCCCGTTTTGAAAATTATGGCTGATTACATAGATTATTCCCGCTTCAATTCTGTATTGGGATTTTGGTTTATTAGGTAACATTTCAGCAATCTGCTCGGCGCGCTCGAATGATATTCTGCCGTCACCCTCGCACAAGAGATACGGATTTTCTTCAATTAACTCAACTGCACCACTACCAAGCTTTTCGAATGCAACAATACATTCGCTTGTTTTAAGTCCATAACGGGACAAATTCATAATAAGTGCTCGTGTTGAAAACTGACGGTTATATTCCTTGCCGATTTTAATGGCTTTTTCTTTGGAAATACCCTTGATTTCAGAAAGTCTATGGGGTTCATTCTGCAATATGTCAAATGCGTTTTCGCCGAATTTATCAATAATTTTTCGTGCAGTGGATTCTCTGATACCTTTAATAACTCCGCTTGCAAGGTAACGGTACAGGTCGTCAACGGTCTCGGGCAGAAGTGCATTGCAGAATTCCGCCTTGAACTGTCTGCCATAAATAGAATGATATGTAACATCGCCCACAATTTCAACACGGTCGCCGATTTTAATATCAGCAGCCGTGCCAACAACTGTGAGCTCTTCGTCACCTTTATCAACGGCAAAAACAGTATAACCATTCACGTCGTTACGAAAGGTTATATCTGTCACAGTACCTTTAATTTTCAACTTACTTTCAAATTCTTCCATCAAAATAATCCTTTAAAAAATCCTTTTCTACAAGATAAATTCCGTTGCTTTCTTTACAGATTTCAAGAAGATTTTCTTTTTCTTCTTGAGTTATTCCGCAATCAAGAACAACAATTTTACCGTGGCGGTCATCACCCATAAGATTTAATTTAATTCTTGTGCCGTACGCCAACCGCCTGACACCCACAGAATACTTATTCTGGGGTAAAAATATGTAGTAGTCTGTATCAGTTTTCGGTAATAATAATTTTAACATAATAAGATAGCAAATTGCAACTGTTCCAAAAAGAATTAGAGCCACAAAAACGGACCCAACTAATGCGTCAAGCATAAAATCACCTCAACACATTATACGAAAAATTGAAATTCATGTTAAAAAATATAAAGCCCCGAAGGGCTTTTATTAAAATAAGAGCAGGTCTGTAAGCCGAGTTCTGTCTTTTAAGGCAATTATCTATCTGCGACGCATATTGCTATGCGCCTGAAGCCATCCGTCGAAGTATCTGCCCAGCTGACAACTTCAGTCGATGTTGCATCGGGTAGGGTTTGCTCGGCCGTTACATCTCTGCAACGCCGGTGAGCTCTTACCTCACCTTTCCACCCTTACCGTTAAAAACGGCGGTAATTTTCTATGCACTTTCCCTAAGGTCACCCTCGGCGGCCGTTAGCCGTTACCCTGCTGTATGATGCTCGGACTTTCCTCACAAATTATAAAAATCTGCGCAACTGCCCAACCTACTCATATTTAATTATTTATTCAAATTTATCGTCAAGATAAACTCCATCTTTTTTAATTTTAATCAATTTATCGCCATCAACAAGAAAAACTGTTTTTGATATATCCATCATAGGCTTATCACTCATTGAATCTGTGTAAAACTCATCAATTTCAACATTGCCGTATCGTTCACGGAACATTTTAACTTTATTATCGTGATAACAGATTTCACCGATTTCGCCTGTTTCGGGATTGAGATCTGTAGCAATGACATTTTTCATACCAAGTCGTTTTGTTGCAACACTCAAAAGACAATATGGACAAGCTGAAAGCACAACATCATCTTCCTTTTGAATTTTAGGATAAAATGATTTGATATTTTTCATATTAATATCCCAAAAATTTTCAAAATCATCATAGATGTTTTCAATTCTTTCAAAATACTCTTTGACATATGAAGCATATTCTGATTTAACCTCATCTATGGTGATAACATGACGCTTATATTTCAAAAAGCCTTCCATAAACTTCGGTACGAATTTAGCAACGCCTTTGGGGTCTCTCTTTAAGTAATAAAGAAAGATGTCCATTCCGCTTTCACCGTCATAAATCGTATTATCAAAGTCAAATACTCT
>CAYWFB010000002.1:0-64199 GCA_964457415.1 uncultured Eubacteriales bacterium | reverse complement strand
CCTGAATTCTGTTATCTCTTCCTTCTTTAGCAGAACCGCCCGCAGAGTCACCCTCTACGATAAAGATTTCTGTGTTTTCGGGGTTTTTATCAATACAGTCTGCAAGCTTACCGGGAAGTGAATTACCCTCAAGTGCAGATTTTCTTCTTGCACTATCTCTTGCTTTTCTTGCGGCTTCCCTTGCTCTTGATGCGTCAAGTGCTTTGTTAAAAATTGCTTTTGCAGCCTGTGGATTTTCTTCAAAATATGTCATAAGCTTTTCATACATCATCTTTGACATAATTGTCTGCATTTCAGTATTACCAAGCTTACCCTTTGTCTGTCCTTCAAACTCTGCCTCGGTGAGCTTAACGCTGATAACTGCGGTCAAGCCCTCGCGTACATCATCACCTGAAAGATTTTTGTCATTATCTTTAAGTAACTTGAATTTTCTGCCGTATTCATTAAATACACGGGTAAGAGCAGTTTTAAAACCGTTTTCGTGAGTACCACCGTCGATTGTGCGAACACCGTTTGCAAAGCTTAAAATAATTTCATTATATCCGTCGTTATATGAGATTGAAACCTCTGCACTTCTGTCACCGCTAACAGTTGTAAAGTGCATAATATCGTCAACTACGGGAGTTAAGCCACGGCTTGTGTTGATATAATCAACGAAGCTTTTAATACCACCCTCATAGCAGAAATTTTCTGTTACAATATTATCTGGGTCACGACTGTCTGTAAGTGTGATTGAAAGACCTGCATTTAAGAATGCCTGCTCACGAAGTCTTCTTTGAAGCACTTCATATTCATAAACAGTTGTTTCTGTAAAGATTTCGGGGTCAGCCTTGAACATAATGAATGTTCCGGTTTCGTCTGTATCGCCTACAACCTCAAGCTCGGTTGCAATATTACCACGTTCAAACTTCTGACGATGAATGTGACCGTTCTGGCTAACTTCAACAACAAACCACTCTGAAAGTGCGTTAACTACTGATGAACCAACACCGTGAAGACCGCCTGATACCTTATATCCGCTTCCACCGAATTTACCGCCGGCGTGAAGAACTGTAAGTACAACTGTAACTGCGGGCAATCCCTGTTGTTCATTGATACCAACGGGAATACCACGTCCGTTATCTCTTACTGTGATAATATCATCGGGCAGAATTTCAACTTCAATATGGGTACAATAACCCGCAAGTGCTTCGTCGATGGAGTTATCCACAATTTCGTACACGAGGTGATGAAGTCCTTTAGGACCTGTAGAGCCGATATACATACCGGGTCGCTTTCTTACTGCTTCAAGTCCCTCAAGAACCTGAATGGCAGAGGCGTCGTATGTTTCGGTTACGACCGTATCCATAACCTCTTCTTGAATTTCATTTTTAATCTGGTCGCTCATTTTTTTCCTCCGTCAAAAATTGACTTATTTTATTCGCTTAAATATTGTTGATGTATTAAAGGGTGAAATGTAAATTTTTCTCTCATTGCCGTCGTCGGTGACTACAAAGGATTTTGGTAATTCTTCAAAGGATACCGTTATACATTCACCGTTTTTTGATGCTGTATTAATATATTCTCTTGTGGCTTTTGAAACTGTTGTATTATCAAGGTCGAAAATACCTAAAATATTTTTGTCAGTTATAACTGTTTCCTGACCTAATTCAAGATACATCAGTCCACCACTTTTCCGTTTTCTATTTTAAATACCTTGCCTGCGCAAAGACGTGAAACTGTTTCTTTTTCGCAACAGGTGATAAACACTTGTTTTCCCGTCATTTTGTTAAGTATGTAATTTTGTCGCGTACTGTCAAGCTCGCTCATAACATCATCAAGAAGAATTACAGGATGCTCACCCTTTAAATCCTTAATGATTTCCGCTTCACCAAGCTTTAAGGCAAGCGAAGCACTTCTCTGTTGACCCTGCGAGCCGAATTTTCTTGCCGAAATTCCGTTTATAAGAATTTCAATGTCGTCACGGTGAGGACCGCTTGATGTATTTTTTAAATACAAATCATTTGGTCTGTGCTTTTGCATACTTTCAAAATATATTCTTGCAATATCCTGCTTTTCTTCGCTTTCATAGCGGACATTACTTAAATATTTAATTTTAAGCTCTTCTTTTTCTCCGGAAATTCCCGAATAAATTTCAGTAGCTTTTACTTGTAGCATTTTAATGTAATTTATTCTGTCAACAATTACCTCAGCACCTGCCAATGCGATTTTTTCATCCCATATATCAAGTGTATCAAGAAGTGATGGGTTTTCTGCAGCATTTTTTAAGAGTGCATTTTTCTGCTGAATAAGGTGATTGAAATATGTGAGCTTTTTAGCGTACATATTATCAATCTGGCTTATTGCTGTATCAATAAATTTTCGTCTGTTAACAGGACCGTCTTTAATAAGTGACAAATGAATGGGTGAAAATACAACAGAATAATATTTTCCAATCAATTCACGGGGAGATGCTAGATTTACACCATTTAAATTTGCAGTTCTTTTTTTATCAATAAAAATTGTGGCGTTATTTTCGCGGAGTTCTGTCTGAAAACTCATTGAAATTTTTGAATTTTCTTGATTAAACTGCACAAGCTCACTATCTTTTGAAGCGCGAAAACTCTTACAACCTGTAAAAAGCCACATTGCCTCTAAAAGATTTGTCTTACCTTGACCATTCTGCCCATATATTACGTTTATTTCTTTATCGGGAAAAATACCCATAAAGTCGATATTACGAAAATTTTCGATTTTTATTTCGTTAATATACATCAGACAACCTCATAAATTACATTGTCAAATAAAACCTCATCACCAACACGGATTTTTTTACCGCGTGCAGTGCAGATTTCGCCGTTTACCTTTACTTCGCCCTCTTGAATAACTATTTTGGCATGTCCACCTGTCATAACTGCATTGCAAAGCTTTAAAAGTGAATCAAGTCTTATAAATTCAGAGTCAATTTTAATTTCACGACGTTCTGTTTGTTTAATGCGTACGGAAATTTTTTTCATAGATTAGTTCATCCTTACGGGAAGTACCATAAACAAGAAGTTTCTCTCATAAATGAGTGAGCCGTCATCTTCAGGTACCATAATAATAGGTGATGTTGCACCATTAAGGCGAAGTGTGATTTCATCAGTATCACAAACCTTGAGTGCATCAAGAAGATATTTGTTATTAAAGCCGATTTCTACTCTTTCACCCTGAATATCTGCAAGAAGTCTGTCGTTTGCAGTACCAAGAGCAGTTGTACTTGAAATTCTGATTGAATCTGTATCAAAAATACATCTTACATAGCTCTTAATTCTTTCAGTAATAATAAGTGAAGTTCTTTCAATACTGCTGATAAGCTTTCTTGTGTTTACTTTAACTTCTGTTTTTGCAGTTGTGGGGATAGCACTCTTATAGCTTAAGAATTCACCCTCAAGAAGACGAGAAACGATTACATATCTTCCACACTCAAACATAATGTGACGAGATGCAACAACCATTGAAACTGTTTCATCGCCGTCGCCTGCAAGCTTAATTACTTCATTAAGTGTCTTTTTAGGAATAATAAAGATTTTCTCTTCGCCCACATAGTCGATTTTTTCATTTCTGATAGCAAGCTTATAACCGTCAACTGCAACAAGACGAATATTTTCGTTTGTTACCTCAAAACGAACACCTGTATGTACCATCTTTGCGCCGTTATCAGCAGTTGCAAAAATAGTCTTTCTTACCATATCCTTTAAGATTTCACCGTTAATAACAATTGGAAAACCACCTGAAACTGAGGGGAGCTCAGGATAATCTGTCTCTGAAAAGCCTGTGATTGAAAATTCAGAGTCACCGCTCTTGATTTTGCAGATAAGACGTTCGTCACATTCAATTGAAACAAGGTCATCAGGAGAATTTCTCAAAATATCACAAAGAATTTTTGCATTGAGGATAATACTGCCTGTTTGCTCAACTCGACCTTCAACAGAGGTGATAATTCCCATTTCCAAATCGTAACCTGTGAGCATAATGCGGTCATTTTCAGCTTTTATTAAAATACCCTCAATTGTAGGAAGATTTGAAGACTTTGTGGAAGTAGCTCTTTGCACATTCATACAAGCCTCGCTTAAAATTTGAGAGGAACAGATAAATTTCATAATCATTCTCCTTTTTTAATAATAAAAAATAAATAAGTAATAGTATTAGTAGTAGGGGCAGTTCAAACTGTCGAAAACTTAAATAAATTACGCATTATCTAAGCTAAATCATATTAATTTCGCCTTTGAAAACTTTTTGAGTGAATGTCAGCTTTAAAGTAGAAAATTAACTTGTTGAAAACAATAATGTTGAAAACTTAAAAAATGTCGAAATCTTAGTCATTTATATTCTTAATAATTTCGTTAATGAGATTTTTGTATTTTCCGTCAGTATTGATTTTGTTCTGCACATTTTTAAGTGAAGAATTGACAGTTGAATGATTTCTTCCAAATATTTTACCAACCTCATCCTGTGACAAATCAGTAATTTCACGGATTATGTACATAGCAGCCTGTCTTGCATTATTGATATTTGCATCACGACGCTCACTTTTAAGCTGTTCAACAGTAACGCCGAAAGTAAATGATACTTTTTCAAGAATATTATCAACTATAACACTTACGGGTTGGCTTGTAATAAGAATATCCTTTAAGACATCCTTTGCAATTTCAACCGTAGGAACAACATTGTTGAATGAACAGTATGCATAAATATTTTTAACAGAGCTGCCCATCTGACGAATATTACCCTTGATATTTTCTGCAATAAAGAAGCATACATCATCGGGAATCTGAAAATTAAGATAATTTGCTTTATCCTTGATAATTGCAACTCTTGTTTCAAAATCAGGTGGCTGAATATCACAATTAAGACCGCTTTCAAAACGTGTTTTAAGTCTGTCTTCAATTTTTGGAATTGCACTTGGTGGCTTGTCCGATGTAAGAACAATCTGTTTTCCTGCTTTAGTTAAAGTGTCAAATGTATGGAAAACTTCTTCTTCTGTCTGATTTTTTCCTGCAATAAATTGAATATCATCAATAAGCAATGCGTCACAATCTCTGTATTTGTGATGAAAATCGTGAGTTGTTTTTGTATTCAAAGCAAAAACTAACTCGTTAGTGAGATTTTCACTTGTTGTATAGACAATATTTGCATTTGGATTGTTGGATTTTAATTTTTCAATAATTGCATTGAGAAGATGAGTTTTACCAAGACCTGAATTACCATAAATGAAAAGCGGATTAAAAACAGAGCCGGGAGTTTCAGCAACTCTCATTGATGCAGTATAAGCAAATTTGTTTGAAGGACCTACAATAAAGTTATTGAAGGTAAGTTTTTCATTTTCAACACTTGTAAAGCCGTTATTTTTATTTTCTTGTGGCTTTTCTTCCGGAATATTTTCAAATGGGATAATATCAATATCCACATTAAAGCCCATAACACTCAAAAATGCTTCTTTCAAAAGCTTACTGTAACGGTCTTTTAAAACATTTATTTTAAAAAGCTCTGCAGCAATAATGACGCGGTCAGCTTCAAGCTTAATAAGCTTTAATGGCTTTATCCACATTTCATAAGCGGTATTTGATTCCATATTTTCTTTGCAATAATTACATATTGTTTCCCAAAATTGAGAATAAGAATTCAAATTATTTCATCCTTTCTGAAAAATAGTAAAAATAAGGTAAATGCCGTAATTTCAATAAAATGTGCCCTATTTGGCGTTTTGGGTGTTTTTAAGTGTAGTGACCCAATTTCATATATAATCAATTTTAGCACACTTTTAAATGAATTTCAATGGAAAATGTAATAAATATATACTAATTTATATATATAATATAGTGAATTTTTTCAGGAAAAAAATTAAAAAATCAATATTTATAAAAATTTTTTAAAGAGGTTTTCGACAAAAAACACAAGATATTGTTAAAAAATATTGTAAATTTAAATATTTGTCGCAGATATTGAAAAATTGCACTTAATTTTTTAAAGTTGACAAGTTGACTTTTTTTTTATATAATGTCTATCCGCAGATATTTTTACAATGTGTGACTAAATTATGAAACGGAGGAGTAAAAATGAAGAGAACTTATCAGCCCAAGAAGCGTCATCGCAAGATGGAGCACGGCTTCCGTAAGAGAATGTCTGACAGAAACGGCAGAAAGGTACTTGCCCGCAGAAGAGCAAAGGGCAGAAAGCAGCTGACATACTAATTTTTGTCGGTTCGGGTTTTAAAAATTGAAACGGACAGTAACAATCAAAAACAACTGTGATTTCCGCAGACTTTACGGCAAAGGAAAATCATTTCAGAGTCCTGCACTGGTTTCTTATGTAATGAAAAACCGTGCGGGAATTTGTCGTGTAGGAATAACTACTTCAAAAAAAATTGGTAATGCTGTTGAGCGTAACCGTGCAAGGCGTGTAATACGTGCAGCTTACAGTTCACTTGAAGACAGAATAAGCGGAAATTACGATTTTGTTTTCGTGGCTCGTACTAAAACAGTATTTATAAAAAGCGGCGATTTGGCGTCTGTTATGCTTTCACAGCTTAAAAAGGCAGGGGTTATAAATGAAGAAACTGATAATTAAGGCAATATGCTTTTATCAGAGAAAAATTTCCCCGTTATTCGGGCCCCGTTGCCGTTATTACCCGACCTGCTCACAGTATGCATTAGAGGCAGTTGAAAGATTTGGGGTTATTAAGGGTTCCTTTCTTTCTGTTTTAAGACTATTACGGTGTAATCCCCTTTTCCCGGGCGGGTATGACCCTGTT
Source organism: uncultured Eubacteriales bacterium (assembly GCA_964457415.1). Lineage (GTDB taxonomy): Bacteria > Bacillota > Clostridia > Oscillospirales > Acutalibacteraceae > Fimenecus. The sequence continues at coordinate 57,427 of CAYWFB010000002.1, read as the reverse complement.
CCCGAGAAAAAAGAAAAAAAGTGAGTCCACAAAATTTGGAGGACAAAAATGGATTTTATCAGAAACGTATTTTCAGTACCTTTCGGTTATCTCATAGGTTTTTTCTATGATATTAGTAATAACTATCTTCTTTCTTTGTTGCTTATGACGATTTGCGTTAAGCTTCTTTTACTCCCGTCCTCGATTAAGCAGCAGAAAAGCATGGTAAAAAGCCAGAGAATGCAGCCGAAAATCAAAAGGATCAGAGAAAAGTATGCAAATAACCAGCAGAAAATGCAGGAGGCTATGAGCGAGCTTTACTCACGTGAGGGCTATTCGTCAATGACAGGCGGTTGCCTTCCTATGCTTATTCAGCTTCCCATTATGATGGGTGTTTATTCAGTAAACTACAAAATTCTCTCTTACGTTCTTCGCATTGAAGAAAGCGTTCTTAATGTCATTAAGGATGCAGGAAGAACACTTGAGGCTTATACAAGCCTTGTGCCTGAAAACGGCAACACATCAAATGCAGAATACAGACTTGAGTCAATTATTATTGAGCATTTTGACACACTTGTTGCTGACGGTAAATTAAGCGGCGTACCTGCTGAAGTAATCAGCGAAATTGACACATTCATTGACAACTTTACAATTTTCGGTGTAAACCTTTCAAGAACTCCCGATGTTAAAATGGGTTGGGACCTTTTATGGCTTATTCCAATTCTTACAGGTATAACATCACTTGCAATGGCTGTTTACACATATCTCAGACAGAAAAAGACAAATCCCGAAATGGCAAAAAATCCATCAATGGGATGTATGTCATTTATGACACCTGCAATGAGTATTTATTTCTCATTCCTTTTCCCTGCAAGCGTTGGTGTTTACATTATTATTTCAAGTGCACTTTCATTCATTCAGATGGTTATTACAAATAAAGTATTTGCACCCAAGAAGATGCTTGCAAAATCAATGGTTGACGAAACTATCAACCGCCGTGCAAGAGAAAGAATTCTCAAAAACTCTGCAGAAAAAATGAACGACGAAGACTAATTCGAGGTGTAAATATGATTAAAGAGGCAATCGGAACCGGCACAACGGTTGACGAGGCAAAAGCTGCTGCCATGGTAGAATTGGGCATCAGCGATTTTGATGATTTCAATGTTGAGGTTTTACAAATCCCTGCAAAGAAATTTCTCGGTCTTTTCGGCGGAAGTCCTGCAAAGGTTAAGGTAACAATTGAAGTTGCTGACCCTAAACCCGAAAAGAAGCACAACAATAAAAACCACAAGAAAAATGAAAACAAAAAGCCCGTTCAGAAGAATGAGGCTAAAAAGCAGGAAAAGAAAGAAAAAGCAGAGCCTAAAAAGGAAGTAAAAGAAGTTAAAGAAACTGCTCCCGAGCTTCCTTTGGCAGAGACAAATCTCTATAAAGAAACTGCTGATTATATCAAGTCAATCGTTCTCGGTCTTGGAATGACAGAGTGCGAAATCAAAGAAATGTCAAATGAAGAAGAAATTTACTTTGAGCTTGACTGTGGCGACGATTACGGTATTATTATCGGTAAGCGTGGCGAAACTCTTGACGCTATTCAGTACCTTGCAAGAATGATGGCTAACAAGGGTAACGCAAATTATAAGAGAGTTGCAATCAATGTTGGCAATTATCGTGCAAAGAGAGAAGAAACTCTTAAAATTCTCGCAAGAAAAACTGCTATGAAGGCAGTTCGTCAGGGCAGAAACATTTCTCTTGAGCCCATGAACCCTTATGAGAGAAGAATTATCCACACAGCCGTTCAAGAGGTTGAGGGTGCAACTTCTCATTCAGTAGGCTCCGACCTTGACAGAAGAGTTGTTATTACTCCTGTTGAGGGTGCAAGAAATACTGGCAATCGTGGTGGCAGAAATAACCGTAACGGTGGCAGACGCGAGAGAAAAGAGGCTTATAAGCCCGAAATTGCTCCCGACAGAGCTCCAAAGAGCGATATTGACGGTGGCTCACTCTACGGTAAAGTAGAAATCCGCTCAGCAAAAACAGAAGAATAATTTTTAAGTTTTGGTGGAAAAGCCTCCCTTGTCAAAGGGAGGGGGACCGCCGTAGGCGGTGGAGGGATTCAGTCTCCACTGCTTTTTTTATTTGAGGTTATATTTATGGAATACTTCGCAAAGGAATATGATATTGCCGTAATTGGTGCAGGTCACGCAGGTATTGAAGCCGCGTTGGCGACCGCACGATTAGGAGCTAAAACGGTAATTTTTACAATCAATATGGATTGGGTTGGTAATATGCCCTGTAACCCGTCAATCGGCGGAACATCAAAGGGACATTTAGTTCGTGAGATTGATGCTCTCGGTGGTGAAATGGGTATTGCCGCAGATAAAAATTCCATACAGACAAGAATGCTCAACCGAGGCAAAGGCCCTGCGGTTCATTCTTTGCGTGCGCAGATTGACCGTCGCGAATATTCAAAATATATGAAGCATACTCTTGAATTACAAGAAAATCTTGATATGAAGCAGGCAGAAATCGTTGACCTTTATAAAGACGGCGATTTGTTTATGCTTAAAACTCAGTTAGAGGCAATCTATTCTGCAAAGGCGGTTATTCTTGCAACGGGAACTTTCCTCGGCGGAAGAATTTATATTGGTGATGTGTCTTACGAAAGCGGACCTGATGGAATGTTTGCGGCAAAACGACTTTCAGAGGCACTTAAGAAAATGGATATTCCGCTTAGAAGATTTAAAACGGGTACTCCCTCACGAGTTAATAGACGCAGTGTTGATTTTTCCGAGTTAGAAATCCAAGAGGGCGACGAGCAGATTGTACCATTTTCATTTGATACAACAGTGTTACCCGAAAATAAATCAGTCTGCCATATTACATACACAAATGAAGAAACAAAGAGAATTATTCTTGAGAATATTCATCGCTCCCCTCTTTATTCGGGAAAAATCGAGGGTGTAGGCCCCCGTTATTGTCCAAGTATTGAGGATAAAATTGTACGCTTTGAAGAAAAAGAACGTCATCAGTTATTTATTGAGCCTTGCGGACTTGATACAGAAGAATTGTATTTACAGGGTATGTCATCATCACTCCCCGAGGATGTTCAGTTAAAATTCTTAAGAAGTATCAAAGGACTTGAAAATGTTGAGGTTATGCGTACGGCTTATGCAATTGAATATGACTGTGTTGACCCCTTGGCATTGAAATCTTCACTTGAATTCAGTAATATTGAAAATCTTTTCGGTGCGGGTCAGTTCAATGGCTCGTCAGGTTATGAAGAAGCCGCGGCGCAGGGACTTGTGGCAGGTATAAACGCTTATAACAAAATTAACGGCAAAGAGCCTTTTATTCTTGACCGTGCAAGCTCATATATCGGTACACTTATCGACGACCTTGTTACAAAGGGTTGTTCAGACCCATACAGAATGATGACTTCACGTAGCGAATACAGACTTTTACTCCGCCAGGATAACGCGGACATCCGTCTTACACAGATGGGATATGAGCAGGGACTTATATCGCAGAAAAAATACGACCGTTTCTGCAAAAAAATGGAGCTTATAAAAGCAGAGCGCGAAAGAGTTGAGAGCATTACAATTGCGCCCTCTTCCGAAATCAATGAAGTGCTTGTTTCACGTGAAACAGCACCAATGAAAACGGGAATTCGCCTCGCAGAGCTTATTAAACGTCCACAGCTTGATTATGAGTGCCTGACGCCCTTTGATAAAACCCGACCGGAATTGACACCCGATATTTTTGAGCAGGTTGAAATTGATTTAAAATACGAGGGATATATCAAGCGTCAGCAGGCAAAGGTTAATGAAATGCGTCGTCTTGAAGTCAAGAAAATTCCAAAGGATATAAATTATGACGATGTTTATTCTCTTCGCCTTGAAGCAAGAGAAAAACTTAAGAAAGTCCGCCCTGAAAGTGTGGGACAAGCATCTCGCATAAGCGGAGTTTCACCGTCAGATATTTCAGTTTTGCTTATATATCTTGCAAAAAATGATAAATAATGTAGGGGCTGACGACCTCGGCAGCCCGTTGAGGTTTAATTATGCTAAATAAACAACTTTTATACAATACAATCCAAAAATTTGATATTACAGTTGACAATTCAGCCTTTACCCGTCTTGACAAATTTGCAGAAATGCTTATTGAAACCAACAAGAGCTTTAATCTGACCGCAATCAAAGAGCCCGACGATGTAACGGTCAAGCATTTTGCGGATTGCCTTGCAATCTTTAAATATGTTAATATTACCGAAAATGCAAAGATTATTGATGTGGGCACGGGTGCAGGCTTCCCCGGACTTGTTCTTAAGCTTGCAAGACCCGATATTCAGATGACATTTCTTGACAGTACACGCAAAAAGCTTGGCTTTATTGAAAATGTGCTTAATGAGTGTGGGGTTCAGGGTGAAATTCTTCACATGAGAGCAGAAGAAGCGGCACAGCTCTCGAAATACCGTGAGCAGTTTGATTTTGCAACCGCACGTGCAGTTGCGGCGCTCCCCGTTCTTTCTGAATACTGTCTTCCGTTTGTAAAGCAGGGCGGAAGCTTTGTTTCAATGAAATCTGCAGAGAGCAATGAGGAAATCGGCGAGGCTAAAAAGGCAATCGGTATTCTTGGCGGAAAAATTGAAGAAGATATTGTGTTCGATTTAGTCGAAAATATGCCACGCAGAATAATTAAAATAAAAAAGAATTCGCAAACCCCGACAAAATACCCCCGCCCCTCCGCACAAATCGCGAAAAAACCTTTAAAATAAACTCGAAAACCGTTGATAACAAGCCATTTTGGGCGAACGGATTTTCTTTACAAATTAACCTCCGTAGTGCTATGATTTACTCAAGGACAAGCACTGCGGAGGTTTTTCTTATGAGAAAGCAGAATAAAGTCAAAGCAGAAAACAGAATACTTTCAGTTCCGCAAAGCGACATTCTCCCAAATCCTAATCAACCGAGAAAAAGGTTTGATTACGACGAGCTTGAGGGACTGGCTCAAAGCATTCGCGCCAACGGAATTCTACAGCCCTTGCTTGTGCGTTCGCAGGGCAACGGTAAATATGAATTGATTGCAGGTGAGCGTAGGCTCCGTGCCGCAAGACTTGTAGGGCTGACAAATGTGCCATGCATTGTCACCGAGATTTCTGAAACCGACTCCGCTGTGTTCGCAGTCCTTGAAAATCTGCAAAGACAAAATCTTGATTATTTTGAAGAGGCAGAGGCGCTGGCAACTCTTATAAATGATTATCGATTAAGTCAGGACGAGCTTTGTAAAAGACTTGGCAGAGCACAATCCACCTTGTCAAATAAATTGAGATTACTTAAATTAAGCGACGAAATGCGTTATCAGATTAGCCGTGCAGGACTTACCGAACGTCACGCACGAGCCCTGCTCTCTTTAACTGACGAGGTACAACGCTCGCGGGCTTTATCAATAATAATTGAGCGACATCTAAATGTAAATGAAAGTGAAGCGCTCATTGACCAGATGCTACGCAAGAACGAAGCACCTAAAAGACAGATGCTCAAAGGTTTTAAGGATATTCGCATTTTTATAAACACTCTCAACAACGCGGTTGACAATATCCGCCGTGCAGGAATTGACGCGGATTCGGTTAAAACCGAAACTGACGAATATGTTGAGTATATTGTGAGAATTCCCAAGCTTGATGACAGCGTTAAGCAGATTGCGACTTAACTTGATAAAACCACTCCATCCCCCGATGTCGAGTGATTTTATATAGTGGCAAAAGCCACCCATATCCTTCTCTTTCACACCCCACATCCACAGCGAAAGGCTCCCGAAAGGGAGTCTTTTGCTTTTATGAACTTTTAAAATGTTCCACGTGAAACATTTTTGTTAATTATTTCCTTTTAAATTGTAAATTTTCATTATTTCCACTTTAATTTTTAAAATTTATGTGTTATACTTATGTAAAATCGGGTATTAGGGTGTGAAAAAACGCCTTTTTACTGTTTCGGAGTGGGATTTCTTGGCAAAAGTCGTTTCAATTATTAACCAAAAGGGCGGTGTGGGTAAAACTACAACTGCCGTGAGCCTTGCCGCCGCAGTTGGTGCGAAAGGCTTTAAGGTTTTGCTTGCAGATATTGACCCACAGGGTAATTCCACAAGCGGATTCGGTATAAATAAACGTAAAATCGTTAATTCTTCTTATGATATTCTTGTTAAGGATATTAATGCTAACGATGCGGTTGTAAAAACACCATTTAAAAATGTTGATATTATCCCTGCCGATTTAAACCTTGCGGGTGCAGAGGTTGAGTTAATTGAGATTGAAAAGCGTGAAAGCCGTTTGAAAATTGCGGTTGCACAGCTTTGGGACAAGTATGACTATATTTTCTTTGACTGTCCCCCCTCTCTTGGATTGATTACTATTAACGCATTAACTGCATCTGACACATTTTTGGTTCCCGTTCAGTGTGAATTCTATGCACTTGAGGGTCTGGCACAGTTAATGGCAACAGTCCGTCAGGTTAAAAGACTTTATAACCCGCATATTGAGCTTGAGGGTGTTCTGCAGACAATGTATGACGGCAGACTTAACCTTACACAGCAGGTTGTGACAGAAATCAAAAAGTTCTTTCCCAACAAGGTTTACAAGACCACAATCCCGCGAAATGTAAGACTTTCAGAGGCTCCGTCTTTCGGCGAGCCGATTATGTATTATGATAAAAATTCAAAGGGTGCAATTGCATATAACGATTTTGCCGAGGAATTTTTATCACAGCAAAAATGAGGTGAATGAGAATGGCTAAAAAAGGCGGATTAGGCAGAGGTATGGATGCTCTTTTCCTTGATAATTCGGCAACTGAAAACGGTACATCTGCCGTAAAGCTTGCAATCCACGAAATTGAGCCCAACCGCGACCAGCCCCGTAAGAATTTCAACGAAAAGGCTCTCAACGAGCTTGCGAAAAGTATTGAGAAAAACGGAATAATTCAGCCGTTGCTCGTTCGTCCTATGTCGGACGGCAGTTATCAGCTTGTAGCCGGTGAACGCCGTTGGCGTGCAGCACACATGGCAGGGCTTCACGAGGTTCCCGTAACAATTCGCGAAATGACCGATGAAGAAGCAAGCGTATTTGCTCTTATCGAAAATCTTCAGCGTGAGGATTTAAACCCCGTTGAAGAGGCAGAGGGTCTTAAATCCCTTATAGAAACTTACGGCTTTACTCAAGAAGAAGCTGCAGACCGCGTTGGAAAATCACGTGTTGCAGTTACAAATACATTAAGATTATTGAAATTGCCTCAGTCTGTATTGACTTTGTTGGGCGACGGTAAAATCACGGCGGGTCATTCCCGTGCATTATTAGGTCTTGATGACGAAAAAGAAATGCTTTGTATTGCAGATTCTGCAATTACAAATGAGTTATCTGTACGTCAGGTTGAAAAAATGGTAAAATACGCGGCTCAGGGTGAAAAAGCAACACCTAAAAAGCGCGATAAAAAAAGAGATAAATATTACGACGAGGTTGAGTTAGCTCTTACCGAGGCTCTTGGCAGAAAGGTAAAGATTTATCTTTCAAAAGGCGGTAAAGGTACTCTTGAGTTTGAATTCTTCGGCAAAGAGGATTTGACTCAACTTGCTAAAGATTTGGACAAATAAGAAAGGATTGAAATAGATGCTTGATATTAAGTTTTTAAGAACTAATCCTGATGCAGTTAAAGAAAACATCAAGAAAAAGTTTCAGGACGATAAGCTCCCCCTTGTTGATAAGGTAATCGAGCTTGATTCAGAATACAGAGCCGCTAAAGGTCGTGGCGATGAGCTTCGTGCTCTCCGTAACTCCGTAAGTAAAGAAATCGGCGGACTTATGGCAAAGGGTATGCGCGACGAGGCTGAACAGGCAAAGCAGAAGGTTAAGGATATTGCAGACGAGCTTAACGCTTTGCAGGTTAAAGAGGGTGAATTAGAAGAAGAAATCCGCAAGATTATGCTTGTAATTCCCAATATTATCGACCCCAGCGTGCCGATTGGTAAGGATGACAGCGAAAATGTTGAAATTCAGCGTTATGGTGAGCCTGTAACTCCTGATTTTGAAGTCCCCTATCACGTTGATATTATGGAAAACCTCAACGGTATCGATTTGGACAGCGCAAGAAAGACAAGCGGTAACGGTTTCTATTATCTTTGCGGTGATATAGCCCGTCTTCATTCTGCAATTCTTTCTTATGCACGCGATTTTATGATTGACCGCGGATTTACCTATTATATTCCCCCATTTATGATTAGAAGCGACGTTGTAACAGGCGTTATGAGCTTCGCAGAAATGGAAAATATGATGTATAAAATTGAGGGTGAGGACCTTTATCTTATTGGTACAAGTGAGCACTCAATGATTGGTAAGTTCATCGACAGCCATATTCCTGAAGAAGAGCTTCCCAAAACTCTTACAAGCTACTCTCCTTGCTTCCGTAAAGAAGTTGGCGCACACGGTATTGAGGAGCGCGGAGTTTACAGAATTCATCAGTTTGAAAAGCAGGAAATGATTGTTGTATGTAAGCCCGAAGAGAGTATGAAATGGTATGACGTGCTCTGGCAGAATTCAGTTGATTTCTTCCGCTCACTTGACATTCCGGTAAGAACACTTGAGTGCTGTTCAGGCGATTTGGCAGACTTAAAGGTGAAGAGCTGTGATGTTGAGGCTTGGAGCCCCCGTCAGCAGAAGTATTTCGAGGTTGGCTCTTGCTCAAACCTTGGTGATGCGCAGGCTCGCCGTCTCGGAATTCGTGTTAAGTCAAAAGACGGCAACTATTTCGCACATACATTAAATAATACAGTTGTTGCACCTCCCAGAATGTTAATCGCGTTCCTTGAAAATAATCTTAACGAAGACGGCAGTATCAACATTCCCAAGGCATTACAGATGTATATGGGCGGAAAAACAAAAATAGAGAAATAAAAAATTCTCACGCAAATTCACTTTGGAGAGGGATATACAATGAAAAAAAGTATCGTAAAAATTGTTAGTATTATTATGGCTCTTTCGCTTATAATGCTCACCTTTGCGGCTTGTAATGACAAGCCCAATTATGAGGTTGACGAAAATAGTACAACAGAGTCCACTACTGAAAGCACAACAGAGGCAACTCCAACAAATATCAACCCCCTTACAGGCAAGGCAGATTTGAGCGACAGTGCAATCGGTGCAAGACCTGTTGCAATTATGATTGAGAACTCCCCTTCTGCAAGACCTCAGTGGGGTATGTCAACTCCCGACGTGATTTTTGAAGGTATGGTTGAGGGCGGAATTACCCGTATGATGTGGATTTATGCCGACACAGAGGATATTCCCGAAAAGGTTGGTCCCACAAGAAGTGCACGTCACGACTTTGTTGAAATTGCGGCAGGACTTAATGCAATCTATGTTCATTGGGGCGGTAGTGGCAGAACGGACAACACTCTTGCCTACGGTGCAATCAATAAATATGATATTGATAATATCGATGGTATGACTTATAGCGGTACATATTTCTTCCGCGATACAACAAGAAATGTAAGCTCAGAGCACCGCGGATACACCAAAGGCTCCTCAATTGAAAAAGCAATCGCAAAGCTTGGCTATGAAACAAAGGCAAAGGATACAAGCTGGACACCCTTTAAGGTAGTTGTAAGTGGTCAGAGAATGCCGTTTGGTGACGCAAGCGGAAGCTGTTCATCAATCAATATTACATATTCTTCAAGCTACAAGAGAACCTTCAAATATGATGCAGAGAACAAGTCGTACGATGTATACATGAATTCAACTCTCTGCAAAGACGGAACAACAAGCGAAAAAGTATCAGTTGAAAACGTAATTATTATGTATTGTCCGGTTTCTTCTCTCGGCGACGCAAAGGGACATCAGGAATGGAATATGGAGCAGTCACTCGGTGACGCAGTGTTCGTTTCTCACGGCTACGGTGAGTCAATCACCTGGAAGAAAGACGGCAAAACAGGAGCTCTCAAATTCTACGGTAAAGACGGCAACGAGCTTACCGTAAATCAGGGACAAAGCTTTATCGCAGTAGTTCCTGAGGCAAACCGCAGTCTCACAACAATTACAGAGTAATAAATAGTATAAGCCACTTTCGCTCCCTCTTAGATGGAGGGAAAAAGGTTTAAATATAAAAACCTTAACGGAGGAATAAATATGAGTAAAAAAATCATAGCAATTTTATTGGTATTCACTTTGGTAATCACCTGCTTTGTAGCTTGCCGGAAGGAAAAGCCGGAAACGGTTAAAATCAACGGCGAAGATTGTGTAGTAGTTACGGACGATGAAGGCAATACCGTTTTTAATGAAGATGGAGATGTCGCCGTTCATATTTTGGATAATGAAGGGAACATTCTTTATTTTGATAACGGTGAACCTCAGACAAGATATATAGAGGTGCCCGAGTATTACAACCGTACAAAAATCACAGGAGATTCTTATGAATTTGAATTAGGTGAAGGTTGGGAATACAAAAACATTTCAAATCTCTATGAAAAAGAAGGCTCTGACGGAAAAGCGGTTATAAAAGTATCACAGTATGAATATCCTGAAAATTGCAGTACTGTTGATGAATATTTAACTGCAACAAAAGAAAGCAATAAAGAATTGATTGATGATATTAAAGAAAAATATGATTACAATGAAAAAATAACTGAAATTAGCTTTTTAAATGATAACAAAGATGCAAGAGAAGTTGAATTAATAGTTAAAGACGATAACGGAAATATGGTAAGTTATACATATTCTATTTACTTTGAATTCAACGGAAAAATCGTAGTTACCTCTTACAATTGTCATAGTGGTTACTACGAAGAAATTGATGCGTTAACTATTTTTAAAGAGGCATTCAGTTCAAAATAGAGGAGAGATGATATGCTGGGTATAACCAGAGAATTAAGAGACGCTTATTATGCCAACTTCAACTCTATTGCTACTGTTATTCTTTTAATATATCAGTTCCTGCATTTCAGACAAAAAAGAGGTATTCCAAGTTTTTGTGTTGGTGGAATACAGCAGTTTTTTCAAAGAATACATCAGAATTTCAGCGGCTCATTACCTAAAGAAATACCGTGGTATAAAAAAGTATTTAACAAAGTACTGAACTTTTTATCGAAAGACTATCTGTGGCTCATTCTTGAAATTTTCATAATGGCTTACTTTATACAATATTACGGTGTATTTAACCGCCCGTTTGGCAAACTTGTAGGAACAGGAGCAAACTATTTTGCATTGTTATTCATTAACGGGGCGATATATATCCTATATTGCTGTATTGTGGGCATTAACCCGCTTAAACAGTTGGATTGGGCAACACCTTCATACCCATTGGCATTAATTTTTTCAAAGTTTGCCTGCTTTGCTGCTGGCTGTTGCTACGGAATTGAATGGGAACACGGTTTATATAGTTACCGTAATGAAAAATATGAGTTTCCCGTACAGCTTATCGAAATCTTTTGGGCATTGGCGATATTCATATTTATGATGTTCTATAAGAAAAAAGCCAAAACCGGAACCCTTTTCCCCACTTATTTAATTCTTTTCAGCGGAACTCGTTTCTTCAGCGAATTTTTACGCCGTGAAAAAAATGTGTTGGGGCCGCTTAAAACATATCATATATTGTGTATCATTGGTGTGGTTGTCGGTATTATTCTTTTGTTCGTTGTTAAGAAGTACGGCGACAAAATCAATACTCATTTTGATAAACCCTATCGAGGAGTTATCGGCATCACCGTTAAGAAAATAAGAAAAGTTGAAGATGACGGTATATATACTAAAGAAGGAAAAAAAGAGCCGAAAAAAATAAGCAAAAAAGAGAAAAGGCAAAGAAAAAGAGAGCAGTTAAAAAAAGAAAAGCGCAAATAAAGTTTTAAAATAACACGGCAGGTCATTTTGACCCGCCGTTGTTGTTTGATTTGTAATTTTTTTCAGAAGCAGAAATTTTGTATTTTGCACTTTTCATTTTATACTTTCAATATATTGTCCATATTTTTCTACAATCCCCAATATATTGTGATTTGGTAAAATAATAGACAGAATATCGACGAAATGCTCATTAAGTTGCAAAAAAAATAGTCAAAAAGACGAAAATAATAGACAAAATGTTGATAAAGTAACAAATTATTCAGAATTTCGTCGAAATGCAAAAATTTTCTTTTGTGCTTTTGCACAAATCAACCAAAAAAATATGTAATTTTTGCAAAAAAACGAAAAAAATGTGAATTTGCTATTGATATTTATAAAAAAACTTTGTATAATGGCTATAACCATAGGAATGGTGTAATGGGGCGAAGTGTCTTCTTTTTTAGAAAACGCTCTTATTCGTCTCACAAAAGATACACATCCCTAGGGTAATAACTCGGGTGTGTATCATCAGTCTTCCGCCGGCTTTCTTTTGGTGCAAATTAAAGCGGAAGCGGTGGAGGGCAGTCCGGGTAAATTAGAGCACTTTTGACAAGCTCTGCCGAATCGCAGGATGTAGTTGCGACGGCTGGGTCAGAGAGTGGAGTTATTGTTGCTCTCGTATCGCATTGACTTTTCATTGGCGATGTAAAAACAATTAACGAAAGACTATTTCAATTGCATATGTAATAGTATGCAAAATCCTAATAGGAGGAAAAATAATATGAACAAAATGAAAAAATTGTTGAGTGTTCTTCTCGCAGTTCTTATGATTTTGTCCAGTATGACAGTTATGGCATCAGCTGCTAAAGCAAACTACAAGACAGTTGAAGAGCTTACAAAGCTTGAGGCTTATTCACCATACGGTCAGGTTACAAGACTTACAACAGAAGAAAGAATGTCTATGATTTTTGACGCTCTTGACAATCTTCTTGCGAAAGCGAACATCAACATGGGTACGATTCTTAACGTTAACCTTTATATTACCCAGCTTAAGTTAACTGTTGACTTGACTTCAGTTAACGCATTATGCGCCACTCTAGATGATGCTTATGCTCTTCTTGAAGAAAACGGCTTGGTTTCAATTGTTAAGGGTGCTCTTGGTGTTCTTGGTGATGCCGAACTTCAAAGCTGGCAGACAGGCATGACTCGTGAAGACACAGATCAGCTTACTATCGTTCAGAAGCTTATGGAAGTTCTTGCTGACAATGAAAGCTTGGTTAATACAGTTATTAGTACTGGTGAACTTGACTTAGGTCTTATTTCATCACTTGCAGGTCTTAACCTTGATCTTAGCATTATCGCTGACATCCCTGGTCTTATCAAGGGTATGATTTTCCCAATGCTCGAGAGAAAAGATGACACATTGGCAGACATCAAGAATCTTGACGAGTGGGGCACTGGTGACGGTAACGTTGAAGTTGCTATCAACACATTTGTTAAGAACCTTTTCAAAGACAACCGTTCAACAACAACTGTTAAGTATGATGCTGACGGTAATATGACATCTGAACATAAAGGCTTACCAATCGTTACAACTGAACCCGATACAACAACAGCTGTAACTAGTGAATCAGCTACAAGATATGTATATTATAAGGATGCTGACGGCAAACTCTGGACATATCATATCGCTGATGCTAAAGAAGCAGACACAGTAAACAATGATGCTGATGAAACAAATGATGTTGTAGTTTACGCTTACGTTAAAGAAACAATTCCTTATGAACTTAAGGAAGAAGTTGCAGGTAACGGCGTTTACACATGGCAGGCAGAGGATGAATGGGGTAATAAGTGGACTCTCAAGTATTACAACGACAATTCTCCTTGGCTTCCTTCACTTGTAAAAGCTGGTTATGAAGTTGACCTTGAAAACACAAGTGCTGGCCAGCTCCTTTATGACCTGATTCCTTTTGTATTCGGCGAAATGGCTCCCGTAGTTCTCAACGGCTCAGTGAAGAAAATCCTTGGTGGTCTCTTCGGTGCTGAGTACAAGTATGTTGGCGATGTAGGAAGCGATGCAGTTGCTGATCTTGCTGACTACAGTGCAAGCACAAACAACATTCTTACAATGGAACAGGGCGAATATCTCTTGGAGTGGTCATACTACGAAGTAATCAACGGTAACCACTACTATCGTTTTGAGGACCAGATTTTCGAAGCTGACCTTTCAAACGTAAACAACTATTTCTACATCATCAACTGGGATTATAAAGTCACAGCTAACTTTATGGATGAATTCATTCCTGAAAACGATGATGATGTAAATGATAGACTTCTTCTCAATGTTAACGACTTCCTTGTAAAGGTTGCTGAAACAGTTTTAGTTGCATCTGCTGAAACAGAAAACACATCTGCTGGCGACAACGAAGCTTTAGCCCACCCTGCTACATGGACTCGTCCTACATTTGCAGAAGGCAATGCAAACCTTGTTGCAAATATTAAAGCTCTTGCACAGGCATTTATCAAGCTTGCTCCTCAGCACATCTTTGGTTCTGACTATGCAACAAACGAAAGATGCTACTATGAGCTTATGGTTAGCGAAGACAATGACACAGTTCTTGTTGGTATTGCAGCTCAGCTTGTTGACATGATTATGCCTTCAATGACTCTTCCCGGCAAATCACAAATCCTTGCTTCAAATGCTAAGGTTGGTGCAATCCTTGCAGCAGTTGTCCGTGAGTTCGCAGCTTACCTTGTTCCCGAATACAACTATGATGCTCTTATCTATGCTGACTTCGGTACAACAACAGATGACTCCGACAAGACATTCATTGACCCAGAAACTGCTAAACTCGTTACTGAAGGCCAGACAGTAAGTGGTTACTGGCTTGATGTTATCATGACAATGGCTCTTGACATTGGTTATGAATACATCCGTGCATTCGCTGATATGGGTGAAGGTACAGATTTATGGAATAGCTTCGTTAAATACTCAGGCTATGGTGTAGACGGTAAAACATATGCAGCAGACACAACACAGGAAACTCTTAATGCTCAGTGGGAAGGTATGCTCGACTATGTTGTTGACTGGGCTCTCTTTGACGGTTATGCAACAGAAACTGAAACAATAACAACAGTAACACCTGGTAACACTACAGACTGTGATACCAATAACGACGAAGACACAACTACAGAAGTAGAAGTAGAAGTAGAAGTATTTAAAGGTGAATGGACCTGGAAGATGGAAAACCTTGTTGACACAACAGATCTCACTATCGACCTTGCTACAGCTCAGGACCCATGGGTTAAGCTTGACAAGATTCTCTTCGACCTTATCCCATTTGATGAAATTCTCACAATCACTCCTACAAATTGTGATACAAAGCTTGAGCAGTTCCTT
Organism: uncultured Eubacteriales bacterium; assembly: GCA_964457415.1. GTDB lineage: Bacteria > Bacillota > Clostridia > Oscillospirales > Acutalibacteraceae > Fimenecus. The sequence continues at coordinate 42,197 of CAYWFB010000002.1, read as the reverse complement.
CGTTACGATTTAATTCTTGGTATTGTTGACCTTAAATGGGATTCTCTCATCAACACAGTTCAGCTTAATGGTACTAACAAGTACTTCAGAACAAACAATGTTCTCGACCAGCTTGCAGCTCTTCTTAAGAATATTGTAAACGGTATTTTTGCTGAGATTGGCGGCGGCTCATACGAATTCATTCCTTCAGCAATTACTGACATTGACACACTTGCAAATCAGTCAAATCTTGCTACAATGATTGGCGGACTTATTGGTGCTCTTGATGACGCTTACAATAGCGGTCTTCTTGATGTTGTTCTTCCTTTCGTTAACATGTTCCTTGGTTGGAAGACAGACCCACAGGTAATTGCTGACCCATCAATTTCTTTTACAAACCGTGACGGTGAAGATTATTCATATGTATACGGTACAACAATTGAGCAGATGACATTGAATTTCGTTAACAACTCAGCCGGTGTGCTTGAGACTCACAGAGGTACAACTACAGTTGACCACGCTTACGAAATTCAGCTTGTAAGCATCACTTCTGACGCTGAGAAAAATACTTTGGTTTTCGACCTTGGCGATAAGTCAGTTATGCCTTACGAAACACAGCAGGTTGCTGTAACCGGTACTTACACTGAGGACGAAGCAGTAACAATCGTTGTTGCTTATAACTATGTTGGTAAAGACGGCCAGCCCGTTGGTGGTACTCAGTACACAGCAATTCGTACATTCATCTCAAACCTTTATGCTGATTCATATGCATATACAGCAGCAAGTGAAGAGGATGATGAAACATGGCGTGACGGTTATTACACTTATATCTTCACTGAGGATATCTATGACACAATCGTAAATAACGAAAGTGTTGTTTGGTACAACAGTGGTAATCCAGTTTGGAGTTCAACTTCAAATGTAAACCAGTATGAGGCTCCTGCTAAAGATAGTGAAGGTGTTGAATACGCGTACCCAACATACGACGAGTATGCTAAGGACGGTTACTTCACATACAGAACACAGGAAGAGTCTGACTGGGCAGCTATTTCTTCTCAGAACGATGATGTATCAGACACAGGTTACTTCTTCAAAGAAGGTACTAAAAAACCTGAAGAAGGCGAAGATTATCCTTACGGTAACTACGCATTCCAGAAGGTACTTGTTACCTACGGTACATCAGATAAGACATTCGATTACACATTCATCCATTATGATGATTATGATTTCGCTAGCTTCGTTGAACCATACAACGATATGAACATCACAATTAATGATGTTGATCAAAATGATGAAAAAGCAGTTGCAGCTTATAACACATTCGATAAAGCTCTTAAGAATGCTGTTAAACTTGCAACATATCCTTTGATGACAACTGCATCAGGCGCATCTGAAACTGTTGACTATGTAAAGGCTATTATGCCCCAGATTGAACCTGCTAGAGAAGCTCTTGAGACTGCTTATGAAAACCTTGAAGGCTTTATGGCAGAAGCAACATCAGCAGGCGCAGACGCAACACTTCCCAAGTCTGTTCAGGATCTTGAAGCACAGCTTGCTCTTGATGACGGCGACGGCGAAAAGGAAGTTAACTTCCAGGATTATGAGTACTATGAGTATTTCAACTATGCTGACCTCAGAACAGAGGCTCGCAACTATGTGAAGACATACTATGCTCCTGAAATTATGGACACATATTATATCGAAGGTTCAGGTATCCGTGAAGCAGAGCTTAACAACGTAATTGAAGCTGAAGATAATGAGTACATTCAGGCTGGTATCACAGCTTCAAGAATGGAAAATGACCCAGTTGCTGTTGCAGATTCAAAAGCAGCTCACGATGCATTTGTAATGCCAAGTGACACAAACCTTTATATTCAAGATATGGCAGCTCGTCTTGCATACTACAAGACATTCCTTACAGGTAAAGAAGAGGATGCAGACCATCTCTACTTCCTCAATCTTGAAATCGCTCATGTAGAAGCTCAGCAGCTTGTTGAAGCTGATTACACAGCAAAATCATGGGACGCTTATGCTGAAGCTCTTAAAGAAGCAAAGGCAGTTGCAGCTGGTACAGATACGTACTCAAGCTACAACTCAAGAATCTATGATGTTAAGTACAACCTCATGGTTGCTTACAAGAACCTTCTTGCGAAGTCTGACTCACTTATCGAGGCAGGTGGCACAGGTGACCTTATAGCTAACAGAGCACTTGCAGACGAAATCTTTGCAGGTATTGGTGATACATGGTTCGTTAAGTCTGGCGTAGACTCGGATGCAGCTTATGCACAGCTTATCTCAGCTCTTGGTTACTACTATGTTGGTGAAGACGGAAATACATGGAACCTCTATGCTGACTCAGCACTTGAGTACATCGATAATGACCGTCCTAACCGTTCAAGCAACCAGGCAAAGGTTAACACAGCTAATGCAAACCTTGAAGCTGCTATCGCTAACTTCACAGATTCAGAACCAGCAGAACTTGAGCCATCAACACTTGTAGTAAGAGATGAATATGCAGATTCAGGTATTATTGTAGACCTTGAAATTGCAGGCATGATGGCAAGTGAAGATTGGTATGCACACCTTGTAAATGCAGAAGATGCAAACGTAACAGGTGTAATTTACGGTCTTGATACAATTGGTTATGACGACTTATTCGAGTCAGAATCATATCCAATGCTTGAAGAAGTTCTCACAACAAACAACGGTGACGAATACCTTGAAATTATTACTCCTGAAGCATCAGAAGGTTATGAAACAACAGGTACAATCATCAACGTTCTTGGTGAAGACGGCGAAGTTCTTGAAACATATGTATTCGTTTACTTCGGTGATGTAAATGGCGACGGATATGTTGACGCAGTTGACGGTTCAGAAGTATTTACATTCGACTTTACACAGGACTCAATCACAACATTAGCAGCAACAATTGCAGCGGACTATAACGGCGATTCATACATGGATGCTAACGATGGTTCAGACCTCTTCACTGTTGACTTCTATCAGGAAGGCTATCCACTACAGGCGGACCTTGCTGAAGCATTCTATGCAGCGGCTTATGGTTTATAATATAGAATATTTGATATATTTTGTGTAGCGAAATGCTGCATAAAATGAGAAATCTTTTATGCAGCATAAATTTGAAATAAGTTCGTAAGATTTTATATATCAATGGAGGAATTGATGACAATGCAGAAAACTAAAAAGTTTTTAAGTGTTTTCTTATCAGTTGTTTTACTCTTGTCCACATTTGTGTATAGTGCATCTGCTGCTGCAACTATCAGCGGCTCATCTACTATCGGTGTTGAATTTGAGTATCTTGATGAAAACGGAAACGCAGTAACATCAGTACAGCCAGAACAGGTAATTACAGTTAATATTTATGCAAATGTTAACCAGGCTAATCAGGCTCTTAAAGCAGCTAAATTCCAGGTTTGGTTCAATAGCGATATTTATGAGTATGTTGAAGGTACACAGGCTTGGGTTGGTCCAGTAGATTACCTTAACCCAGCTTCTATGACTGAAGTAATTACAAGCGGTACTGTTTACAACAATGTTTATAACAAATTAACTGATACAGAAAAGACATACGGTTGGAATGCAGCCCTTTATATGCAGTTCGGCTTGGATGGTACAGTTGATGGCTCATATCTCATTCAGGAAAATGCTGATACACCAATGGCAACAGCACAATTCAAAGTAAAAGATAGTGTTGCTCCTGGTACAGCAGCACCTCTTGGTGCTCCTCAGGCTACAACATATGTAAAACGTGGTGCTGTTTATAACTACGTTCAGACAACAAATATTGCTGTTCCTACAGCAACAGGTGTTATCACACTTACAACTCCAGGTACAGAGTTTACAGTTGTTTCAGGTGAAGAGCCCCCAGCAACTTCAATCATCACAAACGGTAAGGCTGGTATCAGATTTGAAAAGAATGCTGACGATAGTTATGCTGAAAAGATTAGTGTAAGAACAAAGGCTCAGATTGATGGAAGTACCCTTCAGGGTCTTATCGGCGGTATAACAGATAACGAAGCAGTTGAAAAGAAGATTCTTAAAGCCGGTTTCGTATATATTGCTGATGCAAACGGCACATTGAACGCTACAACAGCTCAAACAGTTGCTAAGACAAAGGCTAAGGGTGAGTCAATAGATAGCCACATCAATGCGCCTGTAGAGTATATTCAGTATGACGGAACAAACTATTCATTTACATGCTTAATTACACCTATTGCACAGACTGAAATTGCAACAGCAAGCTTCAATTCATACGCTTATATTGTTATTGACGTAAACAGTGACGGTGTAGCAGATGATGGCGAGTGGTACTTCGCCGATGCAGCAGGCAATGCGGTTTCTGCCAAGACTTTGTATAATAACAATAACGATAGAGCTTGGGCACAGTATGGCTGGGGCACAGCTACAGACCTTTAATTTCCAAGAATATACAATATTATTGAATTATACAAATTTTGAAAGGAGCCAAAAGGCATGAAAGAATACTTAACACCCGATTTCGATGTAACAGTATACGAAATCGAAGACGTAATCACTATGTCTGTTGGTGGCGCTGATAGTGACTATACCCCAGGTAATGACTGGTGGGAATAATCACTGACAGAACAAAGTGATAAATAAAGAATAATCTTTTCCCCCGAGGATTGCTCCTCGGGGGTTTTGTATTGTGTAATGAATGATGGATGATTTTGATAAATTGAGTGCAAAGTGTCGGATCTGCGACGCGATTTGATATGTCACCAATATAAACGGTTGTAGGGGACGCCGACTCGGCGTCCCGCTGTAGTTTGATTGCACGCTTTGAAAAGGGCTGCCGTGGTCGTCAGCCCCTACATTGTTTGATGGTCTATTTTGGTGAGATATAAAATCCAAAAAGAGATAAACAAATTCAAATTTATAATACACTATCGCCATATTGACAACACACGGCCAAAGATGATAAAATAAAATTAAATATTACCGCATTCCGCTGGGGTGAAAATATATGAAAAAAAGCAAAAAAGCTTTAAGCATAATACTTGCCGTTATTTTAACTGTCAGTGTGATAACAACTGCGTTTATTGTATCAGCTACGGCTAAAAAAACTGCCATCAGTATAACTGTTAACAAAACAGAGCTTGCTGCAGGCGAGTCTGCAACAGTTTCGGTTAAGGTAACGGCAAACTATTCCATTGCAACAATGTCAATTCCCGTTTTTTATGACAAAACACTCGTTTCGGTGAGTGATGCAACGGCAACCCTGACCGATTACGATGTTTCAAGCACTACAACCGATGAGCAAAGCGTGGATTCGGATAAAATTTATGCTAACACAGGTGTTTCATCAGCAAAATTCGGCTTTGTTCTTGTGAATTATATTGGCGGAGCAGGAAAAGACGTGCCCGAAGCAATGGATAGTGTTGTTCTGACCTTTAAAATCACCGCAAAAGAAGATGTAAACGGCAGTGATGTTATAAAATGTGTAAGCAGGTCTGCAAAAACAGATAATAATATTGCAGGTATGCTTTATTTCGGCTCCCCCGCCAGCGGAAGAAAAATAGATTCAATTCCGGAAAATATAGAGAATATTGATGTGACAAATGCAAGCGCAACTGTAAATATAAGTGATGGTACAAATACTTTAAAGTTAGAAGACGCGTATGCAGATTCAGGTATTATCGTAGACCTTGAAATCGCAGGCTTGATGGCAAGCGAAGATTGGTATTCACACCTTATTGATGCAGAAGACGCAAATGTAACAGGTGTAATCTATGGTCTTGATACAATTGGTTATGACGATGCATTTGCATCAGAAACATATGCAACACTTGATGATGCGCTTACAACATCAAATGGTGATGACTATCTTGAAATCATTGCACCTGAAGTAGCAGAAGGTTATGAAACAACAGGTACAATCATTAATGTTCTTGATGATGAAGGCAATGTGCTTGAGAAATATGTATTTGTATACTTCGGTGATGTAAACGGCGACGCTTATATTGATGCTAACGACGCAGCAGAAGTAAAAGCATTCGACTTCTATCAAGACTCAATCACAACAGTAGCAGGCGTAATGGCAGCAGACTACAATGGTGATTCATATATGGATACTAACGATGGTGCTGACATAACATATGTTGACTTCTATCAGGAAGGCTATCCATTACAGGCAGACCTTGCAACAGCATTCTATGCAGCAGCTTATGGTTTGTAATTTGTAAACCTCAAAGCAGACCTTCGGGTCTGCTTTTTCTATGTCTTCCCATTGAGGTGAGCTAAATTCTGCACTTTACACTTTGCGTTTTGCACTTTTCACTTAATCCCGTCTTGACATTGTGTCCATTTTTGTGTAAAATATAAAAGATAGTATGGGATAATAGTGTTCCTATGCTATATTGTCTTAATTTCATTACATATTTTTGATATATTTTTTGAAATTAAATATTATTTTTAGGAGGTACCAACAATGACCACTACCGGTATTATTGTTGCTGTTATCTCTGCTGTTGTATTCGGAGTTCTCGGATTTATTTTCGGCGGACTCCACCGCAAACGTGTTGCCGAGGCTAAAATCGGCTCCGCTAATGAAGAAGCATTAAGAATTGTTAATCAGGCACAGCAAACTGCCGAAAGTAAAAAAAGAGAAGCTATTCTTGAAGCTAAAGACGAAATACACAAGTTAAGAAACGAAGCCGACAAAGAGCTTCGTGAAAGACGCGCAGAGGTGCAGAAGCAGGAACGCAGACTTATTCAAAAAGAAGAAAATCTTGATAAGAAAACTGAAAATCTTGAAAAGAAAGAAGAAATTCTTGCAGAAAAAATCAAGGCGGCTGATGCTAAAATCGACGAGGTTGAAATGCTCAAACGCAGTCAGCTTGAAATGCTCGAGAAAATCAGCGGTTACAGTAAAGAGCAGGCTAAGGCTCTTCTTATGCAGGAGCTTGACGAACAGCTCACTCACGAAAAGGCTCTCAAGATTATGGATTACGAGCAGCGTACTCGTGACGAAAGTGACAATCTTGCCCGTGAAATTATCACAGGTGCAATTCAGCGTTGCGCCGCAGACCACGCCGCAGAAGCTACCGTTTCTGTTGTGGCTCTTCCCAATGACGAAATGAAGGGTAGAATTATCGGCCGTGAGGGTCGTAACATCAGAACACTTGAAACAATCACAGGTGTTGACCTTATCATTGACGATACTCCCGAGGCAATCACAGTTTCAAGCTTTGACCCTGTTCGCCGTGAGGTTGCACGCCTTACTCTTGAAAAGCTTATTCAGGACGGCAGAATTCACCCCGCACGCATTGAAGAAATGTTTGAAAAGTCAAAGCGCGAGGTTGAGCATACAATTAAGCAGACAGGTGAAAGAGCAGTTATTGACGCAGGTGTTAACGGAGTTCATCCCGAGCTTGTTAAGCTCCTCGGTAAGCTCAGATACCGTACAAGCTTTGGTCAGAATGTTCTCAACCACTCACTCGAGGTTTCTTATATCGCAGGTCTTATGGCTCAGGAGCTTGGTGCTGACGTGAAACAGGCTAAGCGCGCAGGTCTTCTTCACGATATCGGTAAGGCTCTCGACCGTGAGTTTGAGGGTACACATATCGAGCTTGGTGTTGAAGCCGCTAAGAAATACAAAGAGAACGACAATGTTGTTCACGCTATTGCCGCTCACCACGGTGAAATCGAGGCAAAGACAATCGTTGCAGTACTTGTTCAGGCAGCAGATGCTATTTCTGCCGCTCGTCCCGGTGCTCGTCGCGAAAATGTTCAGAACTACATCAAACGTCTTGAAAAGCTTGAGGAAATCGCAACCGAATTTGAGGGTGTTGAGAAATCCTTTGCTATTCAGGCAGGTCGTGAAATCAGAATTATGGTTAATCCCGAAAAGATTTCAGACGAGAAGATGGTTATTGTTGCCCGCGATATTGCAAAGAAGATTGAGGATGAGCTTGAATATCCCGGTCAAATTAAGGTTAACATTGTTCGTGAAAACAGAGTTATAGACTTCGCAAAGTGATAAATTTAGCGACTTTTCACTTTTTCGCCCTTGACTTACACCCGTAAGCCTGCGGTCTCAAAAGCAAAAATTCATCTAAATTTAAACACTTTGAATAAATTTGATACTAATAATTATGCCCCGTGGTCTTTCGGCTTCGGGGCAAAATAAATTAAATCCATATATAGAAACGGTGTGCTTATGTCACGCGAAATTAAAGTGCTTTGCGTTGGTGACGTGGTCGGCTCGGTCGGTTGCGAATTCTTACGCAAAAAGCTCTCTGAATTCAAAAGAGAAAATCAAATAGATGTGTGCATTGTCAACGGTGAAAATTCGGCGATTGGCAATGGTATGCTACCAAATTCCTGCAATCATATTTTCACAAGCGGTGCGGATATGATTACGGGCGGAAATCACTCGCTGAAACGTCGCGAGATTTTTGAATATCTTGACGAAAATGAAAATGTAATTCGCCCCGCCAACTATGGTGACGGTGTGTGGGGTAAGGGTTGCGGAATTATCGACAAGGGCGCATACAGAGTTGGCGTTATAAATCTTTTGGGCAGAGTGTGGCTTGAGGGTCACGCAGACCCCTTTGAAACTGCTGAAAGAATTATCACAGAAATCAAAAAAGAGACTAATATTATTTTTGTGGATTTCCACGCGGAAGCTACTGCCGAAAAAAAGGCTCTTGGCTATTTTCTTGACGGAAAAGTCAGCGCGGTTTTCGGTACTCATACGCACATTCAAACCTCTGACGCGCAAATTATGTCAGGCGGAACAGGTTATATCACGGATTTGGGTATGACGGGACCCGAGGAGTCAGTCCTCGGTGTAAAAAAGGAAATAATCATTGAAAAATTCAGAAAAGGCTTTACAACTATGTTTGAAACGGCAGACACCGCCCCATTTATGCAGGGTTGCGTGTTTACGGTTGACCGCCAGAGCGGAAAAACCGTGAAAATCGAAGCCGTAACGGTGAGGTGAGCAAATGAAAATTGCAGTTAAATTAATTTCATTGCTTTTGTGCATTTGCGTGCTCTTTTCTGCCTGCAAGCCCAATGAGAAAGCTCCTGACGAGATTACAACCAATCCCGCCGAAAGCACAACTGAAAATAATGTGAATACAGAGGATACATTTTCAAAAAGTGACGGAAAAATCTCACTCCCCTACAACGAAAGTGACGGTCTTAACCCATATTTTGCAAAAAGTGACGAGAATTTATACCTTTGCAAGCTGATTTTCGAGCCCTTGTACTCAGTTGACAGCGGTTATACTGCAAACGGAGTTATTGCCGAAAGCATTTCGGTAAACGGCACAACTGCAACGGTGAAAATCAAGCGCGGAATAGCTTGTCGTGGCTCATCGAATATCAACGCAGATGATGTGGTGTATTCATTTAATCTCGCCAAAGCCTCTTATGGTTGGTCTGACGATTTAAATGGCATTTCAGCGGCGTCAAAATCGAATGATTATGCGGTGAATTTCACTCTTGATTATACCGACAGCCTTGTTGCGGGCAAGCTTACCTTCCCCGTTGTTAAAGCGGGCACGGCAGATGTGCAGACGGCAGTCCCCACGGGTAGCGGTGACTATTATTTCCTTGAGGATAAGCTTATAAGCATTGCGGATAGCGAAAAGCAGATTTACCTCTGCTCTGTCAGCACTCGCGACAGCGTTGAGGATGCTTTGAAAATCGGTACTTCTGATATATTCTTTAGTAATATGTCCGATTGTAGCTTTACGGGTGCATCCGGCAATACACAATCCGTATTGCTCAACAATATGGTTTATCTTGGACTTAACAGTGAACGCGGTGCGTTGACGAAATATATCCGTAGCGCTATTGCGGCGAAAATCGATAGCGAGGAAATCGCACTTTCTGCATATCAGGGTCACGCGGTGGCGTCAAAACTGCCCGTTAATCCTGGAAGTGCAGTTAATAATGAAATCACGCAGATTGCTACCAATGGCGATAAGACACTTGCCGATAATATTATCGACCGTTGCGGTTACACAAGATATTCGGGCAAGGCAAAGACCAACGGCGCGTATTTGCTTTCGTTCACGCTTATTGTGAATAAGGATAACAAATATCGCGTTGCTGCGGCTTACAGTATTGCTGACAGTCTTGCAGAGTGCGGATTTTATATAACAGTCAAGGCACTTTCCTTTGCCGATTACAAAGAGCGTATTACCTCGGGTAATTATGATATGTACTTGGGCGAGGTAAATCTTGACGGCTCAATGGATTTAAGTCAGTTCTTCATTGACGGCGGTGCTTTGAGCGCAGGAGTAAACAAAACTGACCGTGCGACAACAGAATATTTCAATTACCGCGCAGGAAAAATCACAGCAGAGGAATATTATAAGATTTTCGCAGAGGAGTATCCCTTTGTACCCGTAGTATTCAGAACGGGTTATGTAATCACCTCTGACGATGTAAAACTCAATTTAAAACAAATGCCCAACAATTTATATAGTGGGTTATAAGGTGAGATTTATGAAGTTCTCCGACGATATTAAATACATCAAGGGTGTGGGCGAAGCCAGAGCTATGGCGTTTCGCTCTCTCGGTGTGTCAACTGTCGGGGAGCTTTTGCGTTTTTATCCCCGAGCTTATGAGGATTGGGGTAATATCACACCCATTTCACAATGTGTAATAGGTGAAAATGTGTGCGTTAAGGCTACCGTTATGTTCCCACCGAAAAATCAAAGGGTAAAGGGCGGTATGCTTATTGCAAAAGGCACGGTGACTGACGGTGACGATGTGATTGCGGTCACATTTTTCAATAACAAATATATTGAGAAAATGTTGAAATCGGGCGAGGAATATCTCTTTTACGGCAAAATAACTCTCGGCAAATTCTCTGCCCGTGAAATGATTTCACCAATGTTTATAAAGTCGGCACAGAGTGTTGAAATCAAGCCGATTTATCCGCAGAATAAGAATATCACCTCAAAGGTAATTCAATCAGCAGTGCAGAATGCACTCCAGAATATTGATGAAATTCCCGAATATCTGCCCGAATATATTCTTGAGAGATTTAATCTTGTAACACTTGACAGAGCAATCCGTGATATTCATTTCCCCAAGACTGACGGGGATTTACAAAAAGCCCGCGACCGTCTGATTTTTGACGAATTATTTATTCTGCAGTTGAGCTTGTTGACTTTGAAAGAGGATAATTCAGCGGCAGATACGAAAAATATTATAAGTAAAGATTATACAAACGAATTTTTCTCGATTTTACCATTTGAACCCACAAATGCGCAGAAACGAGCCGTAAGTGAAGCGGTAGCGGATATGCAAAGCGGTAAGCAGATGAACCGACTTTTGCAGGGTGATGTTGGTAGCGGTAAAACTGCCGTTGCGGCGTCAATCGTATATACGGCGGCGAAAAACGGAATGCAATCCGCTCTTATGGCACCCACAGAAGTGCTTGCTGTTCAACATTTTGAAACATTTACCCGACTTTTTGAGAACAGCGGAATCCGTTGTGAATTGCTGACGGGTAGCACAAAGGCAAAAGAGAAAAAAGAGATTAAAGAACGCCTTAAAAACGGCGAAATAGATTTGATAATAGGAACTCACGCTCTTATTCAGAACGACGTTAAATTTGCACGATTAGGTCTTGTTATAACTGACGAGCAACACCGCTTCGGCGTTAAGCAGAGAACGGGACTTTGCTCAAAGGGTGATAACCCCCACGTTTATGTTATGTCTGCAACACCAATCCCCCGAACTCTTGCGCTTATATTCTTCGGAGATTTGAATGTTTCAATTCTCGACGAACTGCCTCCCGGTAGACAAAAAATTGACACTTATGCGGTGAAATCGGGTAAACGAGGCTCAATGTTTGAGTTTATCCGTAAGCATCTTGACATGGGCTATCAGGCTTATATCGTCTGTCCTTTAGTTGAAGAAAGCGAATTGGTGCAGGGTGTAATGTCGGCGGAGGAATATTTCAAAAAAGCACAGCCGTTGTTCCCTGATTACCGTCTTGATTTGCTTCACGGCAAAATGAGTCCGAAGAAAAAAGACGAGGTAATGCTCAAATTCAAAAACGGTGAAACTCAATTACTCATTTCAACAGTTGTTATTGAGGTTGGTGTTGACGTGCCAAATGCGGTTATTATGGTCATTGAAAACGCCGAGCGTTTCGGTCTTTCACAGCTTCATCAGTTGAGGGGGCGTGTTGGCCGTGGCAAGGCAAAATCCCATTGCATTCTTGTGACCGACGCTACGGGTGATGAGGCAACGGCGAGAATGAATATTATGTGTGAAACTACTGACGGATTTAAAATTGCCGACGAGGATTTAAAGCTTCGTGGCCCTGGTGACTTTTTCGGTACGCGTCAGCACGGATTACCTAAATTACGAATTGCCGATATTCTTACCGACACAAAAATTCTTATGCAAACGCAGGAATTGGCACAAGAAATTATGCTTAACGATTGCAATTTCACAAAGGAAGAGCATCGTCAAATCGGTAAGCAGGTAATGAAGAAAATCTACAGTTTACAAGTTTCTAACACCGCCAACACAATTTAGTAAAATTTGCAGGATATAATGTAAATACCGAATTGTAAAATAAAGGAAGAATTTTATGAACGAAATCAAAGGTTATTTAAGGGATTTCCGCATTAATGTACCCGAGGCGATTTACGAGTGCAGAGGTCTTAAAATTTTCGGCAGAAGAATAAAATCAATTGTATTTTCAACGGATGTAAGTATTATCCGTAACTGCAACGCAGACGCGGTAATTGCGGTTTATCCCTTTACGCCCCAGCCCGTTATAACCCAAGCGGTTATGATGGCGGCGGATTGCCCCGTGTTTGTGGGTGTGGGCGGTGGCTTAACAAAGGGTGAAAGAGTAATCAACCTTGCTCGCCATGCAGAGTATCAGGGCGCAACGGGTGTTGTGCTTAATGCACCCACATCAAATGACACGATAAGTCAGGTTGCAAATATTGTGGATTTACCGATTGTTATAACTGTTGTTAAAGAAGACGATATTCAATCCCGACTTGACGCAGGTGCGCAGATATTAAATGTTTCAGCGGCGGCAAAAACACCTGAACTTGTGGCAAAAATTCGTGAAAAATTCCCCGATGTGCCCATAATGGCAACGGGCGGACCCACAGAAGAAAGCATTAAATCCACAATCAAAGCGGGCGCAGACGCGATTACATGGACTCCGCCATCAAATGGTGAGGTTTTCCGCGATATTATGGAGGCTTACCGCAAGGGCGAGCCTCATCCATAAATAAAAAAGGGGAAGAGGAAAAGTATGTATATTTTAAAACCCATTCTTGATAAAAATTGGGAAAATACTGCAAAAAATGATGCGATAAGAATTGCGTCACAGACCGAGCCCGAGGGATTTGAGAAAATTCTCGATATTCCTTATATTGACGACGGTGAAAAGGCGCATTTGCTTGATATTTATTATCCTGAGGGAACAACCGAAAAGCTCCCCGTAATTATTGATATTCACGGTGGTGGCTGGATGTATGGTTATAAAGAAATCAACAAGAATTTCTGCCTTAAGCTTGCCGAAAAAGGCTTTTTGGTGGCATCAATTAACTATCGCCTTGCGGGTGATGTGCTTTTTGATGACCAAATCAGAGACATTTTTTCTGCACTTAAATGGTTGAGTGAAAATCTTGAAAATTACCCTGCTGATTTGGATAATATATTCCTCGCGGGTGACTCGGCGGGCGGACATTTTGCCTGCGTTACAACTGCGGTAAATCTTAATGAAGAATTACAAAAGGATTTCGGCGTTGAGCATTGCGGTCTTGATTTCAAGGCGGTTGCGGCAATTTGCCCCGCGGTTGATTTGTTAAGCCCGAATATTGTTATGAATATCAATGTGCCCGTTTTGTTGGGTGATAAGCACAGAAAAAGTCCATATCGTAAATATCTTGATGTTTCACAAATTATTTCAAAGGATTTCCCGCCATTTTATGTAAATACTGCGAAAAATGATTTCCTCAAAAAGCAGTGTTATAAGTTCAAAGGTCTGCTCGAAAAGTATAATATCGAGCATTTCTTCCACGATTTCACTGAAAAAGAAAACGGCAAATATCTTGCCCATGTGTTCAATGTGGTTGACCCGTTTACTCCTGCAGGCGACCAAGCCAACACCGAAATCGCTGAATTCTTCAAGGCAAGAATGACGGTAAAATCAAAATAAACAAAAAAAATTATCCCACTCGGTTGAGTGGGATTTCTTTTATATGTCCTTATTTTCAAGAATTCTTTGGGGATTTATGAGCATACATTCTTCGATGATTTCGTAGGTGATTTCGTCGGGCAAATCCTCAAATTTTTCTTTTATGCGGTTATGACGATATATTGGATGGTGAGCGTCGGTGCCGATAAGCTTAGCAATGCCACGTTCAAGCATATCTACTCCCATCATTTGTGCACTTCTGCCGTTAAGACCGATAATACTGTCAAGATTGACCTGAAAAACTACGTCACGTTCGATTAACTCGTCAATTATGAAGAGGTTTCGGTGGAACTCATAATATCTTTCGGGGTGAGCGATAACAGGCACATATCCGCGGTCAACAAGCTCGTCAATCCATTCGACGACATGACTTACGTTAAAGGGACCCAAAGGGAATTCACAAAGAATATAACGTGAGTCGCCCAGCGTCAAATCGTCAAGATTATCAGCGTTAAAAACACCGTCACTAAGAAACAACTCTGCACCTGAATAAAGCTTAACGGGTATATTATCTGCTCTCAAAACATTGCGAAGCTCAAAAATTCTGTCATCGCGTTCCTCAACGAAATCATCAATTTTTTTGTAATTGACAAAATGAGGGGTGAGAACGATTTTATCTATTCCGTTTTCGTAAGCGTCACGGCACATCTGCACCGAGGCTTCAATTGTTTTTGCGCCGTCGTCAATGTCAAAAAGTATATGGTTGTGAATATCAATCATTATTCTCATCCTTTACGTCTTCGGGCTCTGATTTTTTAATTGATTTTTCGTTGAAATGGAAAAGCTTTATAATTCCCTCGTCGTTTAAAAGCTTAAGCATAACAAGTGTTATGGGGAGCAAGAAAAGACCAATAAATCCAAAAAGCTTTGTGCCCATAAACATTGCAATAACCATAAGGAATGCGGGAATTCCCAGCTGTGCTGCAACCAGCTTGGGTTCAATAATCTGGCGGATAACCGTAATGCACACATACATTATAATAAGTCCTATTGCCATTGCATAATTGCCATTGAAAAGTGAGATTAATGCCCAAGGAATAAGCACCGTACCCGTACCCAGAACGGGCACAATATCAATAAGTGCAATTATAAGTGCGATTATGAAAATGTATCCGCTGTCAAAAACACCAAGAAGCTTTAAAAGACCAAGCCCCAATGAAATCTCACAGAAAGTAATTGTGATAATTTTGCCGTAAGCCTTTGCCATTTTGCCCAAGGACGGAATAAGCAAATTTTTTGCTCTCACAATTTTATCTCTTGTTTCGGGTCTGAAAAATCCAAGCACAAGCCCGCGAAGAGTTTTATAGTCAGAGGTCATAAAGCAACAGGCAATGAGTGCCACAAGAATTGAAACAAGTGTTGTGGGAATTGCCTTTGCTGTGTCAAGAATACTCAAAAGCGGAGTTGAAAGTGATGAAAAATCAATACTCATACTCTCGCCTGCGGGTGCGTCAGAAGAATCAAGCAGAGAAGAAAGCTTGTCGCTTACGAATGTAGTGATAGTATTTTCAATGTTGTCAGGCAGGAAAGAAAGTCCGTTTGCAAGGTAATGCTCAATTTTATCAATAAATGCAGGAACGTCCTCAAGCTGAATAATAATGTAATCAATAAAGCCCTTAAGCTCGCTACCCGCCCATATTCCTAAAAGAACAAGCACGGAAATCAACGCGGAAAAGCCCAGAAGTACACATAAAACCGAGGCGAGCCCTCTTTTTATGGGTGTTTTACTGCTTATAAAGTTTACAGGTTTCTGCAAAATCATTGCCGCCGCAATTGCAACAATAAAGGGCAGAAGAGTTCCGAAAGCATATTTAAAAAACAGATAGAACAATGCCACTACAATAACAGTGTAGATGGTGTTGATTATAAAATTCCTTTTCTTTTCAATTCCTGTCATATAAAAAACTCCGAAAAAAATTATGTAATAATATAATAAACCATTTTAGTTCAATATACAATTAAAATTATGTAAATTTTTCTAAAAAATTCAATAAAAATATTTTAAATATATTGTATATTGCCCCTTTATTCTCTGCGAATTTTGTGTTAGAATATGTAAAAGTATTTATAATGCTTAATTATTACCTTTTTAGTCACGGCGAGTGGCAGTAAGGATGTGAATTCGAAAATGTATGTAGCAGTTATGGGTTACGGCACAGTTGGTTCGGGTGTCGTTGAGGTGCTTACTAAAAATCACGAAAGCATAGTGAAAAGAAGTACCCAGAGCGAAATGGAAGTTAAATATATCCTTGATTTGAGAGATTTTCCCGGTGACCCCAATGAAGATAAGATGGTTAAGGATTTTAATATTATTCTCAACGATGATGATGTTAAGGTCGTTGTTGAGGCAATGGGTGGTCTTCACCCCGCTTATGAATTTGTTTCTTCCTGCCTTAAGGCCGGCAAAAGCGTTGTTACTTCAAACAAAGAGCTTGTTGCAGCTAAAGGCTATGAGCTTTTACAGTTTGCCGCTGAAAATAATGTAAACTTCTTGTTTGAAGCATCTGTTGGCGGAGGTATTCCGATTATCCGTCCTATTTCACAGTGCCTTGCAGCAAACGAGATTGACGAAATCGCAGGAATTCTCAACGGTACAACAAACTTTATTCTTACTATGATGATAGAGAAGAATATGAGCTTTGAAGATGCCTTGAAATTAGCACAGGATAACGGCTATGCAGAAAAAGACCCCACCGCAGACGTTGAGGGGCACGATTCCTGCAGAAAGATTTGCATTCTTGCATCTCTCTGCTTTGGTAAGCATGTTTATCCCGAGTCAGTTTATACAGAGGGTATCACAAAAATTACACTTGACGATGTGGCATATATTGGTGCGTTCGGCGGTGTGATTAAGCTTTTAGGCAGAGCCAAAAGAATGGAAAACGGCAAGGTTTTTGCAGTGGTTACCCCCGCAATCGTAATGCAGGGTAGTCAGCTGGCTTCTGTAAACGATGTTTTTAATGCAATTCTTGTTCGCGGTGACGCAACGGGTGACGTTGTGTTCTACGGAAAAGGCGCAGGCAAGCTCCCCACCGCATCTGCAGTGGTTGCTGACGTTATTGACTGTGCACGCAATATGGACAGAAAGAAGCCTATCGGCTGGGGCGAGGCAGAAGAGAATTATGTTGTTGATTATAAGTCAGCAGTTAATCCGCTTTACATTCGTGCCGAGGTTACTGATAAATCAAACGCTTTGCAGGATGTTGTGGCAACAATCGGCAAGGTTCAGGTGCTTGAATTTGCGGGCTGTAAATCAAATGAACTTGCGTTTGTTACCTCACCTATGGCAGAGGGCGAGCTTACTGAAAAGCTTAACAATATATCTACAATCAGCATAAAATCTTTAATAAGAGTAACGGATTATTAATAAGGTGAGCAGAGGCGAACCTAACACGCCGTAAATGCAGACCTTTAACGAATTTTCACTTTTTCATCCTTGACTTGCGTCAGCAAGCCTTCGGTCTCAAAAGCAAAAATTCATCTAAATTTCAAGCATTTACGGTGCAAGGCAGTTTTTGACGAGCAGATTTTTGGCTGGACAATGCCAAAAATTGCAGCAATACTGCCGTATTACAAAATTTTTGGTGAAGTACAGGCGGAAATATGCCGTTAAAAACCGTATTAGGTTCGCCTCTACTCACCTTAATACAGGAGGCAATATATGGGACTTATTGTTCAAAAATTCGGCGGTTCAAGTGTTCGCGATGCCGAAAGAGTAATGAATGTCGCCAAGATTGTTACTGATACTTACCGTGAAGGCAACGACGTTGTGGTTGTTGTATCGGCACAGGGTGACACAACTGACGATTTAATCGAAAAGGCTTATGAAATTAATCAGAAGCCCTCAAAAAGAGAAATGGATATGCTTCTCACATCAGGTGAGCAGATTTCAATTGCACTTCTCTCAATGGCTATTGAAAAATTAGGCTGCCCCGTGGTTTCACTTCTCGGCTGGCAGGCAGGCTTTAATACAAGCTCGGCTTATGGTCAGGCTCGTATCAAGTCAATCAAAACAGACAGACTTCGTTCAGAAATCGACCGTCATAACATTGTTGTTGTGGCAGGCTTTCAGGGACTTAATAAATATGACGACCTTACAACGCTCGGTCGTGGCGGCTCAGATACAAGTGCAGTAGCAATTGCTGCCGCAATGAGAGCTGAAAAATGCCAGATTTTCACAGACGTTGAGGGTGTATTTACTGCCGACCCAAGAAAAGTTGAGAATGCGAAGAAGTTGCAGGAAATCACTTATGACGAAATGCTCGAGCTTGCAACTTTGGGTGCTCAGGTACTTAACAACCGTTCGGTAGAAATGGCAAAGAAATATAACGTTGAAATAGAGGTACTTTCAAGCCTTAAGAGAGTGCCCGGAACAATCGTCAAGGAGGTTACCAAAATGGAAAAAATGCTTATAAGAGGTGTTACAAAGGATACAGATGTAGCACGCGTTTCTGTTACAAAAATTCCCAACACACCGGGAGTTGCTTTCAAGCTGTTTGATGCTCTTGCAAAGCATAAAATCAATGTAGATATTATCTTGCAGTCAGTTGGTCGCGATGCTACAAAGGACATCACATTTACTGTTTCAAAGGGCAACGCTCAGGAAACAATTGATTGCGTTAAAAAGGTATTCGATATTGACGACAATAATATTATCTGCGATACATCTGTGGCTAAAATCTCAATTGTTGGTGCAGGTATGGAATCTCACCCCGGCACTGCTTCAAAAATGTTTGAGGCACTCTACGAGCGCGACATCAACATTGATATGATTGCGACAAGCGAAATTAAAATTTCAGTTCTTATTGATCTTGAAGATGCTGACCGCGCAGTAAGTGCTGTTCATAAAGCATTCTTCCCCGCAGAGTAATTGCGACTAAAAAAGAGAAACTCATAAAGTTTCTCTTTTTGTTTAATATAAAAATAATTAAGGAATAATAAAAGTGAAGGAGATATAAAACCATGACAGACAACAAGTTTGCAAAAGAAGGTCTTACCTTTGATGACGTGCTTCTCATTCCTGCAGAAAGCAATGTTCTTCCAAGTGATGTTGATATTTCAACACAGCTTACAAAGAAAATCAAGCTTAATACACCTGTTCTTACTGCTGCTATGGATACAGTAACAGAGAGCAATATGGCTATTGCTATTGCTCGTGAAGGCGGTATCGGTATTATTCATAAGAATATGTCAATCGATGCACAGAAGGCTCAGGTTGACAACGTTAAGAGAAGTGAAAACGGCGTTATCAACAACCCATTCTTCTTATCACCTGAAAACACAGTTGAAGAAGCTGACAACCTTATGCACCGTTACAGAATTTCAGGTGTTCCCGTTTGTGACGAAAACGGCAAGCTTGTTGGTATTCTTACAAACCGCGATATGAGATTTATCTCTGATTACAGCGGAAAAATCAAGGATTATATGACCAAGGATGGTCTTGTTACTTCACACGAAGGCACAACTCTTGAAGATGCAAAGAAAATTCTTATGCAGCACAAGATTGAAAAGCTCCCCCTTGTTGATGCAAATGGTTATCTTAAGGGTCTTATTACAATTAAGGATATTGAAAAGGCAGTTAAATATCCCAATTCAGCAAGAGATTCAAGAGGCAGACTTCTTTGCGGTGCCGCAGTAGGTGCAACTGCTGACGTGCTTGACCGCGTTGCTGCTCTTGTTGAGGCAGGCGTTGACCTTCTTACTCTTGACTCTGCTCATGGTCACAGCCAGAACATCATCAAAGCTGTTGCAAAGGTTAAGGCAGCATATCCCGAAATCTCACTTGTTGCAGGTAACGTTGCAACTGCAGAGGCTACAAAGGCTCTTATTGATGCAGGCGCAGACTGTGTTAAGGTTGGTATCGGCCCCGGCTCAATCTGTACAACACGTGTTGTTGCAGGTATCGGTGTTCCTCAGATTACTGCAGTTTATGATTCTGCAAACGAAGCTGCAAAGCACGGCATTACAGTTATCGCGGACGGTGGTATCAAATATTCAGGTGAAATTGTTAAAGCAATTGCCGCAGGTGCATCTGCTATTATGGTGGGCTCACTTGTTGCAGGTTGTGAAGAGTCACCCGGAGAAACAGAAATTTATCAGGGCCGTCAGTTCAAGGTTTATCGCGGTATGGGTAGTATTGCGGCTATGAACAACGGTTCAAAGGACAGATATTTCCAGGCTAACAACAAAAAGCTCGTACCCGAAGGCGTTGAAGGTCGTGTTCCTTACAAGGGAATTCTTTCAGACACAATCTATCAGCTTATGGGTGGTCTTAAAGCAGGTATGGGCTATTGTGGTTGTGCAACAATCGAAGACCTTAAGACAAAGACACAGTTCATCAGAATTACAAACGCAGGTCTTAAGGAAAGCCATCCTCACGATGTTTATATTACTAAGGAAGCACCTAACTACTCAGGCAATATGTAAAGGATTTTAAAATGTACAATAACTTAATCGATACAATCGGATTTATAAATAACACTGACCCCGAAGTTGCTGCTGCAATGGGTCTTGAACTTAAACGACAGAGAGATAATCTTGAGCTGATTGCCAGCGAAAACATTGTTTCCCCTGCCGTTATGGCGGCAATGGGCAGTGTGCTTACAAACAAATATGCCGAGGGTTATCCCGGCAAGCGCTATTATGGTGGATGTCAGCACGTTGACGTAGTTGAAGATATTGCCCGCGACAGACTTAAAAAGCTTTTCGGCGCAAATTATGCAAATGTTCAGCCCCATTCAGGTGCGCAGGCAAATATGGCAGTTTACTTTGCTCTTATTCAGCCGGGTGATACAGTTATGGGTATGAATCTGGCAGAGGGTGGTCACTTAACACACGGCTCACCCGTTAATATGTCAGGTAAATACTATAATTTCGTACCTTACGGTGTTGACGAAAACGGCTTCCTTGACTATGAGACATTTGAACAGAAAGCTAAAGAATGTCAGCCCAAGCTCATCGTAGCAGGTGCATCGGCATATCCCCGTACAATCGACTTTGAAAGAATGGCAAACATCGCACATAGCGTTGGTGCTTACTTTATGGTTGATATGGCTCACATTGCGGGTCTTGTTGCGGCAGGGCTTCATCCCTCACCCGTGCCTTATGCAGATGTTGTTACATCAACAACTCATAAAACACTTCGCGGACCACGTGGCGGTATAATTCTTTGCAAGGATGAAGAATTCGGAATGCAGTTTAACAAGGCAATCTTCCCCGGCACACAGGGCGGACCCTTAATGCATACTATCGCAGGCAAGGCAGTTTGCTTTGGTGAGGCTTTAAATGACGATTTCAAGGCTTATCAGCAGAGAGTTGTTGACAATGCAAAGGCATTGGCAGAGGGTCTTACAAAGCGCGGTATCAACCTCGTGTCAGGCGGAACAGATAATCACCTTATGCTTGTTGACCTCCGTTCAGTCGGCGTTACAGGTAAAGAGCTTGAACATCGTCTTGATGAGGTTCATATTACTGCAAATAAGAATTCTATTCCCAATGACCCCGAAAAACCCTTTGTTACAAGCGGTTTAAGACTTGGTACTCCCGCAGTAACAACAAGAGGTCTTGGTGTTGAGGAAATGGACAAGATTGCAGAGTATATTTTCCTTGCGGCAACCGATTTTGAAAATCAAAAGGATTACATCAAAAACGGTGTTGCTGAAATCTGCAAAAAATATCCATTATATGAATAACCCATAATCACATATAATTTCTCTACTGCATAGAATGTAAAAAATGCAGTGGGGGGATTATAATGAGATTTACTAAAATGCACGGCGCGGGTAATGATTATATTTATGTTGACTGCTTTAATGAAAAAGCAGAAAATCCCGAAAGCCTTGCAAAAAAATTAAGCCGACAGCATTTTGGCATTGGTGCAGACGGTCTGGTGCTTATTTGTCCGTCAAAATCAGCGGACTGTTTTATGGATATTTATAACGCAGACGGCTCGCGGGCGAAAATGTGCGGTAATGCGGTGCGGTGCACGGCAAAATACATATTTGATAACAGAATTAAAAAGAAGAGCATAAGCATTGAAACTGTCAGCGGAATAAAATCCGTTGAAATTATCACGAAAAATGGTGTTGCCGTGGGTGGCAGAGTTAATATGGGCAAGCCAATATTTAACGGACATTCAATCCCCACCCGATATGGCACAAGCATTGTAAAAGGTGAAATTCTCAATATTGATGGCGTTGATTACAAAATCACCTGTCTTTCAATGGGAAACCCTCATTGCGTAGTTTTTTGTAAGGATACAGAAAAAATTCCGCTATATAAAATCGGCGAAAAATTTGAAAATCACGAAATGTTCCCTGAACGGATAAACACAGAATTTGTTGAAGTCCTGAGCAGAGATAAATTGAAATTCAGAGTTTGGGAGCGTGGCAGTGGAGAAACTCTTGCCTGTGGAACAGGTGCCTGCGCCTCGGCAGTAGCGGCGATAATAAACGGATATTGCCGAAAAAATACCGAAATCCAAGTTCGAGCCCGTGGCGGCAATTTGTCTGTCAAGTGGTGCGAAAATGAAGATGTTATTCTGAGCGGAAATGCGGTTGAGGTTTTTCGTGGAGAAATTAATTCGTAAAAAATATTGTCGGAGGGACAATTATGAAAATAAATGACAACTTTTTAAAGATTCAGAGTTCTTACCTTTTCTCAAACATTGCAAAAAAGGTAAATGCTTACATAGCGGCTAATCCCGACAAGTCAATTATCCGACTTGGTATCGGCGACGTTACCCGTCCTCTTGCTGACGCTTGTATTGAAGCAATGCACAAGGCAGTTGACGAAATGGGCAACGAGAAAACATTTATGGGTTATCCACCCGAATACGGTCACAAGTGGCTTCTTGATGCAATCAATGAAAACGACTACAAGGCTCGCGGAGTAGAGCTTGATAATAGCGAAATCTTCGTTTCTGACGGTGCAAAGAGCGATTGCGGAAACATCGGTGATATTTTCTCAACAGATAATAGAGTTGCAGTTTGCGACCCCGTTTATCCCGTTTATGTTGATACAAATGTTATGAGCGGTCGTTCAGGCGATAAGACAGAAAATGGCTGGACAAATATCTACTATATGCCCTGTAACGCAGAAAACGGATTTTTGCCCGAGCTTCCCACAGAAAAGGTTGATATTATCTATCTTTGCTTCCCCAACAACCCCACAGGTATGGCGGCAACAAAAGATGAGCTTAAAAAGTGGGTTGATTATGCAAACGAAAACGGCGCAGTAATTCTTTTTGACTCAGCTTATGAGGCGTTCATCACAGAGGACAATGTTCCTCACTCAATCTATGAAATCGAGGGTGCAAAGTCTTGTGCAATCGAGTTCAGAAGCTTCTCAAAAACTGCTGGTTTCACAGGTGTTCGTTGCGGATACACAGTTGTTCCCCATGACATCAAGGTTGACGGCGTTGAGCTTAACGCACTCTGGGCTCGCCGTCAGGCAACAAAATTCAACGGTGTTTCGTATGTAACACAGAGAGCAGCCGAGGCTTGCTACAGCGAAGAGGGCAAAAAGCAAATCCGCGAAATCATTGCATATTATCAGAACAATGCAAAGATTATCTACAACGGACTTAAAGAGTGTGGCTTCACAGTATACGGTGCGGTGAACTCACCTTATGTATGGCTCAAAACTCCTGACGGAATGAGCAGTTGGGAATTCTTTGACACTCTTCTTGAAAATATTCAGGTTGTTGGTACTCCGGGTGAGGGCTTTGGTCCAAGCGGTGAGGGTTATTTCAGACTTACTGCTTTCGGCTCAACCGAAAACACAATTAAGGCAGTAGAAAGAATTAAAAACTACTTCTGTAAATAAAATAAAGCGAGGATTTATTTATTCCTCGCTTTTCTTTATAAACCCAATGAGTTCATTATATTCATTTTTAATTTTGCCGTCAATTACCGCATCAAGGCAGAGATTGAGTTTTTCACCGATTTCCTTGCCTTTATAGCCCAAAGAAATCAAATCATTACCGTTGATTTCCAAATCTTTGACCGAAAAACATTCATTTTCACTGATAATCTCATTTATTATATTCAACGTTTGAGCATAAAATTCGTCACCGCGGTAATATTTTGGATTTTGTGCCGAATTATCGCACCGCTTGATTTCAATTAAATAAAATATCAAATCCTTACCGATTTGCGACATAATTCTTTTAAGTCGCTTACGGTCGGGAGTAACACCCTCATTAATCATAATTGGCGAATCGTGGAATTTTACAAGAGTTACAACCTTATTTTTTGTATCGTTATCGAAACGAAGTCGGGTCATAATCTCTTCGGTCATTTCTGCGCTGATTTTCGGGTGAGAATAAAAATGTTGCTCGCCGTCTTCGTCAAAATGAGCGACTGCAGGCTTGCCTATATCGTGAAAAAGCAGGGCAAGGCGGATTACGGGGTCGGGTTTGCTCTGCTCAACCGCCTTTAAAATATGAGTGTAAACGTCATAAATATGATGTCGGTTTTTCTGCTCAAAGCCCACACAAGCTTTCAATTCGGGAATAAACACGCAAATTACATCTGCAAATTCATTTAAAACAGAATAAGCATTTTTACCGCATATAAGTTTTACTGTTTCTTCACGAATTCTTTCAGCGGATATATTTCTAAGCAATTCACGGCATTTGTGGATTGCTTTTTTTGTATTTCCTTCAATCTCAAAGCCTAAAACGGCTGAAAAACGAAGTGCACGAAGAATTCTCAATGCGTCCTCGCGAAATCTTGTTTCAGCATCGCCTATACAACGGATTGTTTTATTATTTATATCCTCAATTCCGCCCACAAGGTCGCAGAAGCCGTTTTCAAAATCGTAGGCGATACCATTCATTGTGAAATCACGGCGCACCACATCGTCCGAGAGTTCCTTTGAAAAAGTTACACTGTCGGGGTGGCGGTTATCAGAGTAAGTTCCCTCACATCTGTATGTGGTTATTTCAAGGGGCTCGCCATCAATCAGCACCGTAACTGTGCCGTGCTTTAAGCCCGTTTCAATAACGCGAAAATCCTTGAATACTTCTTCTACCTCTTGTGGAGTTGCGTTTGTTGTAATGTCAATATCGCCGATTGGCAATTCCATTATATAGTCACGCACACTTCCGCCGATTAAAAACGCCTCAAAACCATGGGCTTTCAGCGTTTCAACCGCAGTTTTTGAGGCAGTCTTGAAATTATGCTTGCTCATTGAGTGCCGCCTCTAAAGCGAGGGCTAACTGGTCGGGACAAGATGTCTGCTTAAATCCGCATTTAAGACCTTTAAGGCTTGCAATAACCTCTTCGGCAGGCTTGCCCTTAACAAGAGCTGAAATACCCTTAAGATTGCCGTTGCAACCGCCGTAGAATACAACATCTTTAACTATTCCGTCTTCAAGCTCAAGGTCAATCTGACCTGCGCAGGTTCCTTTTGTTCTGTATCTGAATTTCATTCTGTTACCTCACAAATTTTATTTGAAAGCAGGGCTAATTGCTCCATTGTAAGCGCTTCCGCACGGGCGGTGGGGCTTAAATTTGCCAGCTCAACCGCTTGGGTGATTTGAGCCTTTGGAATTCCCATTCCGCTTGAAAGCGAGTTGAGAATTGTCTTTCTTCTCTGTGCAAAAGCTGATTTTACCATTTTAAAGAAGATTTTTTCATCAGTTACCTGATAATCACCGCGTTTTGTCAAATCAAGCTCTATTACGCAGCTATCAACATTGGGTGCGGGCATAAACGAGCCTCGTGAAACATCAAAAAGCTTTTTAGCCTGCGCGTAATAATTTACTGCAACAGTCACCGCGCCGCTTTCTCTTGTGCCCACCTTTGCGCAAAGTCGGTCACCCGCCTCACGCTGAACCATAACAATAATCTTATTAAAGGGTAATTTTTCCTCCAAAAGTCGCATTATTACAGGCGAGGTGATATAGTAAGGCAAGTTTGCGCAGACAAAAACCTCCATACCCTCAAAATGCTTTTTTATGATGCCTTGCAAATCGGCTTTGAGAATATCCTCGTTGATTAATGTGAGATTATCATACCCTGCGAGAGTGTCGTTTAACACGGGGAAAAGGCGAGTATCAAGCTCAACACAGACAACCTTGTCGGCGCGTTCAAGCAATTCCTTTGTAAGAACACCCACACCTGCACCGATTTCAAGCACGCCGATTTCGCCCTCGGTGCTCTGTCGTACAGCTTCTGCCATTCGGGGGCAAACTGTAGGATTTACAAGGAAATTCTGTCCCAATCCTTTTGAAAATGTAACTCCGTGCTCACCCATAACTCGTTTTATTACGGAAATGTCAGTGAGTGTATAATTCTTCTTATCCAATATACTTATCCTTTACTTTACCAAGTGTTTTCATTCCTTCAACGATTTTTTCGTTGGAAGGTGTTGAGAAATTCATTCTGAAGCAATTCGTTGGTTCATCATTTATCATAAATGCCGTGCCGGGCACAACTGCAACCTTATTTGCAATACAATCTTTTACAAATTCAAGCATATCCACATTTTCAGGGAGCTCGCACCATACGAAAAGTCCACCCTCGGGGCGAACATATTTTACGAAATCCCCAAGCTCACTGTCAATCAAATCGCACATAAGATTGAGTTTTTCACGGTAAATTCCACGGATTTTCTCAATGTGAGCGTCAACATCATAATTTTCCATCCATTTATGGACAAGCATCTGTGAAAATACGGGAGTATGCACATCCGCCGCCTGCTTGCCAACGGTCATTTTTGCTATAATCGGTGCGGGTGCGCAGATATAACCTACACGAATACCGGGGGCTAACAATTTTGAGAATGAGCCCGCGTAAATTACAATTCCGTCCTCGTCAAAGCTCTTGATTGAGGGAACTTCTTCGCCCGATACTCTTAAATCACCATAGGGGTTGTCCTCTAAAATAAGCAAGCCGTATTTTTTCGCTAATTCATAAACGGCTTTTCTTTTTTCAAGGCTCATTGTAACGCCTGATGGGTTCTGAAAATTAGGGATTGTATAAATAAATCGCGGATTATGAGCACTTTTAATAGCTTCTTCAAGCTTTTCAATGTTCATTCCATCGGCCTCAACGGGTACTCCTGCAAGCTCACAACCATATGAACGGAAGCAGTTAAGTGAGCCTATGAATGAGGGACATTCACAGATTACCGTGTCACCCAAATCGCAAATGGCTTTTGTGGCCAAATCCATAACCTGCTGTGCGCCTGAGGTAACAATAAGGCTGTCAAAAGCTTTACCGATATTATACTTTTCTTTAATAAACGCGGTAAGAGTGTTTTTTAAAGGGGTATACCCTTCAGTTACGCCATATTGCAACGCGGTTATGGGCTCATTTTCAAAAATCTCTGCCGAAAGCTTTTTAACCTCATCTACGGGGAATGCCGCTGCGTCAGGATTTCCCGCTGCAAAGGGGATTATGGCAGGGTCCTGAGTAGCCTTTAAAATCTCACGGATTGCCGAGGGCTGAAGTCCCGAAATTCTTTGAGAAAAGTAATAATCCATTTTTAATCACCTTAATTTAAAAATACTAGAACAATTTTATCACAATATAAATGTCATTGCAAGTAACTTGTATATTAAAAGGAAAAAGCGAAAAAGTCCCATATTTCGACAAATATTTACTGTTTTTTATGGTAAAATATGGAAAGATGTGGTAGAATAAAAACAAGAGGAGATGTGAATATGACAGAATATGTAAGAAAGTTAGATAGTCTTGGCAGATTGGTATTGCCTGCAGATTACAGAAAAAAAGCGGGTATCGGTGCAGACGGCGAGGTAAGAATTACTGAATGTGACGGAAAAATTATTATCGAAAAACTTCATCCTGCCTGTAAAATTTGCGGAGCAACTGAAAAACTCAATGAAAAATTTCAGTTGTGCGAAAAGTGTATAAAGGAAATTAAAAAAAGTAGATAAAAAAAGCCGAAAGAGTGGTGCTCACTCCTTCGGCTTTTTTGTTAGTCACCGCATCCGCAGCCCATTGGGAAGCTGTCTTTTAAGCAACCCTCTTTAGGCGGGAAAAACTCATCAATGGGGAACTGAATTTTTCTGAATGCATCGCAGGGGTCATCGGTTTCACAGCTACACTCTTTTTTAGGTATACAGAAATCGTAAGCGGGAATAAGCATCTGTACGTCGCGTTCAAGCTGAACGATTGTGAAAATGCCAAGAGTAACCGTAACCGCTCTTTCCGGCTCACGCTCGTAAGACTCAAAATCACCGTCAAAGCAACGGCAGACTGACCGCGGAAGTCTTGAGAGAGTATATCCGTTGTCACAGCAATCCTGAACTCTGCAAAGCTTTGCTTCAAGGCAAATCGGGTCAACGGTCTGCACTTTTGCTCTGGGGTTGGTATTAACCACATCGAGCTGATTATCGAGCTCTCCGCAGGAGAATTCTGACGAGAATACCTTTACATTGCCCTCTGAACCATAGAGAATGCATTTCTTCGAGAAGGTTGCAAGCCCCTCAACCGTTGTGGGTGAATTTGAAGGTCCTGTGAAAACGTCAAGGCAGACCTTAAAGAAATAGGTAATATCAACTGAATAAAAACCTCTGTTGAAAGGAACTCTTTCAACCTCAATAAAGGCGTTAAGTACTTCGGCTCCGCGACAACGGACATTTGTTGCACGGTCAATTACGCATTGAGCAGAATCTGTAAAATACACGCGTAAATCCTCAAGGCAATCCTTGTCGGCACAGGAATCATAGACTCTGTTTGTGTCAATGCAAACGGCTTCTTTTATTTTTGACGGCATTTTGTCATTGCAAAATTTGTTTTCAGACATATAAAAACCTCCCGTAAAAATTATCAACTGACAGTACCATTGTATGATGTATTGATAATTTTGTTACAGGAGGTTTAATTTTTATATTAATCAGAGCTGATTAAAGCATTTCCTGAATTCTGCGTTTTGCCCGTCTCATAGTTTTTGAGAGGAAGAATGCACTTAAAATAAGCGAAACACATTCGGCTATTGGGAATGCAAACCATACAAGCTCAAGTCGCCCTGTTTGCGCGAGAAGCCATGCAACGGGCAAGAGCACCAAAAGCTGACGGCAAACTGAAACTATAAGGCTATGATTCGGGTTGCCGATTGCCTGACAAACCGAGCTCACAATAATACAGAAGCCAGCAAAAATAAAGCTGACAGAAATTGTTCTTAAAGCAGGAACACCAATCGCGAGCATTTCTTCAGATGCGTTAAAGAATGAAAGAAGCACATCTGGAATAAGCTGAAAAGAAGCAAAGCCCAAAAGCATTACCGAAACGGCAATTGCAATTGAAAGAGTAACGGTTTTTTTAATTCTCTTGAGGTTTTTCGCCCCGTAGTTATATGCAATAATCGGCACCATTCCGTTGTTAAGACCGAAAATCGGCATAAATATGAAGCTTTGAAGTTTGAAATACGCACCGAAAACTGCCGTTGCGGTAGTTGTAAATGCAATAAGAATTTTATTAAGACAGAAGGTCATTACAGAACCGATTGACTGCATTATGATTGAGGGAAGACCGATTTTGTAAATATCCTTTATTATTCTACTGTCCCAACGAATGAGCTTTGTGCTGATGTGAACCTCGGGATTTAATTTAACATTGAAAATTACTGCAAGAATACCCGCCACAATCTGACCCGCAACCGTTGCAATTGCAGCGCCCGCAACTTCGAGTCTCGGAAAGCCGAAAAGACCAAAAATAAGAATTGGGTCGAGAATTATATTGATGATTGCACCTACAAGGTGAGTAATCATTGTGAGAAATGTTCTGCCCGTTGCCTGAAGAATTTTTTCAAAGCAGAATTGAGTGAAAATACCTGCTGAAAGTGAAAGGCAGATAGTGGCGTAGTCCGTGCCGTAGTCAACAATTTCCCGGACATCTGTCTGCATCATAAAGAACGGACGGGAAGCTACAAGACCAATTACTACAAAAACTATACAACTTAGGCCGAACAGAAATATACCTGTATTTGCAACCTTATTGGCACGTTCAAAATTCTTCGCACCCAAGGCTTGTGAAAGCAATGCGTTCATACCAACCGCCGTGCCACCGCAAACTGCAATCATAAGTTGCTGAAGCGGGAACGAAAGTGACACCGCATTAAGCGCGTTTTCACTTAATTGTGAAACGAAAATGCTGTCAACAACATTATAGCAAGCTTGCACAATCATTGAAATCATCATTGGCGCGGACATTGTAATCAAAAGTTTCGCCACAGGCATTGTGCCCATTTTATTTTTCTGAGGGGGATTAAACTTTTTTTCTTGTTTCATTTTTACTTCCTTAGTAACCGTTGTAAATCTTATATAAAGGCAAAAATAAAGCCGTACCATAATCCGAATAGTACGGCTTTGTTTAAGTTTTAATTATTTTTGTTTTTGCTGTCATCGCCGTAGCCATAACCGTAGCCATAACCGTAGCCATAACCATAACCGTAGTACTTCTTGCTTTTCTTGCCCTTAAACTTTGAAGCAGTTGAACCACTTTCTGCGCTGTTGTAAATACAACCGATAACTTCTGCACTTGTGCTTTCCATATCTTCGATTGTCTTCTTAATACGACGCTTTGATGAGAAGTCGTTACGAACAACCATTACACAACCGTCTGCGTGCTGAGCGATGATTGCAGCGTCAGCAACAAGACCTGCGGGAGGAGTATCGATGATAACATAATCAAATTCGTTTCGTACTGCTTCAATAATGTCTGCCATTTCGTCAGAAGCAAGAACTTCAGCAGATTCAGCAACGGGCTGGCTTGTAACAAGAAGGAAAAGATTGAACTTTTCAAAATATTTGATAGAGTCGCTCAAAGTCTTTTCGCCACGTACAACGCCTGCAAGACCTGACTCGTTTGTTGCTGAAATACCAAGCTCTTTGTGAACGGAAGGCTTACGAAGGTCGGCATCAATAAGAAGAACTGATTTGCCGTTCTTTGCAAGAGCCAAAGCGGTGTTGGCTGCAGATGTTGTTTTACCCTCGTTTGCAGCGTTACTTGTGAAGACAAAGGTCTTGTAGTTCTTACGCTTTGAAACATTTTCAATTTTTGTACGGATAAGCTTAAAGGACTCAATGAAAAGGAAACCGGTCTTTTTGTCTGTGATAAGGAGATTTTGATTTTCGCCCTTTTTGCTTGACTTTTTGATGTGAATAATGGTGCCAAGGATTTTGCTTCCGATTTTATTTGTAATATCGTCGGCAGTTTTAACAGTATCCTTGATAAAAATTGTAAGGCAGATTATGAATATAACTATACCGGCACCTACTATAAAACCGAGAAGTGTATAAAGGAGTGTGCTGTTGTCACCGTTGGCCTTTTCGGGCTTAACGGGTTCGTCAATAAGGATTGCACGTGTGTTTTGATATGCCTTTTCAGTAATCTGGCTGTAGTTATTTGCATAGCTTACTGCAACTGCATAAGAAACATCGGGGTCTGTGCTTGTGATTGAAAGTGAAATAATAGATGTGTCTTCAACAAGGCTTGAGCTGAGCATTCCCATAACGTCTGCACCTGTGAGTGGCTTGCCGTTCATTGTGTAGCCGCTGTTCTGAGCAACAAGCTCCATAAGACTGTTTGTTTCAGTCATAATGATAGCGTAGTTTCTCGCAAGACTGATACCTGCACTAATGTCTGATGAAGAAGTACCACCCGCAACTGTGTTTTCACCCTTATTGTCAACAACAAAGCGCATTGTACAAGTGTATGTTGGTGTGTAGGTTGCCTTTGCAATACCGAAGCCAGCGCCGGCACAAATGATAGCGGCAAGAGCGATTGCCCACCATTTCTGAAGAACTCTTATTGCATATTGCAATATGGTTTCAAAATCGAGGGATTCTTCAACATTAGTGTTTTTTGAATTGTATTCCATATTATTAACTCCTATCACGAAAATTTCCTTATAATGCATATAAAAATATATATTCAACTAATTATAGCAAAGTATTTTTGTTTATGCAATGTTTTTTAACAAGTTTTTACCTGCCAAATCAATTTTCGTCAATTCTTCCGTCGGCAACTGTGAGTATCTTGTCGCATTTTTCAAGCACGGAGTCTCTGTGAGTAATAAAGAGAATGGTTAAATCATTTCTCGCAGAAAGGTTTTCAAGAAGGGTAGCTTCACTTTCACTGTCTAATGCACTCGTGGCTTCATCCATAAGAAGAATTTTACCCTTGCCAAGAAGAGCGCGTGCAATGGCAAGGCGCTGTGCCTGACCTTCTGAAATTCCCATTCCGTCTTCGCCCAGCATAAAATCAAGTCCATTCTCAAGACTGTAGGCAAATTCGGCACAAGAATCGCTGAGAGCTTTTTGGATTTCTTCTTCTGTAGCTTCAGGACAAAGCATAGTAATGTTTTCCTTTACCGTTCCGCTGAAAAGCATATTGCCCTGAGGAACAACCGAATAAAGCTCTCTTGCTTCACTGCAAGAAATATTGCCATCGGTTGTCTCAATGTAAATTTCACCGTAATCAGGTGTGTAAATTCCCGTAATAAGCTTGAAAATCGTGGATTTGCCAGCACCCGAAGGTCCTTTTATTCCTACAAAATCACCTTTTTCAACCTCGAATGAGGAATTGCTTATAACGGTTTCTTCGCCATAACCAAATGAAATATTTTCAGATTTAATCTTTAAAAAGCTTTCGTAGTCAGCTTTGTCCGTATTGCTCTTAAGCTCTTTTGCCGCTGAAGAAATTTCCATAAGGCGTTGCGCAGAAGCAGTCATAGCATAAAATGAGGGAAGGATTCCCGTAATACCTATAACAGGGGATTGAAGCTGATTTACAAGCTGAACAATTGCGACAACCGTACCGAAGGTGAGAGTTCCTTTAAGAACGCCGTAAGAACCGTATGCCACAGCGGCTAAATATCCTGCGGCAAAAGCTATTGAAAAGCCGATAGATGCAAGTATGGAAAAGCTCTTTTTCTTTACCTTGTCGCGATAAAATCTTTTTTGCTGACGGATAGAACGATTGATAATTTTGTCTTCAATACCGAAAACCTTGATTGCGAACAAGTTTTCAATCATTTCCTGCATAAATGAGCGGACCTTTGAGTCGCTTTTTTGAACTTTCAGGTGCAGGATCTTAAGCTGTTTTCGCATTAATACTGCCACCAAAACAAGAAAGGTTCCGCATGCTATAAATACAATTGCGAATCGACGGTCAAGAGCAAAAAGAGCAGTTGCGCCGGTGAGTATTCTTACAGCAAATCCCGTAAGTGACGGGAGTATATGTACATAGGTGTCACTAACCGTCAGAACGTCTGATGTAAGTCTTGACATAAGGTCACCGCTGTGATGGTCGGCGTAGTCGGCGTAGGTGCCGTAAATTATGTTGGAAAAAACACGGGTTTTCAATGAGATTTCTGCTTTACCCTGTCCTACCGCTTCAATATATGATGATAAAATACGTGATATCATTTGAGAGGCGATAAGCAAAAACAGAAAAACAACATTTTTCACAAGAGAGGTGCGGTCACTGTTTTGTGCACTGTCCATTACGGTCTTTGACAGCACAGCAAAAAGAGTTGTGCACAACGCAGACCAAGCGTTCAGAGAAATAAGCACAACACCTTCTCTTCTGCGCTTACCGCAGTTTCTGTATATCCATTTTAAAACTGATATGTCCTTCATTCTTTTCGCTTCATTCTTCAATAAGGTTGAATTTTTTCATTTTTTCAATAAGCTTGTGGACATCTGTCGTTACAAGCTTTTCATCCACTCCGTAATCAGCAGAAATGCGTGCAATAATGCTTTCTACGGAATTTGTTCCGTCAAGCATTGTGAAAACATCTGCGCCAACATTGTTAAAGGTTATAACACCGTTAAAATCAAGTTTTGCAGAGCCTGTTGCAATAACAATTTTACTGCCTGCAACATCTTTTAAGATAAATCCGTCTTTAATTTTCATCTGCAATCAGCCTTTCTATTTCGTTATAGGTAATTTCCGCTGCTTTGGGGTCAAGATTGCAACCCAGAGAAAATACAGGGACATTGCGAAGTATCAAATCCGTGTATTCAAGCATTTTTTCTGCAAGAGTACGGTCAGAGGGATTAATGGTTTGCTCAATGAATTGTGTTACCGCAAGGGCGGGGGGGAGTCTTTTGACTTGATTTGTTTCGCTTCGGTGAAGAAAAACAATTGCTCTTACGGGGATTTTCACATTGAGGTTTTCATCGGTTTTGCCCGAAAAAGGAGTTCCGCAGGCATACCACACGCCGTTTTCGTAAATAAGCGCAGGCTTATCGTCATTGATAATGCGTGTGCCTGAAAGATTTTCAAGCCAGAGGTGCGTGTGCGTGGATTTACCTGTACCGCTTCGTGCAGAGAAAAGATAAGCATATCCGTCTTTCTCAACGCACGAGGAATGAAGCATAAGCCCGTTGTGGCGCAAAAGTTCATTGTAAAAAGCCTCACAGGTCCACATGTATTCGTGCTCGTCAAGCGATAAATAGGGAATATCTGCTTTCTTTTTTACAATAAAATCCTCTTTTATGTTAAGTCGGATTTCTGCCTCGTTACTGTCAAAATCTGCTTTGTAGGGCGCAGAGCGCTGGCGGAGCAATTCGCCACGCACGTGATATTCAGTTTTATGTCCTGCAATAATAAATTGTTCCATAATTTATATTCCTAAATATGGTGCGGGGTTAACGTTGTTGCCGTTTACCTTAACCTCAAAGTGAAGGTGAGCGCCTGTAACATAGCCGGTTGCACCGATTTTGCCGATAGCCTGTCCGCGTGAAACATACTGACCCGTACGAACCTTTAAGCCCGGTTGCATGTGACAGTACATAGTCGTAAGTCCGCCACCGTGATTGATAATTACTGTATAACCGCCCGAGCCATACCAGCCCGCAAAGGTTACTGTGCCTGCTTCTGCCGCAACAACGGTACAACCGCTGCTACCGCCGGGACGAACAATATCAATACCGCCGTGCCAGCCGTCACCAAAGTTACGGTAGCCGTAGCGTGATGAAACAGAGTAAGCGCCGATTGTGGGCCAGCCAAGTCTGCCACCGGTGTAGCTTCCGCCACCCGAAGAATAGCTGTGGGTTTTTGTACCAACCTGAATTTTTTCGTCAACTGCCTCGCGCACGGTTGTACGCGAAACCTCTTTTGACGAAACTCTTACGCCGTCAATATAGGTTACAAGCTCGGTAACCTCTTCAAGTCCATTCACACCCTTCGTGACAACTCTGCTGTCACCCTTATAAAGACTGCTTGTGTTTACCTTGATAGTGTCATAATCAATTTCAACCTGGCGTGTTTCGGTCTTTGTTACCTGAACCCGAATGAAATTGACCTCGTTTGAAATGAGAATTTCTTGACCTATGTAAATACTTTCTTTAAGTGAAGGGTTGAGGTTGAAAATCTCGGAGGAGGTCATACCGAATTCGGCAGCTATTCCCGAAACAGTATCACCTGACTGAACGGTATAATAAACTGCCTCGCTCTTTTTTGAATTAAGCTTTTCACTTAAATATGAAGCATCTTTGACAGTGCCCTCGTTATCGGGATAAAGACCCTGAACATACTCAATATCTTCAACAAAGCTTACAACGGCATTCTCTTCATCAGTTTCATGCTCTGCGAGAATATTGTCAAGCACACTTAAAGCGTCGGTTTCGTTTTTAACCGCACAGATAAAGGTGTTGTCAACATAAATTCCGCAGGCATTTGTGATTTTGCTTTCTGAATTTGCAATAAGCTTATCGCAAACCTCGGCGGCACTATTAATCTGGCTTAGTTTTACGGGCATGATTTTGAAATCTGCATCACCGATAAGCTCGGTTTCTTCTGTAGTGTTTGAGGGTGCAGAGGAAGATGCGGAAAGGTCAAGGCGGTCAAAAGCCAATTCTCTTGCCTCTTTGTATTCTGCCTCACTGCGTACATATCCGATAACCTGGTCATTGTAGTTGATTTCAAGTGCAAAGGTGGTGTTGGACCACGCGTTGATTACGTTGAAAAGCAAAACAAGTGACAAAACGGGTACTGCAATATTGAAAACATATATAAATGCCTTCTTGTATTTGCGGTACGCAACGCTTATGTAATGTCCAAGTCTTTTGAAAAGGCTCTTTTTACCTCCCGCATTTTCAGCGGAAAGCTTAAATGATACCTTTTTCGCATCAGTGGCAAGCTCACGGAAATCATCAACAATTTCGTGGAAGGTTTTCAAGGCGAATTTGTCCACGACAATGATGATTGTAAAAAGGAGTGTTCCTATTGCCTTTATGGGTTTAAGCAAAAGACTTAATAGCCATCGGAAAAAGCGTTTTCCGTAGCGGATAGTTTGAATTCCAAGATAGTATATTTGGTTGTAAATGATTTCTGACATAATTCATTCCTCATTTGAACGCATATATATCAGCATTATATCACACTTTATTATAAATGGCAAGTGTGGGGGTTTGGCATATTTTACGCAGGGGCATATTGCTCTTAAAGATAGTAAAAAAATTCAAATATGCGGTTTACTTTTTTTAATGGTTGATGTATAATATTTATAATTGTATAACTATGCACATAAGGGGCGACTGAAATGAAAAAAGGTACAAAAAAGTTTTTAGGTTTTGCTATTCCCACAACCTTGCTTGCGTTGGGTGCAAGAAAGGCTTATGTTGATATCCGTTACGGCGCAAAGGTTGCCAAGGATACCATTAAATTTTCAGAATCTGCAGAGGGTAATACAGAGGGTATTCACCTTACCGCTCACAGAGGACTTTCTTCGGTAGCACCAGAAAATTCACTTGAAGCGTTTAAGCAAGCCGCAAAATACAATTATTATGCTCTTGAGTGTGACGTTCACTGCA
This sequence comes from uncultured Eubacteriales bacterium, assembly GCA_964457415.1. Classification (GTDB taxonomy): domain Bacteria; phylum Bacillota; class Clostridia; order Oscillospirales; family Acutalibacteraceae; genus Fimenecus. The sequence goes on along the minus strand of CAYWFB010000002.1, from coordinate 5,181 downwards.
CAACTGACGGCAAGTGGGTTATAATTCATGACCATATGCTTCAGTCAATGGCAAAAGAAAAGGGCGATGTTAAAAAGATGTCCTTTGCTGACAAGCTTTCAAAGATTAAATATACAAACGGTGCAAATATCAAGGATTATCCCGATTCAGGTATTATTCTTGTTGAGGAATTCATTGAAATCTGCAAAGAGGCTAATATCCGACCCATGATTGAGGTTAAGGATAAGAGAGTTGAAAAGGTTGCAGATTTGCTTGAGATTATTCGTAAATATGAAATCGAAGACAGCGTAATTCTTATTTCTTTCCATAAGGACGTGCTTCGTCAGTTCAGATTGCTTTCTCCTGATATGGAGCTTTGGTATCTTATGCATTCAATTACTGATGAAAAACTTCAGGAATGTATCGAAAATAATAATGGTGTTGCCTTCGAGGCGGCACGCGGTGTTAAACAGCCCGAAATGATTCAGAAAATTCATCATAACAATCTTCTTGCTGCCTGCTGGACAGTTGACACCAAGGAAATGCTTAATAAAATGATGAAGCAAGGCGTGAAATACATTACAACAAACGCAATTCTTCCCGAATAATCGGGAATGAATCCCTCCGCCGCCTACGGCGGTCCCCCTCCCTTTAACAAGGGAGGCATTCCTACGCATAAAGAGGTTATCAGATGACAGACTGCAAAAAAATTGCTGAACTTATTTTCACAGATGTGGACAAGTCCACAGAATATTACGAGGAGCTTTATCCCGCAAGAGAATTGCCCGAGGGTGCAAGAGTAACAAGATTTGCTCCCAGTCCTACAGGTTATCTTCATTTTGGCGGACTTTACGCAGGCTTTGCCTCAAAGCTTACAGCCGAGAGCACAAACGGTGTATTTATGCTTCGTATTGAAGACACCGACAAAAAACGCGAGGTTGAAGACGGTGTTACAGGTATCGTAACAGGGCTTAAAGCTTTTGGCGTTGCTCCCGACGAGGGTGTTATGGGATTTGATACTGAAGATGGCAAATATGGTCCCTACACACAGAGCCACCGCCGTGCAATTTACCGTACTTTTGCTAAAAAGCTTATGGAAGAGGGCAAGGCTTATCCTTGCTTTTGCACTCCAGAGGATTTGGACGAAATCCGTGCAAAGCAAGAGAATGAAGACATTAAAGGTTATTACGGCGCTTATGCAAAATGCCGTGACCTTTCAGACGAAGAAATCGTTGAAAAAATCAATAGTGGCGTGCCCTATACAGTAAGACTTCGTTCAACGGGTGATATTTCAAGAAAAATCAAGTTTGACGATATGATTAAGGGCAAAATTGAAATGAGCGAGAATGTGAATGACGTTGTCATTTTAAAGGCGGACGGAATTCCTACTTACCATTTCGCCCACGCAATTGATGACCATTTGATGCACACAACTCATGTAGTACGCGGTGACGAGTGGATTGCATCCGTTCCTCTTCATATTGAGCTTTTCAGAGCTTGTGGTTTTAAGCCTGTAAAATATGCTCACATTGCCCCCATTATGAAAGAAGAAAATGGTGGCAAGAGAAAGCTTTCAAAGAGAAAAGACCCCGAGGCTAATGTTTCTTATTATATTGAAAAGGGTTATCCCGAGGCAAGTGTTAAGGAATATATGCTCACAATTCTCAACTCAAACTTTGAAGAGTGGAGAAGAGCAAACAAGAATGAGGATATTTCAAAATTCCCGTTCAACCTCAAAAAGATGAGCGTTTCAGGTGCTCTTTTTGATATGGTCAAATTCAATGACGTTTCTAAAAATGTGATTTCGGTTATGACTGCTGAACAGGTGTATAAACTTGTTACAGATTGGGCTATGGATTATAACGAAGTGCTTTATGCACTCTTTGTTGACGATAAAGAAAAAGCAAAGGCTATTCTCAATATTGACAGAGAAAATCCCAAGCCAAGAAAAGACATTGCTTGTTGGGAAGAAGTTGAGAATTATGTTTCATTCTTCTACAATGAGCTCTACGAGGCGGATTATACACTTCCCGAGCACATCAACAAGGCAGACGCAGTTGAAATTCTCACAAAATATAAGGAGATTTATTCAGCAGACGACAGCAAAGAAGAATGGTTCAATAAAATCAAAGAGCTTTGCACACTTTGCGGATATACTCCCAATGTTAAAGAATATAAGCAGAACCCCGATGCCTTTAAAGGTCACGTGGGTGATGTTTCAACGGTTATCCGTGTAGCAATTACTTCTCGTACTAACACTCCCGACTTGTATTACATTATGCAAATTCTCGGCATTGACGAGGTAATGAACAGAATTGACAACACGATAAATTCATACAAAGAGGCATAAATATGGAAGAAGTAACAAAGATTTCAAATTTTATTCACGATTTTATTGATGAAGATTTGGAGAATGGTGTGTATAATAAGGTGCAGACCCGTTTTCCGCCCGAGCCCAACGGCTATCTTCACATTGGTCACGCAAAGGCAATCTGCATTAACTTTGCAACAAGCAAAAAATACGGTGGCAAGTGCAATCTCCGTCTTGACGACACCAATCCTCAGAAAGAAGATACAGAATATGTTGACGCAATCAAAGAGGATATTGAGTGGCTCGGTTTCAAGTGGAACAAATGCCTTTTCGCATCAAGCTATTTTGATTTCATCTATGAATGTGCAGTAAAGCTCATTGAAAAAGGTCTTGCTTATGTTGACGACCTTTCTGCTGACGAAATCAGAGAATACCGCGGAACTCTCACCGAGGCAGGCAAGAACAGTCCTTATCGTGAGAGAAGTATCGAAGAAAACCTTGACTTGTTCAAGAGAATGACCGACGGCGAATTCGAGAACGGCGCAAGAGTTCTTCGTGCAAAGATTGATATGGCGGCGGCTAACATCAATATGCGCGACCCTGTTATTTACAGAATTGCTCACGTGCCTCATCACCAGACAGGTGACAAATGGTGTGTATATCCTATGTATGACTTTGCACACCCCTTGTCAGATGCAAAAGAGGGTGTTACACATTCTCTTTGCTCACTTGAGTTTGAAAATCACAGACCCCTTTATGACTGGTTCTTAAAGGCTCTTGATATTCCAACTCCACCCCGTCAGATTGAGTTTGCTCGTCTTAATCTCAACTACTGCCTTACAAGCAAGAGAAAGTGCTTGGCCCTTGTTAACGAGGGTATTGTTGACGGTTGGAATGACCCACGAATGGCAACTCTCAGCGGTATGAGAAGACGTGGTTATCCCGCAGCCGCAATCCGTAATTTCTGTGAGAAAATCGGTGTTTCAAAGGCTTATTCAGTGGTTGATTACGGTCTTCTTGAATCCTGCGTTCGTGACGAGCTCAATGCAAACGCACCAAGAGCTATGGCAGTTCTTCGTCCTTTAAAGGTTGTTATTGATAACTATCCCGAGGGTCAGACAGAAACTTTGGATGTTGAAATTCATCCCGAACATCCCGAAATGGGTACAAGAAAGGTTACTTTCGGCAAGACAATTTATGTTGAGCAGGAAGACTTTATGGTTGAGCCCGTTAAAAAGTATTTCAGACTTTTCCCCGGTAATGAGGTTCGTCTTAAGAGTGCATATTTTGTTAAATGTGTTGGCTACGATACTGATGGAAACGGCAATGTAACATGTGTTCACTGCACATACGACCCCGAAAGCCGTGGCGGTAACTCACCTGACGGCAGAAAAGTTAAGGGTACACTTCATTGGGTAAGCGAAGCTGATAGCTTCAAGGCAGAGGTTCGTCTTTATGACAGACTTTTCAATAAGGAAAACCCATCTGACGAAAGTGCGGGCGCATTCACAGAAAATCTTAATCCCGACTCCCTTGTAATTCTCAAGGATTGTCTTATCGAGGGCGGACTTCGTGAAAACCTCAGGGCAGGCGACACATTCCAGTTTATGCGTCAGGGTTATTTCTGCGTAGATATTACCTCAACAGAGGAAAACATTGTATTTAATAGAACTGTCCAGTTGAATTCCTCATGGGGCAAATAGGTGATTATAATGAGTAATAATAAACTTAAAAGAAAAACAACGGGATTCGATATTCTTTACAGAGTGATAACTGCTATTATGGCAATTGCGATGTTCCCTGCATTTTATTTTGCAGATTTATTGACCTTTGAGATTGTGCATGAGGACATTTCAAATCTTCTCAATTATTTCAGAGACGAAGCAACAATTGACGCCACTTATGATTCAATTTCACTTGCCGAGCTTCCCGATTTTATTGATATGTTCTCTTCATTCACAACGGGAGATTTTGATTTCAAGACACAAATCTTACAAAATGAGCTCTACCGTCCTGTTGTTGTAGCAGTTGTGTTTATTGTAATAGCACTTGTTTTGGGTCTTGTGATTTTAGGGTTTGCAATTTTCTCTAACAAAATAAAAGTGATTACTGCTCTTTCAGGTGCAGGCTTTTTAAGCACAATCGCGGCATATATCTCTTTTAACGGCTTTTTTGCAGAGCCTCTTATTGCAGGTGAAATCACTCTTGCACAGATTTTAAATGTTGATGGAATTATCACCTCATTAATTATGGGTTATTTGGGCGATGTAACAATTTTCGCATTAGGTGCCGCCTTCTTCGCCGTAATGTTCTTAATGCTCGGAATTCTCGTCTGGTCAATATCAGTAATGATTGTCAATGCAAGCGACGAAAAAGAAAAAGCAGAAAAAGCAATGGCAAAAGCAAACAGAAGATAATAAAATCAAGCACAACAGACCCCGACAGCGGATTTATGCACAGAGACGTTTTCTACCTTGATCATAGAACTGTTGCTTCAAAAGCCAATATCATAACAGATGTGTTTGTTACTCCCGGAAATACAAATGATGTAAAGCCATACATAAACAGATTAGATATCACCGTCAATCGGTAATTATCAATATGACTGCAAATCTCACTATTTCATCCGTAATAGTAGGGTTGTCTGGGTTGATAAGAAGGAAAAACATCAGGAACCTAAAAAGAAGAAACACAATAAGAAGAAAAGACGTTTGTTTAACTGTTTTAAGAAACAACGTTAAAATGAGTGGCAGGAAGCTTTTGCCTCCTGTCACTTGGTTTTTGTAAAAGCATTCACAAGCAAACAAAAAATCCGAAACCGTCGCCGATTGGCAATAGTTTCGGATTATTTGCTTTTGGTGGAGATGGCGAGAGTCGAACTCGCGTCCGAA
>CAYWFB010000001.1:0-68298 GCA_964457415.1 uncultured Eubacteriales bacterium | reverse complement strand
AACAACTCCAACAACTTGATGAGTTAGTTAAAGCCCGATTTGTCGAACTCTTTGGCGACCCTGAAACTAATACAAAAAACTATAAAACTGTAATGCTGTCGGAAATTGCAGAATATTACAATGGTTTAACTTATTCGCCTGATAATGTTTCAGAAGATGGTACGGTTGTTCTTCGTTCAAGTAATATTCAAAATAGTCAATTAGATTTTGCTGATACTGTAAGAGTGGATTGCAAGATTAAAGAAAAACTTTTTGTGCAAGATAACGATATTCTTATGTGCTCAAGGAATGGTAGTGCTCGATTAGTTGGAAAAGTCGCACTTATAAAAAATATTTCTGAACCAATGTCATTTGGAGCATTTATGATGATTATAAGAAGTAAATATTATTCATATTTAATGACTTATTTTCAAATGGATGCTTTTAGAAGACAAATAAAAACAGGAGCAACTACAACTATAAACCAAATTACAGGTAATATGTTAAATAAAATCAGTTTGCCATTACCTGAAATGTGTGAAGTAAATGAATTCACAGACTTCGTCAAACAAATCGACAAATCAAAATTTGTCTGTGCAATTTACATAGATAAAATTCAATTAATCAAAGGAGAATTATTATGACTCAATTTGATTTTATTCTGAATAATACTAAATACAAGGCTATATATGATGCTTGTGTATTGGCTGAAAATGCTACTACACCATCTGATATGGCTTTGAGTTGTCGTAATGCTCTTTTGACAATAGTTGAATTTATATACGATAAACACAGTGTAGAAATACAGAAAAATGCAACAATGCTTGAACTTATCGACAATAAACTCATAACAGGGTTTGTTGATAACAGTGTCATTCTTGAAACACTTCATTTTATCCGTAAGTTAGGTATGAATGCACAGCACGATAAAAATATCAAGAAAAAATATGCCCGTCTGGCTCTTGATAATCTTGCTTTCTTTGCAGAATTCGTATATAGAAAATTTGAGCAACCTGATACAGTTGCAGGATTTACAATCCCTGCATATATGAGTGAGGCTGAAACTCGTCGTATTTACATAGATGTTTATCTTGGCGAAGTTGGTTGGAATGTTCTTGAACCCAATAGTACAACAACTCTTCCAAATGGTACAGTTGTAAAAAGTGGTACGGTAATGCCTAATATGGCTTGTTGTGAAATTCCTGTTAAAGATATGCCTAATGCTTCCGGTATTGGGTTCTGTGATTATGTTCTTTATGGTAAAGATGGTAAGCCACTTGCTATTGTTGAGGCTAAAAAGACAAGCGTTGATGCTGTTGTTGGTATTCAGCAAGTAAAAACATACGGAGATTGTATGAAAAAGCAATATGGCTATGTTCCAGTGCTTTATTATACAAATGGTTATGAAATCTATGTGATTGACGGCTTATATCCATCTCGTAAGGTTATGGCTTTTCATACTGCTGAAGAACTTGAATATATGATTCAGAAGCGTAGCAGAAATGACATAACTGACTTAGTGATTCGTGATGATATTTCAGGCAGACCATATCAGAAAATGGCTATAACTAACATCTGTGAACGATTTAATGACCTGCATCGCCGTGGCCTTATTGTTATGGCTACGGGTACAGGTAAAACAAGAGTTTCAATTTCTCTTGTTGAAGTTCTTGCTCGTAACAAATGGATTAAAAATGTTTTATTCCTTGCTGACCGTGTACCCCTTGTACAACAGGCATTTAAGAATTTCCAAAAGATTTTACCTGATATGAGCTATTGCGTTCTTTCTGATAAATCTCTCGCAAATGAGCCAAATGCAAGAATCACATTCTCAACTCATCAGACAATGATAAAATATATTGATGCTGAAGACAAAGAATTTACTTCAGCAAGATTTGATTTGATTATAGTTGACGAAGCACACCGCTCCATATTTAACAAATATGGTTCAATCTTCTCATATTTTGACTGTTTGCTTGTAGGTCTTACTGCAACACCAAAAGACGAAGTTGATGCTAATACATATCATCTTTTCAATTGTGAAAATGGTGAGCCAAACTTCTCATATTCACTTGAAGAAGGCGTAAAAGAGCATTATCTTGTGCCATACAAGGTTAAGAGCAAAACAACAAAACTCTTGAGTCATGGTATCAAATACAGTGATTTAAGTGCAGCAGATAAGCAAAAAGTTGATGTGCTTATTGATGATGTACCAACTGATTTCGTTATTCCAAAAGAAACACTATTTAAGATTTTCTATAATGAAGACACTTGTCGCAGAGTTCTTGATGAAGTTATGACAAATGGCTTAAAGGTTGATTATGGTCAGAAAATTGGTAAGACAATTATCTTTGCATATAACCACAAACACGCTGAACTCATTGTTGATACTTTCAAGAAAACTTATCCTAAATACGGTGAAGATTATTGCCAACTCGTTGATAACTACGTCAAGGGTGCAAATGGACTTATAACAAAATTTGAAACTGATGATAATTTCCGCATCGCAGTGTCTGTTGACATGCTTGATACAGGTGTTGACGTTCCTAGTGTATTAAATCTTGTTTTCTTCAAACCAGTTAAATCAAAAATCAAGTTTGTACAGATGATTGGTCGTGGCACTCGCCTTTGCGAAGGTCTTATTGATGGTAAGGAAAAAGAATATTTTCTTATCTTTGACTATTGTGGCAACTTTGAATACTTTGAGCAAAACCCTAATGGCACTGATGGCATTGTTTCAAAATCAATCTCACAGAAATTGTTCGATGCAAAACTTAACTTGCTCGTTGAATTACAGAAGATTGAACATCAGACAAATCCTGAACACAAAGCGTATTACGACAAAATCAAACCTGAACTTATCAATAAAGTGCTTGGTGTAAAGGCTAACAGTGCAAGAATATCAGTAAGAGAAGAATTGGCTTATGTTGATAGATTCTGCGACCAAGAACGTTGGCAAGCAATTTCAATTCTTGATGCAAGGGAGATGCAACTTCACATTTCAAAACTTATCGATAGTGATATTGGCGAAGATAAAAAAGCACTTGCTTTTGATGTTAAGATGTTCAATATTGAACTCTCAGTTCTTGCAAATGGTAACATCAGTGAAGCAACAAGGTATGTTACTATGGTAAGAAAATCAGCAAGAATTCTTCTCGACTATGCGACTATTGATAGTGTTAGAGCAAAGGCAGATACACTTAAAATACTTGCAGGTACAGATTTTTGGGATAGTCCTAAAATTAGCGACCTTGAAAAGTACCGTGATGAAGTTCGTGACCTTATGCAGTATATCAGACCACAAGACGAACCTGTTGATATTGATACACCAGATGAAGTTCTTGATGGTGGTTATGATGGCAATGGTCTTGTGGATATAAGAACATATAAAGAGAAGGTTATTGATTATCTTGCCGAAAATACCAATAATCCAACTATTCTTAAGATTCGTAACCTTGAGCCAATCAATGCTGATGACCTTAAAGAACTTGAACGTGTTCTTTGGCAAGAACTTGGCACAAAAGACGAATATGAGGATGTGACTGATATTGATAACCTTGCTGCATTTATTCGTTCAATCGTAGGTATCGAGCAAGATGCAATCAACGAGAAATTCGGTGAATTTTTAAGTGGTAATATCTTTAATTCACAACAGCAAGAATTTGTTAAATCAATCATTGACTATGTTCGTGAAAACGGTGATATCAATGTAAATGACTTAATTGAAAAATCACCATTTGATAATTATGATATTATCACTATGTTTGGTGCTCAAGCACAAATCTTACGAAATATAGTTGATATTATGCACAACAGCATCACAGCAGCTTGATCTATAAAAAATATAATTTTAGCGACAACACCTATGGAATCTATAAATAATTATTTTCATGGGTGTTTCTTGCATTAAATAGAAAAAGATGAAAGGATGTGAGTCAATCCAATGAGTAATGAAACTAAAGTTACAATTATTCGTAGTAACAGAAAAACACTTTCAATTGAGCTGAAGCCGAGTGAAATAATTGCTCGCGCACCTATGCATATGAAAGAAAAAGAAATTTACAAATTCATTGACTCAAAGAAACCGTGGATTGATAAACATCTTGCCAAGCTTAATGAAAAACAGAAGATTCTGGATGGTTTGAAGCCTTACACACAGGAAGAAATAAAGCGATTCACACTGAAAGCAAAACTCAACATTCCCAATCGTGTAGAATTTTACGCAGAGAAAATCGGTGTAACATACAACAAAATCACTATCAGGTGTCAGCGTACCCGTTGGGGCAGCTGTTCTTCAAAGGGCAATCTGAATTTCAACTGTCTTTTGGTGTTGCTACCCGATGAAATCATTGATAGTATTGTTGTACACGAGCTTTGCCACAGAAAACACATGAACCATTCAGCAAAATTTTATGCAGAAATTGATAAAGTTTTCCCGGATTATAAAAAATGCCACTTGTGGTTAAAACAAAACGGTGGAATGTATCTAAATCGCATTCCTTAAAAAGTAGGTTGAATATATGGTGGAAGTAGTTGCAGCATTAATATGGGATAATGATAAGTTTATGATTTGTCAACGACCTGTACATAAAGCACGTGGTTTACTTTGGGAATTTGTCGGTGGTAAGGTCGAACCTGGTGAAACAAAAGAACAGGCACTCGTTCGCGAGTGTCAGGAAGAATTGTCAATAACGCTTTCTGTTGCCGATGTATTTATGGACGTGGTTCATGAGTATCCAGACGTCACAGTGCACTTAACATTGTTCAACGCAATAATTGCTGAAAGTGCGCCGCAAAAGCTTGAAAACAACGATATTAAGTGGATTACTCCTGCAGAAAGCCCAAAATACAACTTTTGCCCAGCAGATAAAGAAATCCTTGAAAAGATTATTAAAGGTGCACAATGATAAAAAGGTTTTATTTATTGCTTTGATACAAGATATTTGGTAAAAATGATTTGCGGAGTGTAGGAACTGATTGATATGCTTTTATGCAAAAATACGGGGGGATTAAAGATGAAGGTAGATAATATTGATTTGAATACTATAGAGACACAAGACGGTATTGAAGGTGTAATAGATAGACTAAATGCTTTAGCTCGTAATGGCGATTATGTATTTAGAGGATACGGTAAGCAAGATGAGTTGTTTCCTAATGTTATTCGTGATAAAGACTATGCAGATGTTGAAAATGAGTTGCTTCATGATTTTGAAAAGTATGGTAGCAATTATTTTCGCGCAAATACGCCCATAGACTTCATGTCATATGCTCAGCATTTTGGCTTGCCTACGAGATTGCTCGACTTCACGCGAAATCCGTTTATTGCCCTTTCTTTTGCATTATATATGCCTAAAGGACCCAAATATAAAGAAAAAGATGATAAAACATATTATTATGTAAGATATGCTTCTTTAAAAGAAAATTTATGTGTTTCGTCTATTCCTTTGAATGATGAAATACATAACATGAAATGGACGAAAACAGATTCACTGTCAAAAAAAGCAAGTCAATGTATTGATAGTGTAACTGACTTGTTTGGAGATAATAAATTACATAGGAGTATATGGTCTCTTGATGGGTTTACTGATACAATTGAAAATTCTAATGACAAAGAGAAAAAAATCAAGAATCATGCAATTTTATTTATTGATCCGAACCAATCAAATCAGAGAATTATTATGCAACAAGGATTATTTATGTTCCCTTACACATTAGATAAAGATGAGCATTTGCGCATCCTTCAAAACAACTCTCATGTGATTAGAATTCATAAGGATTTGCGTGATGAACTTATACAGTATCTTGACACATTAGGATACAATACGTTTCGTTTAATGCCAGACCTTAGTAGTATCTGTGAAGCTGTAAAGCGTAGGATTATAGATGAAAGAACATTAAAAAGGGAAAGTTTTAAGAAAAAATAAATTGCAACACTTTGATTGCGCCAACAACATAAAGATATCAAAAAGTTCGTTTTTGTGCCTAATTATAATAAAAATATAGTCATAGACTCTTATGCAAAAATCTGTTGCATAAGATAAACAAGGAGTAACAATGATTAAAGAAGTAATTCATGACCCGATTTTGTTGGCAATGAAATCGGAGAAGGCTACAATTGAAGATTTGCAGGTGGCACAGGATTTGCTTGACACACTTATTGCTAATGCTGAAGGTTGTGTTGGTATGGCTGCTAATATGATTGGTGTTCATAAACGCATTATCTGTTTTGATAATGATGGTACATATATGACTATGTTCAATCCTGAAATCATTAAGAAATCAGAGCCTTATGAAACAGAAGAGGGATGCCTTTCATTACTTGGTAGCCCACGTAAGTGTAATCGTTTCAAGAGCATAAAAGTGCAGTGGCAGACAGCTGAATTCCAAATCCAAATCAAAACTTTCACCGGGTGGACAGCACAAATAATTCAGCACGAAATCGACCATTGTGATGGGATATTAATATAATTAATTAGATTTTGGAGCACTTATGGGTTTTATTAAAAAACTGATTGAACGACACAAAGCAAAAATAAAAGAACGAAATGATTTGTGTGATAGTTATATCGCACGGATTTCTTTTGCTTTAAAAGAAATTTCAAGCTTGTTTAATAATGATGACTTTATTGAACCCTCTAAAGCTGAAGAATGGCAATTGCAATATTCGGAATTGTTAAATGAAATTTCATTATTTAATATAAAAACAATTAAAAAGGCAAATAATTTCAATTCTTTTTTAACTCAAAGGATAGCCATTCAAGATGCACTAAAACAATTAAAACATCGAATACAAACTCACAATAATCGAATTGCAGAATTAAAAATTCAAAATGCGTATACGCTCATAGGTGATGTTGAAGGACACAGGTTGGATAAGCAACAAATGACATGCATCCTGAAAGATGCACATAACCATTTGGTAATCGCCGGGGCAGGAACTGGTAAAACAACTACTGTTGTTGGAAAAATTAAATTTTTATTGAAAACAAAGCAATATAAGCCAGAAGATATTCTTGTCTTATCTTTCACAAACGCTTCTGCAAGTGAAATGTGTCAGAGAATAAATAAAGAAACAGGATATGAAATTGCAGCTTCTACATTTCACAAATTGGGACTGAATATTATTACGGAATTTAATGGTATTGCACCTAAGATAACTCAACTTAATTTGCGTAAGTTCATAAAAGAAAAAATATCTGATTTAATGGAGTCAGATGCATATCTTCAACTTTTGAGCTTATATTTGCTCTATAATCGAGTAGTTGCAAAATCCGAATTTGACTTTCAGACACGTGCAGAATACGAAGATTACTTAAAACTGAATCCACCTACGACCGTAAGTAATGAAATAGTAAAAAGTTATGGTGAAATGGATATTGCAAATTTTCTTGCTCAAAACGGAGTGGAGTATATTTATGAATGCCCTTATGGGATAGATACTCGCACAAAAGAGAATACGCAATATCAACCAGATTTTCACCTTCCAAAGTATAATATTTATATTGAATATTTTGGTATAAACAAAAATGGTGAGGTTCCAGCATATTTCAACGGCTCAAAAGGTAAGACCGCAACTCAGGTTTATCAAGAGTCAATGAATTGGAAGAGAGAATTACATGAGGCAAATAACACGACAATGATAGAGTGTTATGCTTATGAAAAGTTTGAGGGGACTTTGCTAGATAATCTTAAGAAAAAACTCAAAGAAAATGGTGTTGAATTAAACCCGAAATCTGCACAGGAATTATGGTCTCAACTTGCAACGGAGCCTTCGATTCTTGATGGTATTATTGAATTATTTGAGACAGTGATAAATCTTATTAAAAGTAATGGATATACGATTAGTACTGTTAGACAATTAAATGTTGGTAATAGCAACGCCCAAAGCAATTTTACAATACTTAATTTAATTGAGCCTATTTTCAATGCTTATTGTGATTATTTAAAACAAAATAACGAGATTGATTTTAATGATATGATTAATCTTGCAACGCAATATGTCAATGAAAAGAAATACTACAGTCCATATAAATGTGTAATTGTCGATGAATACCAGGATATTTCAAAGGCGAGGTATTCATTACTTAAAGCATTGCGTGATTCACAAGATTTTGATTTGTTCTGTGTTGGAGACGACTGGCAGAGCATATATCGTTTTGCAGGTAGTGATATAGGATATATACTGAACTTTGAAAAATATTGGGGTGCAACGGAATTAAGCAAAATAGAAACTACATATCGTTTCAGTCAGCAACTTATTGAAATAAGTGGCAATTTTATAATGCAAAATCCCATTCAGATAAAAAAATCAATCAAAGGAAATATTGATTCAAAAAGTTTTGTATTAGGTCAGGTAACTGGTTATACAGATAAATTTGCTATAGAGTTTATGGCCTCAAGATTAGATGATTTACCCAAAGGGAGTTCAGTATTCTTTATTGGACGGTACACTTTTGATAGTAAATTACTTAGTGAAAATGGTTTGTTTGATTGCAAATATAATAACATTAGTGGCTTGATTGATGTTGTTTATAAAAATCGTCATGACCTAAAAATGAACTTTATTACAGCACATAAATCTAAGGGGTTGCAGGCAGATTACGTGTTTATTATTAATAATAAAAAATCTCGAATGGGATTTCCGAGTAAAGTTCAGGAGGCGGCAATTCTTGAATTGCTTCTTGATAACTGTGACCAGTATCCATTTGCTGAGGAACGCCGATTGTTTTATGTAGCAATGACGAGGGCTAAAGAAAAAGCAATTTTGGTGACTGTTGATAAGCAGGAATCTGATTTTGTAAAAGAACTGCAGTTGAGGTATGGTGATAGTATGAAGAAAGAACAATATGAATGTCCTTTGTGTGGTGGTCGATTAGTAAAACGTTCTGGTCCATACGGTGAGTTTTTTGGGTGTTCAAATTACAGAAACTATGGTTGCAGGTATATAAGAAATATTAAAAGTTGAGAGATTAGCTAAACTTATGCAAAAATGTGTGATATACATTTGTGCTGCGAAAGTAGTACAAATATATAGAAATGCTTGAAAATGTTTATCTGTAATGAAGACCTTATCAGTATCGCGGAAAGGGAAAGTTTTCTGCAAGACTTCAAATTCAGCACAAGACTTATAATTGAATCAATGAATTAAAGGTGTTAACCATTGGCTAACACCTTTAATTTTTATATCCACTTGGTATAGCAGTAATTCTACCGCTATAAACAATGGTAAGCACCAATTTGTTTATAAATGTAATTTGAACGTAAAGGTAAAGTGTTTTGTTTGCTTTATGATGAAAAAGTTTGTAATATTTTGTCACAAAAGGAATCTTAATTTCGATTTATATTATATTAGGATTTTATAAATTTATAGAATATGAGAAGGTGTTGTACTATGAGAATGATAAGAAGTTTTTTGCCTGTCGGACAAGGTGCCTTTTATTGCGAACAATTTGATGGTCTGTTATCTAATAATAAAAAGGTTAATATTGTTTACGATTGTGGTTCGTCTACGGATGTTAAATGGGTGGAAGCAGAAATTAGAGCAATATTTGATAAGGATGAAATTATTCATGCTGTTTTTATTTCTCATTTGCATAACGACCATATCAACGGATTAAAATATTTGTTGAAATATTGTAATGTTAAAAATATTTTCTTTCCCTTGATGAATGAAGATGAAAAGAATATTGTGTTAGTTAGTAATCTTATAAATGGGGTTAAAAAAGATTCTTTTGTGAATTTGTTTGTTGATAATCCAAGGCATGCATTAGACAGCATCGATTTGGGCGAGTCGCGGCCGATGTTATTCCCAATTATTCCTTATGGAGAGGAAGTTAGATATGACGTCTCCAATCAGTTGCGTGCTAAACCTATTTATTCTGGAGAAAATGTGAATGGCGTTATTGAAAGAACAAAAATAGGATTGTTAAAGGATTGGTGTTATATTCCATTTAATTTTAAGAACAAGGAAAGAACAGAATTATTAAAAGAAAAATTAGAAATTGCTTTTGGATTTGAATTTGAAGGATTGAGAAATTTACAAAATTTATGGAATGAAAATAATGATAATAAGAAAAAAATAAAAAAAGCTTATCAAGAAATTGACGGAGACCATAACACGAACTCGATGACACTTTTTTCAGGTCCAATCCAACACGGTGGATATCAGGTTGCACAGCCTAATAACTTTTGCAGACATTATTGTAAATATTGTATTAAACCTTCCGGTTGTTTATATACGGGTGATTATGATGCTTCAAAAAAACAACAGTTTGAGGATTTAAAAGATATGTATTTGAAACAATGGAATCAAATAGGTTGTTTGCAAATTCCACATCATGGTTCTAGCCATAATTATAATAGTTGTTTTTCAACACTAAATTCATTTTTTGTTATTTCTGTAGGTAGGAGTAATAAATATCGTCATCCACATTCTAAAGTAATTAAAAATTTGATGTTTAATAATCGTTATCCATTTATTGTGACAGAAGATTGTGGAAGTGCAGTGCACTTAGTCGTTAATTATTAAAAACGCGGAGGTTTTTGTATGGAAGATATTGTTAAAAGTGTATCTGAAAAGATTTCATCATATAACATATTCAATAATTTGTTGCCCGGAATAGCGTTTTGCTATATTCTTGATAAAACTACTCGTTTTACAATTGCTAATGGCAGCTTGTTAGAAAATCTTTTTATATATTATTTTGTTGGAATGATAATAAGTAGAATAGGTTCACTAATTATAGAACCTCTTTTAACAAAAGTAAAAATAAAGGCAATCGGTCCGTTTATTAAAAAAAGTGACTACAAGGATTACATTGCGGCATCAAAAGCCGAACCATTTATTGAAGTGTTAAATGAAACAAATAATTTGTACAGAACAACAATTTCTATTGGTTTTTCATTACTGATTGCAAAGTTATATGATTGGAAAATACATGATATTTTAATTAATAAAATTAGTAATGATTGGTTAGTTGTAGTGGCTTTTTTAGTGTTAATGATAGTTTTTGTAGTTAGTTATAAAAAGCAAACAAATTACATAAATAAACGAATTAAAAACTATATGGAAAAAAGTTAATAGGAGGAGTAAATTATGGCACATAAGTTGACATTTTTCCCAATTGGTAACGCAGAAACAAGTTTGTTGGAACTAGATAATGGGAAATGCTTACTATTTGATTTTGCTGATGTGTATGAAGGCGCAGAAGATGATGAGCGTTATGATATAAAAAAAGATTTATCAGAAATCCAAGAATTTCAGGTTGTTATGTTTTCGCATGCACATGAAGACCACACAAAAGGTGCCAGCAAATTCTTTTACTTGGATTATGCAAAAGAATATCAGTCAGATTCAAGAGCGAAGATAGAAGAATTGTGGATATCTGCTGCATTCTTATTAGATACAAACTTAGAGAATGGGTCTGATGCGAAAATAATAAGACAAGAAGCAAGACATAGATTTAAGTCGGGCTATGGTGTGAGAATATTTGGAGAACCTGAAGAATTAAAAAATGGATTGATAAAGAAGAAATAAAGTATGATGATGTTAAACATTTGATTGTCCATGCAGGAGATACATTATCAATATCTGGAGCTGAAGATGAAATAGAGATTTTTGTCCATGCTCCTTTTTCAGATGATAGCGAAGAAGTGCAAGACAAGAACGACCCATCAATTGTGATGCAAGTCCGTTTGTATTATGGAGATAACGAAGCGAACATTTTAATTACGGGTGACACTCAATATGCAGTTTCAGATAAGATAGTTGACATAACAAAAGAGAATAAAAATGAAGATAAACTTGTATGGGATATTTATGATATACCACATCATTGTAGCCATACTGGGTTAAACGAAAAAGATGAAAAAGATACTAGAATTATCACACCAACTGAAAATGTACAGTGGTTATTAGAACAAGCTCAAGAAAATGGCTATATGGTTGCTTCTTGTAAGGAGATAACGGAAGATACTTCTCCGCCACACATGATTGCTAAACATGCATATAAAAAATACACTGCATCAGATGTATCGTTTTTGGTGACGATGGAACATAAACGGAAGAAAGATAGCAAGCCTTCTCCAATTGTATTTACTGTTGATGATAATGGCATTACATTAAACGAATTTGCTAACGAAGATAGCACCGTTGTTGAAAAGAGTAGTTATTGTCGTCCTTCTTTTAGAAATACGGAGCAGTTTATAACAGATATGTTTCCTGTAAGAGAACAATATAGATTAAGAATAAATTGTAAAGTATCACAAAATGGTTGGAGAGATTTCTTTTTAATTGATTTTCTTAAAAGCAGGGGATATTTAAGAAGGCATAAATCACTAGACTTTTTCATAGAAAGCACAACTTGTCCGTGCCCATACGATATCTATTGGAAAGTCAGAAATGTGGGAGTAGTTGCAGAAGAAAGAGACTGTATTCGAGGGCAGATTAAGCTCGGTAACACACATCACAAAGAACACACAGATTTTTATGGTGAGCACTTTGTAGAATGCTATCTTGTGAAAAATGGAGTTTGTGTAGCACAAGATAGAATAGATGTGCCAATAGGAAGTATATAGAAAATTATGAAAGGTATGTTTACTTATTAATATTTAAAGGAGTATAGTTTTATGAAAATAATTTTTTATGATGTAGACCATGGTAGTTGTTGTCATATTATTACACCAAATAATAAACATATATTGGTAGATGTCGGTAGCAAAACTGATAAAAGTATTGTAGAACATATTAAAAGAAAATATTTTAACGGTTATAGTGGTGCTGTTGATGAGCTAATTATCACACACCCTCACGAAGACCATATTTATGATTTGCCTAAATTATATGCAGAACTCCACCCAAGAGTTCTAAATAGACCCACAGAAGCATTCAACATTATACCGACACAAAATACATATATACATAGAAATATAGCAGACATCGCTAACAAGATGAATGCTTCATATAATCAGCCCGTAAATATGAATGAATTGCCAACAGAAAAAACGGCAAATGGGGGCGTCTCTTTTGAGTTTATATTACCTAAATCACAGTGGACCACCAAGCAAGATTTAAATACTTTTTCAAGCATAGTAGTAGTTAATGCATATAGATATAAATTCGTTTTAACAGGAGATAATCCGAAATCAATTCTTCAAAGAATGATGGATGAAAATCATGAAGATATTTGCTCAAAAGTAAAAAATGCAACAGTTTTATTGGCGCCTCATCATGGAAGAACCGGCGAGTTTTGTCAGGATTTTTTCAATTGTGTTAATCCATATCTTACCGTTGTATCAGATAAATCTATTGAACATGAAACACAGAACGATACAGCACGCCTTTATAAAGGCAGAGGAGCAAAATTGGATGGTAATTACAGGTATGTTCTGACAACAAGAAATGAAGGTACAATAACCTTTGATATTGAAGATGGACACTGTAATGTAGATTGGGGAAGGGCTGATTATTGAAGGGAGAGAATAATAAAATTACTATCCAAAATTAACTGCAGACAAACAGTGAAAAGCCTATGAGGTAAGATTGAGTTTCAAACTTCATAGGCTTTTTTATACTCTTATTTTAAAATAGGTATTTGCTCCTCAAACAAATATTTATGCATTCGTTCGGGGTTGTTGAGGAATTGTTTTGTGATTTGGAAATGCTCGGTTTGGGAGTAGGGGACGAGGTTTATTCCCTCGTGAGTTATTTCGTAAACATCGGCGTCGGGGAAGGTCATCAGGATTGGAGAATGGGTTGAGATTATAAACTGTGAGCCTTGCTTTACAAGGTGGTCGATATTGCACATAAGCCTCATGATTCGCATTGGAGAGAGTGCGGCTTCAGGCTCGTCAAGGATATAAAGTCCGTTTCCGCCAAATCGGTTTTCGGTGAGAGCGATAAAGCTTTCGCCATGGGATTGCGCGTGGAGTGACACACCGCCGTAGCTGTCGATTACAGGCGGAGCGGCGGCAGGCATTCTGTCCATCTGGTCAATGTTGGATGCCACATTGTAAAAGCTCTCGGCACGCAAGAAAAATCCGTCACGAGGTTGCTTTAATCCTCTGCGGACACTTAAATATTCGTGCAAATCTGAGTGTGAATTCTCGGTTGAAAAGTTGAAATTCTTACTTCCGCCCTCGGCATTGAAGCCCAAAGCAACCGCAAGCCCCTCAATAAGTGTTGACTTGCCAATTCCGTTTTCGCCTACAATAAAAGTCACAGGTTTGTTGAATTCCAAAGAGTTGCTTTTAAGCCAATCCACCACGGGAAGATTGTTGATGTAATTCCCGCGTGGTATATCGCATTTTATACTTATTTCGCGTACAAATAAACCGTTCATAATTCTTCACCTAAATACTATATATCAAAAAATATTTAAATTTGCTTAATCGTAAATAATCCCTGTTTCTATCGATTTTTTTAATTTATCCATACTCATCTTAAAACTTGCCTGTGCTTCAGGTGGCGCTAATAAAGTTAAATATGGCTCATCGTTTTCATCGTAATCATACCAATCGGGATTGCTTTTCCAATAACATGTGAAAGCTCTACCGTATTTTTTCTTGCCTTCTTCAATTAATTTATTAAGTTCTTCACATGATAAATTTTTCATTTTCATCACCGATATGATTTTAACATATAATCAGTATTTTGTAACTATAATAATTTGATAAGTGTACATATAAACGTACATGAAACAGAAGAAATGTTTCATGTGGATAGTCCGTTTTTGTGGTATTAGCAAACAACAACACCCATGAGGTTAAATGATAACTTCATAGGCGTTGCTTTTTTTATTGTTGATTTATTAAATTTTAGATTACTTTTCCACAATCTCCACATTACCGATTTCGGTGTTTATGTAATTACCGTTTTGGTAATAAGTTTCTGAATTGATATTTACTGTAGCGTCGGTTGGCACATATAAAACAGCATTCGCATCTTGTGGGAGGGTAAGGTTGATAGTGTAATTATCTGAAACCTTTTCATAATCCAGAGTGAATAACCCTTTTACACTTGGGACAGTACAATTCATACTGTTAGACAAGGTGTATTGAGGGTCGATTTTAACCTTTTCATAGCCTGGTGAAAGGGGAGTGATACCTGCAAAATGTTTACTCATTATCACAAGTGGTCCACCACTCCATGCGTGGTTTTTAGTGCCACGCCAAGCGTCCCAGAATTCCCAAAGAGTAGAGCAATCTGCATTCACCATATTTTCATCTTCTGCTTCTTTAATGCAAATAGCTTCATAACCTTTACTCATATTTTTCTTCCTCTAAATCATAAAAAACAGCCCAAAGCCAGCCGTATTTTTCATATCTTTCATTAGATTTTTTATCACTGATATCGATTGCATCCATTTCAATCATTTCAAGTTCATCTAATAGAATTCTACGTTGTTCTTTAGTTAAATACAAGTTAACTACACAAGGTGCGGATTGAGTAAATGCTAATTTTTCAAGGTTTTCGTCATAAGCAATCAATTCAATCTTGATTTCAGGGTGCAATTCGTTCAAACATTCTTTTAATCTTAAATAAGTCTTTTTGTCAGTTTCCCATCTATACATTTTGCACCATCCTTTTATAATTTGCTAAGACTATAATATCACAATAAGTATTTATACTCAATTAAAAATATTTGAAACTGTCCGATTTTTTGTACTCCGTTTACGATTTGATTTTTTGAGAAATTCTAAAAACAAAAAAGTGCCCTAAAAAGAGCACTAATTTTGCTTGCAAAATGAAGAAACCCCTATATTTCAAGGGATTTCTCGTGTATCAATACCGAGGTGCTGAGGTTGTGGTCGTGACAGGAGTCGAAATATAGATTCAATTCACTAATTAATCCTTACAACAAGGTCGCTTTCGGGGTAGCAACAGCAAGGATGTATAAAATTAAATTGCATATCTGCTATACGGCGCTTATCTTCGCCCTCAGGTATATAAACCTTACCGTTTACAAGCTTACTTCTGCAAAAACCACATTCACCTGTGTGACATCTTGCAGGAACTTCTATACCTGCACGTTCAAATGCACAAAGAACAGTTTCATTACTACTTGCTTTAATTACTGACTCATTTCCACGGTTAATTACCGTGATGCTGAATTCTTTTGGTTCTTCTTTCTTTTTACCTGAAGAAAAAACTTCAAAGCGTATATATTTTCTTTCTTTTTCAAGTTTTGGAAGCTCTGTTTCAAGGAATTCATATAAACCACCTGGTCCACAAACAAAAATACTGTAATTTCCTTCAGGAGCATATTTCTTTATAATATCTGCACCAACAAAGCCTTTTTCATAGCCATCTTCATCACCGTCACTCAACACATAAATCACATTGATTTTCTCGTTTTTCTCAGAAAGTGAATCAAGCTCTGATTTGAAAAGAATTTCGTCCGATGTTCTGCAACCATAAAGTAAAGTAAGAGTACAATTCTCATCGCCTTGGTCGATTGCTCTTGCAAGTGAAAGGAAAGGAGTAATACCACTACCACCTGCGATGGCAACTATGTTTTCAGCATCTCTTAATGGGCAATATGTCATATTTCCTTCTGGTGCATAAGCAGTAACTTCATCTCCCACACTCCAGTTATCAAGAATGTAATCGGAAACAAAACCATCACTGATGCGTTTAACAGTAATCTGATATTCACCATTTAATGCACTTGCGGGGGATGAAGCAATTGAATATGAACGAGTAACAACTGAATTACCTATTTCAAGCTTAAAGGTAAGATATTGACCTGCTTTGAAATATGCAAGTGCTGTTTCGCTTTTGAAATAATAACTTTTTGCAATATTTCCATGTTCTTCAATTCTGCTGATTACAAGTTTTTGCTCTTTAGGGTGAATACTTTTAGCAACCTTGTTTACACCAAAATCATCAGTACGGGTTGGTAAAGTCGCATCGGCACTGTTTATAAACTGATTTCTCTCGGTTAAAAACTTTATAGTATTTATACTATCCTTGAAAGTGCCGTTTACAGAAAATTTCTTGCTCATTTACTTTACCTCCTTTTCCATAGCGAGTATTGCAGCCTTTGCTGCCATATCACCGGTTGTATAGCTTGGTGAATAACCCATATGCCTTGTAGTATAGCCACCTGCAAAGTAAAGCCCCGGTATGCCTTTATCTATCAAATCAAAAACAATTCTTTTAACGATACCGTCTTCCTTGCTTGCTTCGTATCCGTAAATAGTTCCTGCAGGAGCATCTGTATAACGGGCATAAGTCATAGGAGTCGCAATTTCAATTTCTTCAATATAATCCTTAATTTTAACACCTGTTGCTTTTTCAAAGTTATCTATCATTTTTTCTGCAAAGGCATGCTTTGTTTTATGGTAATCCTTAACAGAAACCTTGCTCCATTCATCTCCTGCAAAAATAGAAGTCATATAAAGGATGCTTGTACCCTCAGGGGAACAATCGTCAAATGCTCTGTTAAGACAAACTGTTGCTTGAACATCATTTGTTTCAATGCGTTTGCTGAGTTCATAGCACTTTCTGTTGTCGTTAGTCGGATAAATGAAATATGTGTGGTTGTTCAGTCCTAACTCATCTACAGAACGGTTAAGTCCTAAAAATACTACAAAACCTTTTGCCCCCAATGTTTTAGCATTGACTTCTTTTTTAAGTTTCTCAGGAATAGCACTTTCATCTATAAGTTTTGTGTAAGCATTATATGGTGAAGCGTTGCAGATAACTGCTTTAGCGTTTATTTGTGTACCGTCATCAAGTACAACACCTGTTGCCACGCCATTTTCAACGTTTATTTTCTTAACGCTTGTGTTAAACCAGGCCTCACCACCATTTTCGGTAAATGCCTCAAGCAAAGCAGTGCTTATCTGGTGACTTCTGCCCTTAGGAATAACAGCACCATCAATAATGTATGAATGAAGCATTGTGAAATAGTGAATAACATTAAGTTCATCAGTAGGTTGACCAAGATAACACCAATATCCGTTAAGTATATCCTTTGTTTTCTGACTTGCTCCGAATGATTTCAGTACCTCATCAACAGAATAGTTTGCTATTTTAAGAAAATCTGTATGCTCAGAAAAAATTTCTTTTATCATTGATGGTTTGAAATCTTCAATATTGCTTACGAAAACCAAGGTTTTTTCAATACTTTCAATAAGGTCAAAAATCTTTGTAACTACAGGAGCAGAGCCGGGGTCATATTCTTCGAGTTTAGCAATAAAAGCCTCTTTACCCAAAGGCATTGAATAGTCGCACTTATCGTTTTCATCCAATGTGAGCAACCTGAATGCTTCATCAAGTGCAACCCATTCCATTTTATCTGCTGCACCAACCTCCTGAAAGATTTTAAGCAGTGGTGATTTTTCCGTAATTGAGCCTATGCCACAGAGTTCGTGAAGAGATGCTTCAAATTCAAATCTACCTCTCACAAAGCTTGTGGCAAAACCACCGGGTAAATTGTGACGTTCAATAAGTAACGTCTTTTTTCCCTCTTTGGCAAGTCGTGCTGATG
This sequence comes from uncultured Eubacteriales bacterium, assembly GCA_964457415.1. GTDB lineage: Bacteria > Bacillota > Clostridia > Oscillospirales > Acutalibacteraceae > Fimenecus. The sequence goes on along the minus strand of CAYWFB010000001.1, from coordinate 49,825 downwards.
CCACAAGTCCGCCATTACCTGCACCGATAACAACTGCATCATAGTTTTTTACCATATTTCCACTTCTTTCATAATAGTACTTGAATATAAATAAATTATACCACTCACAAAACAAAAAACAATAGCGAAAACTGTTGCAAATTTGTCAGGGTGGAGATTTTTATCTCAATCGATAATAGTAGGTATTTTTACCATTACCTTCACGCTTTAATTCGCCGGATTCAACCATTTTGCGTAATGCACCTTCGAGAGTGCTTATACTGAGTGAAGGACAGAGTTCGCGAATATCCTGCTTGGTAAAACGCCCGATTTTAATCTGAGTTGCTTTTCTCACAATTTCAATTGCAGGCAGTTTTTCCTCAATCAACTTAAATCGTTCTTCAAAATCCTTGTATGCTGCAAGAATTGTGCCAAGAAGGTATTTGATGAAAGGAACATTATCTTCATTCCCTTCGTGCCAACCAATTTGTGCCTTGCTGAGTGCATCATAGTAAAGGTCTTTATTTTTTGCTATTTTAGCTTCAAGTGAAATATACTTACCAACATGAAAACCACTTCTGTAAAGGAGTAATGTGGTAAGCAGACGACTCATTCTACCATTGCCATCGTTAAATGGATGGATGCAAAGGAAGTCGTGAATGAAAATCGGAATTGCAATCAATGGCTCAACTTCCATATTGCCGATAACTCTGTTGAACTCCTCACAAATTTTATCAAGTGCTTCAGGTGTTTCAAAAGGTGAAAGTGGAGTGAATAGCGTTTCAGTATGACCATCAGGATATGTGGAACTTATATAATTCTGCACACTCTTGGTTTTACCTGCCATTGGGTTGTTCATATGGCTGTATAACATTTTGTGAAGCTGAAGTATATAATTCTGAGTCAACGGAATTGCATCAAAACTTTCATGAATTATATTCAATACATCACGATAACCTGCGATTTCTTGCTCGTCACGAGTTCTGGGAGTAGTCTTTTCTTCAACTAACTGCCTAACACGAGTGCTTGTTGTAACGATACCTTCAATGGCGTTAGAAGCCTCTGTACTTTGCACCTTTGCAATCTCAACAAGCTTTTCAAGTTTTTCGGGCTTTTGCTTGAGATACAATTCCTGCTTTCCTGCCTCTTTATAAATAGCAGCAATCAAGCCGAGAATGTCAGAATCCCATTTTTGCTCTTTAATTTTGGAGTAGTTAAAAGTTCTCATTCCCTTACCTCCTTACTTATTCCCTTATATTCTAACGCAATATAAGGGGAAAGTCAACCTTTTAAGCAATTATTCCCTTAATATTGTACTCAAAATAAGGGAAAATATAAAAGTGATAATATTATAGTAAAAATTTCTATGCTATAAACAATAAAATAAGCCCTGAAAATTATTTTGCAGAGCTTTCGGCGGTGGTCGTGACAGTAGCTGAACTATTTTAAGTGAAGTCTAAAGTAATTATTTTCTTTTCGTTCATAAAATTCCTCAAATTAATTGATAATTTCATAATCGAAATAATCATTATACTTTATGCAATTATCTTTAAACTTATCAAGCATAATTATCATCATTTTAATGTGTTCATCAAATTTTTCAGACAACGTATCAATTCCTATTATTTCCAATTTATCTGCATCACATTCGCTTCGCAACAAATCCCAAAATGCATCCCAATTTGCTCCATACCATTCTGGAAAATCAAAGGCAACTTGTATTCTCTCGTGTATTTCACCTAAATATTTGCAATCAGTTAAGTCTAAAGTAATGATTTTTTTCTTCTCCATAATTTTCTCCTATAATTTCATAAAAAGTCGCATAATGGTCGTATGTTACAAATATTAATCCATCATTTGACCACAGAATCCTATGCTTATTTCTTTTGCCTTCATAATAATTTATATCCGCTTCGTACCATATACGACCTTCTGCTTGTGGTAAGTGTTCATTAGAATTATTATATATTCCCATTGTTAGCATTTTTCCTGGCAAATATTTCACAGGTGATTTACCTCTTCTCCACCCCATAGAAACAGCTTCACTTTCTGTCACATAATAATCCGGTAATTTATTGAAATGTTTCAACCAAAAGTCAGCACCGGCTTCACCATTTTTTGTTGCTCCGCCTACAAAAATGGCTTCCATTGGTTCGATTTTACAACGACAGTTCTCATGTAATGGTGGCTCTACAATTTTCCATTCATTTATATTCATTAAATTCCTCCATTCAAGTAGCAGAACAAATGTTCTGAAAATTATTGTAGAGGGAAATTTTTGATTTGTCAAGTGTTATAGTAAAACAAAAAGAAGTTCCAATTTAATGGAAATTCTTTTTGTATCAATTACTTTATACTCAAGTGGTGGTCGTGACAGGAGTCGAAAACATACACAAAGGGCACTTATGAAATCTGTGGTGAATATGAGTTTGTTGCTCACGGTAATATTACAAACGGAGCATCAAGTTGGGTTTATGTTGACCGACTTATTGCACCAATCCAAAGTATAACTTTCAATGCCGATGGCACAATTACAGGACTTAAAAAATACGAAAGTGTAAAGGATAACACCGCCGTTTCGTCAAAAGATGTAAGTGGCACTTGGAGTGTTACAGATGGCACGGCTTATGCCACCTTTGTAATAGACGGCGTAACCTATGAGGGCGTGTTCTGTATACAAAAAGACGAAACAGATAAAACAGAAAAGCTTGTTTTTTCTGCCATGGGCAACAATAATGAGTGTATTTGGGGAGTTAAAAAATAATATAAAACGTAAAAAAGCCTTGGGACTTGTGCAGAATTCCCAAGGCTTTGCTTTTGTGAATTTTTAATTATAATCTTCCTGCGGCGGCTTTGTCGAGGAATACATGCACATCGGGGTGAAGCTGAAGAACTGATGCGGGGCAGGCGGGTGTGATGTCACCGTTTACCATGCCGTAGATTGCGTCTTGCTTGCTTCTTCCCGTTGCAATAAGGACAATGGTCTTTGATTTCATAATTGAAACTGTACCCATTGTAAGCGCAAAGTGGGGCATTGTGTCCTCATCAAAATAAACTGAGTTTGCGTCGATTGTGCTTTGTGTAAGACGAACCTTGAATGTGCCCTTTGTGAATTTGTTTGAGGGCTCATTAAAGCCAATGTGACCGTTTCTGCCAACACCCAAAAGCTGAATATCAATCTTCTTTTCGGTAATCAAATCGTCATAATGCTGACATTCTTCGTCTGAATCCTCTGCGTTGCCGTTTAAGAAATTGATGTTTTCTTCTTTAACGTCAATATGATTGAAAAGGTTTTCGTGCATAAATGTGTAATAGCTGTTTTTATCACTCTGTGGCAAATCGCAGTATTCGTCAAGGTTAAAGGTTGTAATGTCTTTAAAGCTTACCTTGCCGTTGTTATAAGCCTTAACAAGATGATTGTATGTGGTGAGTGGTGAAGCACCCGTTGCAAAACCCAAAACCGAATTTGGCTTTTCGTTTACATGGTCAGCAATCATATTTGCAACTGCCGCACCGATTTGTTCTGCGTTATCAAAAATATGAAGAATCATTATATTTTACCTCGTCTGAAAATTTGCGACTATATTTTATCATATTATCGAAAAATTGCAATAGAAAAGCGGAAATACTTTGATAATTCAAACATTTCCGCTTTTTCCACTTTTATTCATTTGTAGATTGATTTATTATCTTGTCAACAATTTTATGTGAATATAACTCGCAACAATAAACAAATACAACTATTGCAAATCCGATTTTAAGATGAGCACCATTTATTACAGAAAGTGTCATACAAATCAGTAAAACAATTGCATTAAGTGTGCTTAAAAGAGCGTTTCTCATAAATGCTTTTTTGCCAACAGAGAAAAGCGAAGAAATAATCACCGCCAATGAGAAAAGAATTATGCACACCATTGTGATAAATGGGAATAAATAAGACGGATTACCAAAATCAAAACCACCATTGATTATTCCCATAATCACGCTTATAAGTGTAATATATTCACCATCATTTGCCTTGAACATCGGCAAACACATCCATAAAAGAGGTGAGAACATCAAAACAAAGCGAATAATCTGTACCGCACCGCCGAAGGCAGAGGTTTTGATATTGTTTAATACTCTGTCAACTGCCGCTTGCTCACGAATTGCTTTTTCGTGGTCGGCCTCAAGTCGTTTATCAAGGTCGTAATACACAAGATTTGTGTTGCACTTGGGGCAGGTTTGTTTCATATAGAAGGGTGATAATTTTTCATTACATTTGGGACATTTATTACTCATTGTTGCCACCTCCCGAAACCTTGGCAGAAAGAGCAGTACGGCGTTCTGCCATTTCTTCACGAACCTGCTTTAACTTGTCGCCCGTAAGGTCATACCAGATGTAAGGAATAAGCGGAAGAAGACCTAAAATTGCGGGAGCCAATGTGAACATACCCCAGATTAGAGTGTCTGTGTATTCATAAGCCTTAACAGTAATGGTTTCTGTACCCATTGTCATGAATGAAAGACCGATAACCGGAAGAAGCGCGTTGCCGATAGTGCCCGAAATTGAGCCTGTAAGCTTGCCTACGAATGTAAGCACCGAGAATGAAACGCCCTCGTTTCGCTCACCTGTTTTCCATTCCATATAGTCAATGGTATCACCAATCATTTCAGTTGGAATAACCATATTAATTGTGTTGAAGAAGCTGAATAAAAGATTCTGCACCATAAGAAGAGGCACAACAACCCAAAGATTTGTAAAGCACTTGAAACCTACAAGGAATACGATTGTACCCATAATAAGTCTTGCAAAGCCGTTCAAAAAGATAATCTGACGGTTGTCAAATTTCTGCTTAATTTTTGGAATGAGCAGATATGTAACAAACCCCAAAATTGTGCCGGGCAGATAAACAATCAAGGTCAATGAGTTCATCTGCACAACCTCGGAATAGTAATATGTCTGGAAAAATCCACCGATACCACTAATTGCACCAAGAACATTACCTATAACAATTAAAAGCAGAGGTTTGTTTCTTACAAGAGCCTTGAATCCGTCAAGAACACTTGGCTCTTTAATAGTCTGCACAACTCTTTCTTTTGTACAAAGTCCTGCCAATGAGAAAAGCCCCATTCCAAATGTGCCTGAAATTATTGCCATCATAAGATAAACTTGTGAAAGCGAAAGTCCGATTGCACCGCTGTTGCTCAAGTCCATAAGAACAACGAGGATTGTTGTTGAAAGTCCGCCGATGAGACCTGAAATAAAGCGGGCAGAAGAAATAACACGCGTTCTGTCAGAGGGCGAGGGGCTTATTGCCGCGCTCATTCCCCAGAACGGCACATCGCCAAGGGTATAGAAAAGCTCCCATATAAAATAGGTGATAAACATATAAATGATTTTTGCAACGTCCTCTGTTTTATCGCCCAGTAGGGCAGGACCTGCAAAAAGCATAATTGTAGCAATTCCCAAGGGAATGGGAACAATCAAAAGATATGGACGAAGCTTGCCATACCGTGTTCGTGTCCTGTCGATAATTGAACCCATAAGAGGGTCGTTGATTGTGTCCCAAAGTCCTAAAAAGAGCATCATTGCCGCAACGGCTTCAGGTGGAACACCGAATACCTTTGTAAAGAAAAGCGAGAGATAACTGCCTGCAATAATATTGTAACCGAAGCATTGACCCGCGTTTGCAATACCGTATGCCAGAGTTTCTTTGACACCTACATAACGGATGTCGCCTTTATTTTCAGCCATTGTTGTTATCTCCTTCCCTTATTTCTGTCTCTGAATGCGCCGCCCTTGTCGTTGAGCCTGTGCACGCGCTTGCTGTTGAAATATGTGAGTTTCTCACGAACACTCATTTTGTAATCAAAATATCTGCCCTTTATGTTGTCATAAAGCTCTGTTGCGAGAGTACAGATGTTTTCATCACCGTCAGCGCTTATTGCAAGAATAAGAATATCGCGGTCAACGGGCAGGGTAATCGTGTCGCCCTCTGTGGCTAACTCAACATTCCAGAAGAACAACTGCTGACATTTTGCATCACCGTTGTCATTGTGTGAATGTGTGAATTCGTAACCTAACTTGCCATCTTTTGTGAATGCTACTTCGCCGAAATCGTATAAATCCCAGCCTGCGTAGTATTCGCGAATATCGTTGACCTTTACAGAATTTCCGCCGATTGTAATATATTTATCCCCGTTAAGTGAAGCCACAAGAAGATTGATTTTCTTTGTATTTTCGGGGAGATTTAAGGTCTGTCCACCGCAAAGAATTGCCTTGTTGCCAAGCTCAAACTTCACACCACCCACATAAACTGTATCAGGTCGCATTTCTGCGGGAATACTCTTGTTAATCACGGGCAGAGAGGCTTTTGGCTCTTCGTTTGTTGAATATGCGCCAATATTACCCGCAAAATCAACTGCTTTAGAGCTTCCTTTTCTGTCAGCGGATTTCACAGTAAGAGCAAATGAACGGGTTTCATAGGGCTTCAAATCGAAAATCAGCTTGCCATTTTTGATTTCAACATCATCAATATGCTCTTCTGATGCATAAATTTCTCTGGCACTTAAAATTTCGGTGCAAAGTGAGAATTCAACATTTTTCTGTGCTTTTTTCTCGTCCTCACCAACGCGGATAACAATTTCGTCACTGTTTTCTGCCTTTTTCATTGCGCGTAAAATTGCATTACCCGAAAGTCTTGCAAATGAAAGCTCACCGATTTCAGCACCCTCGTGCTTTGAACAGATAAAGCTTGCCATCGGCATTACAAAATTTCTTGCCTCGCATTGTGTTGCGTGACCAATTGCACCCTCGTGTGAATAAATCGCATAAGAATAGCGGTTAAGACCCAATTCGAGCATTGACTGCATACTGTCAACGCGGTAATTTTTAAGGGGAGTGTGCATAAGGGTCAGGCGAAGAGTGTTGTTATCAAATTTATCCCAACCGTATTTGCATTCGCTGATGACGGATACACCAAATTCACCGCTTTCGTCTGTGATGTCTGCCCATTTCTGTGCAGGCACCTCAAAAAGCTTTTCGGTCATATTTCCGCGCTTGATTGCACCAAGACCTAAATCATAGGTTGCAACGGGGCTTTCGGCGGTGAAGCTGAAAATCTCTTTAGCCGCCGAGCAGGTGCTTCGCCATTCGGTTTCGTCATAAATCTCAACAGTTTTGCCACCACGAGAAAGTGCCACAATTGAGGTAAAAGTACTGTCCTTGTATGCCTTTACAATCTTCATTGCAACACGGCACACGCCCTCTTCAATAACTTCAATAGATTTAACCTTTGGCGCGTGTTGCGGCTCGCGGTTGAGCTCTTCATAATTTAATTCCCAAGCAGGCCAATCCTTACTGCCGTTGTAATCAAAAATGCCCGTATAAATTGGCTTTTTAAGAATTTCTTTCTTTAATTCCTTATCAAAAATTGAACGGATATTACCATTACTGTTAAAGGTAACCTTGTATTTCTCATTTTCAAGTCCGTGAATTGATGCCTTGAGGGGAGTTGAAACTCTTGCACGCTTGCTTTGAATGTCAAGAAGCTTATATCCCATCGGTGCAACTGTTACATAAACGAGAAGAACTGAATGTGTGGCAGTGCTTTCAATAACCTGTGTGGGCAATTCATTGCCGTCGGTGTCAAATGCCGCCATATTCTTGTAACGGAGCTTTGCGGGAATTGTGATTTTCACAACGCCCGTTCTCTCATATTCCATCGGATTGTTAATTACAACGGGAATTCCCTTGCAAGCAGATGTGTCAATAAGTGATGCAATGTTTTTAACTGCGCCCTCATATTCGTTGGTGAACTGGTTGAGCGACATTGCATAATCGTTCCAGCTACGGCGATATGCACGCTGAACCGATGTTCCGGGCAAATCGTCGTGGAACTGGTGAGCAATAACTCTCTTCCAAGCCTTTGTAAGCGTTTCTTGTGGATATTCATATCCGCCTAAAGTCATAGCTGCAACGCTTGCTCTCTCTGCCATATCTGCGATTTCTTCGTTTCTTCTGTTCCAGCGCTTACCGATAGCACGTGAGGTGTAACCGCCAACCGCGTGGTTTGTCATAACGAGCTCGTTGTTCCATACGGGGAGCTTTTGCTTTGCCTCGTCGGGCATATCGTCAAGAACGCGGAATATTTCATCAGCGGATGCCGATACTATTTCTGTATCGCTTTCTCCATTTTCAGCCATTTCGGCGGTGAGAGTTTTTACTGATAATTCCTTCGGTGCACCACCACGGTCACCTGTACCGTGGAAACAGGTGGTAACATCCAAGTCATATTGCTCGTTTTCACTGAGTTTTTTCTTAATGAAATCTAATTCGCGGATTTTTGTGAAAATGCGTGTGTAATCACCGCAGTTTGTGTTGCCGTAAACAAAATTACCGTCAACGCCGTACCATTTGCCAAGGTCAAAGGGAATTCCGTATGCCGAGCCCCAAGAAAGCTTTTGTGTTGTAAAGCCTTTTAAATTTGCGTGGTGCATAATTGATGGCAGGGCATAGCCAAAGCCGAAGCAGTCAGGTAAGAAAATATCACAGCTTCGCTTACCGAAATTCTTTTCAAAATAATTGTTGCCGAGCAGTATGTTTCTGAAAAGCGCCTCGGGTGAGGGCACGTTTACGTCACCGTTTTCAAATGCACTACCGCAAACATTCCATCTGCCCTCTGCTATGTAAGATTTCATCTTCTCCCACATTTCAGGGTAGTATTCGTGCATAAGCTCATAACGGTATGAGCCCTCAAAATTGAATTTGTAGTCGGGGTACTTTTCAAAAAGCTTGAAATTGTCGTTGAGAGTATTAAAAATATACTTGTCAACGGTAGTTTCAAAATCCCAACTCCAGATTGTGTCAAGATGTGCGTCTGCAATTGTGTAAATCTTTTTCTTCTGCATATGCTTTGCCCTCAAAAAACTGTAAAAATTTGATAATTCAATTATATATTGTATTGCGAAAAAATACAACTGTGAAAAATCATATATATTGTATAAAAAATTTGTAAAAATTACTCGACATAAGCCTTGTGAACTGTTAAAATATATTAAGAAAGTTTAAGGTACTATTAAATTTTGTTTAAGAAGGTGTAATGCTTGAAAAGATTTTTGTCGCTTGTATTGGCAATTATGGTGCTCTTTGCATCAGTGCTTATGTTTACAGGCACCGTGGCAGACCCGCAGAAAAAAACAATAAACCTCTCTGCAGAAAATATTTCTTATGAAATCAGCGACAATCTTTACGGCATTTTCCTTGAGGATATAAGCTTTTCGGGTGACGGCGGTCTCGTTTCAAATCTTGTGAATAACAATTCCTTTGAATATGATGCCAAGCCCGATGCTGCGTGGCAGGTTAAAGCCGCTGATTATGCAGTGCTTACTGCTGACGGACTTAACGAGAACAACACAAATTATCTTTCTGTGACCGTGGAAGAAAGTGCAACCATTAAAAATCTCGGTTTTACAGAGCTTTACAATTATAAATCATATAAATATAACTCAAATAAAGCGAAAACCGCTGATATGGGCTTTAAGGCAGGCGAGGAATACTACTTCTCGGCATATTTCAAAAATGTTGATTTTGAGGGAACCGCAAAAGTCACTCTCAACGCAAAGGGTAATAAGGATTTTTATGAATTCGACATTTCCTCTTGCTCAGATTGGACTAAAATAGTTATGACCGTAGATTCCGATGTGACTGCAGACGGTGCGCTTCAGCTCACTTTTACAGGTAACGGCAGTTTTTATATGGATTTCGTGTCACTTATACCTACAAGCAGTCACGGTTATGGCACAGAGGAGTGGAAATATACTACACTCCGCACCGACCTTTATGATGCGCTGATGGGGCTTTCACCTCAATTTATCCGTTTCCCCGGCGGTTGTCTTGCCGAGGGTAACAGTATGGAAACCTTTTATAACTGGAAAGACACAATCGGCAAGCCTGAAGAACGCAAACAGACCTATAATCTCTGGGCAGACGATGAAAACGGCAGATATTATGTGAATACAAATTCATTGGGCTTCCACGAGTATTTCACTCTTTGTGCAGAACTTGGTGCAGAGCCCATACCCGTACTCAATGCAGGGCTGATTTGTCAGGGCAGAGCAGGCTATAATGATACTCTCGCGAAATACAAAAACGGCGAAATTACCGAGGCAGAATGGCACGAATATGTAAAATCCATTGCCTATACTCCCGAAACTGATGAGTTCAATCAATATCTGCAGGATATTTTTGATTTGATTGAATACGCAAACGGCGATATTTCAACCGAGTGGGGAGCACGCCGTGCGGAAAACGGTTATCCCGCACCCTTTAATATGAAATATCTCGCAATTGGCAACGAAAACTGGGGCGAGGTTTATTGGCGGAACTTCGATGCCATTTATAAGGCAGTAAAAGAAAAATACCCCGAAATCACAATTATTTCTTCTGCGGGACATTCAGGCTCGGGTGAAGATTTTGACGCAAACCGGTCAGCAATCAATGCCAATTACCGCGACACAATTGCCGACGAGCATTATTATACCGTGGGCGGTGAGCTTTTCCGTACAACTGACCGTTATGACACATATGAGCGTAGCGACGCAAAGGTAATGGTGGGCGAATATGCACCCAAAGCCGACGGCGTGGGCACAATACAGACCAAGAGCAACATCTGGGGTGCAATTGAAAATGCCGCCTATCTTACGGGCGTTGAACGCAACGCAGATGTGGTGAGTATGATTTCTTACGCACCAACCCTTGCCAAAATCAACGCACAGTGCTGGGATGTAAACCTTATCTGGTTTGATTCTCAAAACGTTGTTCTTACTCCCGATTACTATGTGCAGATGCTCTTTGCAAACAACTACGGCACAAATTATCTCAATAATGATTTTGATATGACCGCCGAGGGGGTTTATCAGTGCTCAACGGTGGATACTGAAAATCAGGTTATTTACGTAAAGCTTGTTAACAGTACCAATAAGGCATATAGATTTGACATTAATCTTACGGGCTTTGAAAATGCAAATAACCCATCTGTGCAGTATATGAGTGAGAACTTCAAAGCGGCTTGTAATGAAATTAACGAGCCCCTGCACGTAGCCCCCGAAGAAATGGCGCTTGAAGTCAATGACGGTACGGTGAAATACGAGGCGAGCAGTTATTCTGTCAGCGTAATCCGTATTCCTTACGGAGAAAATGACGGAACAGAGCTTTATAAATTGCCTCTTACCGAAGCCACAACGCCATATCTTCCCGATTGGGTATGGGTTACAATTTCTGCTTTAATGGTAGTATTTGTACTCGGCACCGGCGCAGTAATCCTTGGAGTTAGAATTAAACACCACAAAGAAATAAGAGGAGATAAATAATAAACAAAAATTTCGGCTCCACTCTTGAGGGGGAGCCGAAATTTTTGCAGAAAATGACTGAGGGGTTAAATCCCCCTTCCGCCTCGTTCCTCGGCACCTTCCCCTCGGCGGTGGAAGGCTATTTTTATTTTTAAGATTTCTTTAAGAAAAAATAAATTCTCAAAAAACCTATTGACAATTGGAAAAATATACTGTATTATCAAACTGTGCTAATTGAAATAGCACAGTTAGCACAGTGAACAGGAGGTGAAACACCGTGAATATTTTTCTTGATTACCATTCAAGAACTCCCATCTATGAACAGATTAAAGAACAAATTGTTCTTGATATTCAAAGGGGAGTGCTGAAAAAAGACGACCGGCTACCGTCTTTAAGACAGCTTTCTGCACAATTAAGCCTTAATATCAACACCGTAAAGCGCGCATTATCGGAGTTAGAAAACGAGGGCATAATTTACACAATTGCAGGAAAAGGCGTATTCGTTAGCGGTGATACCAAATCTCAAAACATTTATCTTGAACAGTCTTTAGATTCATTAAAGGCTTCACTTGTCAATGCCAAAAATATGGGTGCTGACCGTGAACAAGTCTTAAAGCTGGTCAATGATATTTTCAAAGGAGCTGAAAATAATGATTGAATTTAAGAATGTTACTAAAAAATTCGGCGATTTCACAGCCGTTGAGGACATTTCTTTCAAAGTAGAGCCCTCAAGTATATACGGCCTTATCGGCTACAACGGCGCAGGTAAAACCACACTTTTAAAAACTGCAGCAGGCATTTATAAGGCAGAGGGCGGCGAAGTGCTTATGGACGGTATTCCCACCTTTGATAACGCTGACATCCGCAGAGAAATGTTCTATATTCCCGATGACCTTTATTTCCCAATGAATGCTACAATCAAGTCAATGGCAAGGTTTTATGCTGATTATTACCCCAATTTCAGCTTTAAAACACTCAATAATCTTGTTGAGGTTTTCGGACTTGACGAAAAGAAGAAAATCCGTGGATTTTCAAAGGGTATGCAAAGACAGACCGAGATTATTTTAGCATTGGCGTCACATCCCCGATTTATGTTGCTTGACGAAACCTTTGACGGTCTTGACCCGCAGAAGAAAGAGATTACAAAGAAATTATTTATCGAGTATGTGGCAGAGAGCGAGTGCTCACTCATAATCTCATCGCACAACTTGTCGGAGCTTTCTGACCTTTGCGACAATGTAGGACTTATTAACGGCAAAAAGCTTACAATGGATTGCTCGGTTTATGATATTTCCAAGAATTACAGCAAATTCCGTCTTATTTTTGACCGTGATATCAGTGAATTCGATTTCAGAGGAATCAAGTATAAATCTCTTGATATCGACGGCAAGGTTGCAATGATTATATTTGATAAAACAACCGCCGAAGAAAAGCAGAAGCTCAACGCACTTCTTCCAATCGCAATCGACGAGTATCAGCTCACAATGGAAGAGGTATTCTTAAACGAAATGGAGGATAAGAAGTATGACGTCACAAAAATCTTTGAAAAATAATGTAAATCTTAACGATTTCAAACGAAGTCTGCTGGGCTCAATTCTTTTCCCCGCAATTGCATTGGTTGTATTGCTTATTGCATTTACTTTCCCCGTTATTTCTTATGTGACAAGCGAAGAATTCCTTGTGGTAATGGAACACGAAGAAGTTTCAATGTTCGTGGCTCGTAATTCGCTTGGTAGTGATTTATTTTCACTTTTCCCTATTGGAATGGTGCTCTGCGGAATGATGACAGCAATAAAATCATTTTATTATATGCTTTCTAAAAAGCAGGTAAATGTATTTTTCAGCCTTGGCGTGAACAGAAAAACAATGTTCATTAACAGAATACTTGCAGGCATTATATCACTTTTTGTTGCTGTTCTTATTCCTATGTTAATTATTTACATTGTGAATATTACGACATTTGACTACGCGGCACACGCCACACAAATCTTCTTATATGCAGTTTCAATGTTCTTTGTCAGCGGACTTGCCGGCTTTGCAATCGGCGCAATGGCTACAATGATTGGCGGCAATGTTTTTGAGGTTGCTCTTACTGCACTTTCCGCATCATTTATCCCTATTCTTGCAGTTACAGCAGGCGAAAGTATTCTCAGAAACTTCCTTAAGGGATATGTAAATGTTTCTTCAATTTTTTGGTGGCTCGGACTTGTCAGCCCTTATCATATGATGAGCTCTGCAAGTACAGAAACCGTGATAAATATGTACGGTTATGAGGAAACCAGAAGTGCCTTAACGCTTCTCGGACTTTTAGACCGCGGCGGTGTTGATGCCGATAAATATGTAATTCCGGATACCGCAAAGGTAGATTGGGGCTTTATCACCCCCATTCTTGTGTGGCTCGCAATTTCAGTTGTGCTTATCGCTATCGGCTATGTTCTTTACAAAGCTCGCAAGGCAGAACACGCAAATTCATTCGGTCACTTTGCAATTTCAAGAGCAATCAATACAACATTTGTATTCTTGTTAATGGCATATTTGATTTGCGAAATGTGTTACGATACAATCAGCCCGCTTGCGTATTTTATTATCCTTGCGGTTGCAGGTCTTGTTGCATATTTTGTGCTTCAGCTTATAATGACAAGAAAGCTCAAAACCACATTCAAATCTCTTAAATGGTACGGTGTACTTGTCAGCGTTACCGCAGTATTTTTGGCAGTTGTTGTTTCAGGATTTTTTGGTATATTCAATAAAACTCCCGACAAGTCAGAAATCAAGAGCGTTTCAATTGATGCTTATGCACTTGACCCTTATGTGCACTATCTTTATGCATATGATGCTGACGAGGATTTTGTTGAGGGAACAAGCGATAATGCAAAAGAAGCAATTATCGGACTTTTCAATAAGATTAAGGACGAAAAAGTTCAGTATGGTGAAGATAGCTTTTCAGGTGTTACCTTTGCATTCCGCGATAATAACAATGAACTTAAATACCGTCATTTCTACATTCAGTCAGAAGAACTTTATGTTGAATATCTCAAAGCAGTTTATGGTTCAGATTTCTTTGATGAGATTTTAAAGGAATATCTCATAAACGACCCACCCGAAGTTGAAACGGATGAAATGGTCGAATATTACGATGAATATGGTAATATTTATTATGCTGGCGACACAAACAGTTCCGCAGGCTATCTTAAAACAAAACCATGGTCATTCATTTCAAACACAGGTGTATATGAGCTTAAAGAGGAAAAAATTCAGTACAGTGAAGAAAGTGTTCCTGAAACAACCAACGTTCCTAAGGTTGAATGGGTAGAAGATACAGAAGCACTTTGCAAGGCTCTTTACAATGACCTTACAAAAATGACTTATGAACAGCTTTTTGAAAGAAAAGAAAAGCCCCTCGGTATCTTGGCAATGGGCGGTAGCGATTTTATGGGTGCCGAATGTATGCAGGATGATACTAAACTCACTCCCAATAGTGTTATGGAAATCACGAGTGAATATGCACTTGTATATGACGGTATCCCCGTTTATGTCGATATGACCGAAACCTTGGCATTCCTTAAAGATAACGGCTATGTAGCAAATGACCCTCAATTAACGGTTAAAGAGGTGCTTTATACAGATAGTCCTCTTGAAATCGGTGAAGCCTTGCAGAAATTCTATAAGGCAAATGAAGATACCTATGACGAGAGAAGCGGTTATCATTATTGGATTTACGATACAATTAAAGATGTAACCTTTACAAGCGGTGAATTGATTTGGTACACATTTGAAGCTACAAGCTCATTTATCAACAATGAACAAATATCAAATATTGATATTGATATTCTTAAACGAGTATATAAAGACGCAGGTCACCCCTTGACAAGTGTTACTGACACCGCAAAAGCAGAGGCAATTGCCGAAAAATCAGTTTCACAGTTTATGACTTCAGGCGACAACGGCAGATATGTTTATGTGGTCTATGAAGAAGGACCCATTGTATGCTACTATCTCCCTGAAGCGAATGTATCAGTATTAAAATAAGTTCTCCCAATTTCGGCTCCACTCTTGAGGGGGAGCCGAAATTTTTGCAGAAAATGACTGAGGGGGGTAAATAAGTAGTATTTTATATGGCACTAATATGGTAATTTTGTAGGGGTCGGCGACCTCGACGACCCTTTGCAGTTTAATTGCGATTTTATTTAGGGTCGTCGAGGACGCCGACCCCTACAATGTTTGTTATTTTCCAAAAAAATATTGACTTATACACTCAAAAAGAATAAAATATTCTGTATATATAAATAATATTATAATAGCGAAATATTGCTTTTGGAGGCGATGTTCAAATGAAACATACAGATATTAAGGAGCTTTTTGCAAACGGCGAAAAATATGTTAACCAGAGTGTTACAGTTTGCGGTTGGGTAAGAACTGCGCGTGATTCTAAAAATGTTGCGTTTGCAGAGCTTAATGACGGCACAAGCTTTAGAAGTATTCAGCTTGTTGCCGATAAAGAAAAGTTTAGTGACGAGCAGGTTAAATCCTTTATGCCTGTTGGTACTGCTTTAAAGGTTGAGGGTACTCTCGTTGCATCAGAGCGTAACGGCTACGAAATCGAGCTTACAGAGGTTCAGGTTCTCGGCTCTTGCCCATCAGATTTCCCCTTGCAGAAAAAGCGTCACTCAATGGAATTCTTAAGAACAATTCCCCATCTTCGTGTCCGCACAAGATATTTTGAGGCAGTAATGGCAATCCGTCATCAGCTCTCCATTGCAATTCATAACTATTTCCACAATAACGGCTATAAATATGTTCACGCTCCAATTCTCACAGGTAGTGATTGTGAGGGCGCAGGCGAGATGTTCCGCGTTACAACTCATCCCTTTAAAACAGAGTATGAGAGTGAAGAGGAATACTACGCAAACGATTTCTTCGGCAAAAAGGCAGGCCTCACCGTTTCTGCACAGCTTGAGGGCGAAATGGCGGCAATGGGTCTTGGCAGAATTTACACATTCGGTCCCACATTCCGCGCAGAAAACAGTAACACAACCCGTCACGCCGCAGAATTCTGGCATGTTGAGCCCGAGGTTTGCTTCTGTGATTTGCAGGATATTATCGAAATCGCAGAGGATTTCATAAAGCACATCATTAAAGACATTCTCGATAACTGCCCTGATGAAATGGAATTCTTCAATCAGTGGGTTGAAAAGGGAGTTATCGAAAAGCTTCAAACAGTTATAAATAACGATTTCGCAAAGGTAACTTATACTGACGCGATTGATATTCTTCTTAAATCAGGCAAAAACTTTGAGTACAAAGTTGAGTGGGGTTGCGATTTGGCAACAGAGCACGAAAAATATCTTGCTGACGAATATTTCAAGAGACCTGTTTTCGTTTATAACTATCCCGCAGACATCAAGTCGTTCTATATGAAGCAAAATGACGACGGCAAAACCGTTGCAGCAACTGACCTTCTTGTTCCCGGTATCGGCGAAATTATCGGTTGCAGCGAAAGAGAAGCAGATTTACAGAAGCTTCTTAATGCAATGCAGAAAAAGGGTATGCCGATTGAAGCATATCAGGAATATATCGATACAAGAAAATTCGGTAGTGTTCCGCACAGTGGTTTCGGTCTTGGTTTTGAAAGAATGCTTATGTACATCACAGGCGTTCAGAACATCCGCGACGCAATTATGTTCCCAAGAACAGTAGGTAATCTTTAATTTGAGGCGATTTCAATGAGCAAAGTCATAGTTCCCGAGGGTTACAAATCAGTTTTGAGTATGTATGAAACTCAAAAAGCCATCGGAATGTTAAAAAGAATATTTGAAGATAAATTGTGTCCCGCACTTAATCTCAAGCGAGTTTCTGCGCCCATTTTCGTTGACCCCGCAACAGGTATGAATGACGATTTGAGCGGTGTTGAGCGTGCAGTTACCTTTGAGGTTAAAGAAACGGGCAAGGACGCGGCAATTGTTCACTCCCTTGCAAAGTGGAAGAGAATGGCACTTCGTACCTACGGCTTTTCGGCAGGTGAGGGGCTTTATACTGATATGAACGCTATCCGCCGTGACGAAGAAATGGATAATCTCCATTCAATTTACACGGACCAGTGGGACTGGGAAAAGATTATCACAAAAGAAAACCGCAATGAAGATTATCTCAAAGCGGTTGTGAAAAGCATTGTAAATGCAATTTGTGAAACTCTCGATTTTCTTAAATGTGTTTATCCCCAGCTTAATGTTCAGCTTGAAAAGAATGTGACATTCATCACTTCACAAGAGCTTGAGGATATGTATCCCGATAAAACCCCCAAAGAGCGCGAAAATCTTTTTGTAAAAGAGCATAAAACAGTTTTCATTATGAAAATCGGTTGTGCGCTCAAGTCAGGCAAATCCCATGACCACCGCGCACCTGACTATGACGACTGGTCACTTAACGGCGACATTCTTTTCTGGAACGATGTGCTTGATTGTGCATTTGAAATCTCATCAATGGGTATCCGTGTTGACGAAAAGAGCCTTGACGAGCAGTTGAGAATTTCAGGCAAGGATGAAAGAAGAAATCTTCCTTTCCATAAAGAGCTTTTAGAGGGCAAATTACCTCTCACAATCGGTGGCGGTATCGGTCAGTCAAGACTTTCAATGCTACTTCTCGGCAAAGCCCACATCGGCGAAGTTCAAGTTTCTCTCTGGGACGAACAAACCCGGAAAATCTGTGCAGAGAACGGAATAGTTCTTCTATAAAAATACAAAATGCGGCGAGGTATTTTATACCCCGCCGTTGAATTATTTTTCAGTTATTTTAAATAAATCGTTGTAATATCTAATGTAATAGTACCTCCCATACGGGAGGTTTTGAATTTGTATGTAAGTTTAATATTTTAAATCTGCTTAAGCTTACCAAGATTCTTAATTGCATTGGGTGCGCCCTTAAGAATTACCTTAAGACCCTTCCACATTTTATCTTCATTGAGAATAATGAGAAGTCCCTCTGCCATCTGCGGACTGAAAATGCTGAAGCTCATTGAAATGAAGTTCTTGATAGGTGTCTGAAGTGCTACTGCACCTGCCATTGTTTCAGTACCGAGCATCTTCTTGAGAAGTCTGTTGATTCTTCCGCCCCACTTGCCGTCTGCGGCATCCTCAAGTGTGTTGAGAATTGTAAGAGGCTTGCTCTTATCTCTCTGTGATGGGGGAAGCTCTGCGCCGTAAACTGCCTTAAATTCCTCGTCACCGATGTTCATAATGTTTGCACCATAGTATGAGGGAGCAGTTGTCTTGTAATCGGGGATTTCAGCCTCAACTGTTGACTCAACATTAACTGTTGCTTCAAGCTTAATATCACGGCTTGATGCACCTACAAGAATCTTAAATTCACCGCTCTCAACATGCCAGTCGCCAAGCTTTACATTGTAGTAAGCAAATGCGCGCTTATCAAGGTCAATTGAGATTTCTGTTTCTTCGCCTACCTTTAAGAATACCTTCTTAAATCCGCGAAGCTCTTTAACAGGACGGTAAATTGTGCTCTCAATGTCAGAAACATAAAGCTGAGCAATCTCAGCGCCGTCAACTGCACCTGTATTCTTAACCTTGAAAGAAACTGTTACTGTGTCAGTATCCTTAATGTTTTCAGCGCTTACCTTAATGTCGCTGTACTCAAATGTTGTGTACGAAAGACCATGACCAAATGGGAAACGAACCTCTTTATTTGCTGTATCATAATACTTGTAACCAACATATACGCTTTCTCTGTATTCAACAGAAACGGGAGTACCTGGGAAGTAGTTATAGCTTGAGTTGTCTTCAAGAGCCATTGGGTAAGTTTCTGAAAGCTTACCGCTTGGGTTAACGTCACCGAAGAGTACGTCGCAAACTGCACTTCCGCCTGCCTGACCTGTAAGGAACATATTGAGAATTGCGGGAACATTATCTGCCCATGGCATTTCAATTGAAGCACCGCCTGAAAGCACAACGACCACATTCTTGTTAACCTTAAGAACCTCAGTAACAAGCTTGTTGTGAAGAGGGGGGATTCCGAGGTGCTTTCTGTCGTTACCCTCTGTTTCAAATTCGTCTGTAAGACCGATAAAGAGAACTGCAACATCCGCATTCTTGGCAACATTTACTGCCTCTGCAATATATGTATCGTCACTCTTTCTACCCTTTTTATTTGTTGCGTAGCCCTGTGCGTACTGGAATTTAACGCCCATACCCATCATTGTTGAGTATGCAGAATCAAGGCTTATGGGGTTAATAAGTGATGAGCCTGCACCCTGATAGCGTGGGTTCATTGCCATTTCACCAATCACCGCAATGTTTGCATCTTTCTTAAGAGGAAGAAGATTATCGTCATTCTTCATAAGGACCATACACTGACTTGCGATTTCGCGTGCAAGCTTGTGATGCTCAACAGGGTCGTATGTATAATTACCGAGAACCTTTTCAGCTTTCTTTGTCATTTCAATAAGCTTATCGCAAGCAGCGTCAAGAATAGCTTCGTCGAGTGTGCCGTTCTGAACTGCCTCAACAATAAGACGAGTGCCCTCACCTGATGAAGTGGGCATTTCAAGCTCCTGACCTGCGAGAAGTCCGGGAACTCTCTGGTTCTCTGCACCCCAGTCAGTAACTACAAGACCCTCATAGCCAAAGTCATTGCGAAGAACATCAGTTAAGAGCCATTTGTTTTCAGCGGCATAAGTGCCGTTAAGTCTGTTATATGAGTTCATAACAGTCCATGGTTGAGCCTTTTTAACTGCAATTTCAAAGGGAACAAGATATGTTTCACGAAGAGCTCTCTCGTCGACAACAGCGTTCACTGTCATTCGGCGTGTTTCCTGATTGTTAGCCGCATAGTGCTTAAGAGAAGTACCGATACCCTTGCTCTGAACACCGTTGATAAATGCTGCTGCCATTTCGCCTGCAAGCACGCCGTCTTCTGAGAAATACTCAAAGTTTCTTCCGCAAAGAGGAGAACGCTTGATGTTTGTGCCGGGTCCGAGCAATACCGAAACCTTTTCCTTTAAGCATTCTTCGCCGAGAGCCTCACCCATTCTGTAGATAAGGTCGGGGTCCCATGAACAAGCAGTTGCAGATGCTGTTGGGAAACAGATTGCAGGAACACCTTTCAAAAGATTTGTTTCACCCTTTGGTGTGTCATCGGGGTCACCTTTTTTACGGATACCGTGAGGGCCGTCGTTAAGGCTTATTGACTTAATGCCAACGCGTTCTACGGGTTGGCTGTGCCAGTAATCAAGACCATCGCAAAGACTTGCCTTTTCTTCAAGTGTCATCTGTGCGATAAGGTCAGCGTGTTTAAGAGCCATAGTTTATATCCTCCTCATAAAGTGTATAGATTTAGTACTAAATTACATAATACAATAAATTGGTAATTCTTGCAAGTGTTTATTCTTCGTCTGTGTCTTCTGTAAGACCATCAAATAAAAGCTTATCAGCAGTTGGTGCGTCAATTTCTTCAATATTCTTGAGTTTTCTGCGGATAAACAGGTTTTTACGCTCTGCGTCTTCAAGAGTTTTACCTGCTTCATCAACCTTTTTCTTTGCTTTTGCGAGCAAATCACCGAATTTTTCATACTGTACCTTGGCGGCACCCAAAAGCTGACGTACTTCATTTGCTTTTTCATTGATTGCAACAGTTTTAAAGCCCATTGAAAGCGAATTGAGAAGTGCAGTAACCGTTGTAGGACCTGCAATCATAATGTTATAGTCGTTCTGCAGCTTTTCGGGAAGTCCCGTTCTTGATGATGCGATTTCAGCATAAAGTCCCTCGGTTGCAAGGTACATAATCGCAAAAGGTGTTGTGTCAGGCACATTAATGTATTTTGCAATTGATTTTGCCTCGCTGAGAACTCTGTTTTCAAGCTCTTTTCGGGCTTGTTTTACCGCATCGGCATCTGCACGGTCAGCGGCGTCGCAAAGGCGAACATAATCTTCCATAGGAAATTTTGAGTCAACGGGAAGAAGAATATCCTTGCCGTCTTTTTCAGAAGAGGGGATACGAATTGCAAATTCAACTCTGTCATTAGAGTTGGGCACAGTAGCCACATTCTTCTCGAACATATTGGGGATTGTCTGATTGAGAATTCCCTCTAACTGCACCTCTGCCCATGTGCCACGAGCCTTAACGTTTGTGAGCACGCGGTTAAGCGCAGTAACATTTTCGGTAACTCCCGTTGAAAGTGTCTGCATTTCACCAAGAGATTTGTACAAGTTTTCAAGCTGTTCTGAAACAGTTTTGAAAGATGAATCAAGTCTTGTGGTAAGTGTTGAAGTGAGCTTTTCGTCAACGGTAACTCTCATCTGCTCAAGCTTTTCTTCATTGGATTTCTGCATTTTCTCAATTGAGCTTTCAAGCACCTTGTTTTGCTTTTCGCTTTGCTCGGCATTTTTCTCGCGCATAGAAACAAGCATTTCGCTCATCTTTTCACGGTGCTCAAAATTGCCCTTGTTCATATTGTCAATACGAATACTCATCTCATCAAGGCTCTTTTTAACATCCTCGCGGATTTCCTTGTTTGAGTTCTGATTTTCAACACGGATACGGTGGAATTCATCACCCATATTTTTGTTTATGTAATCAAGCTTTTGCTCAAGTATGTCGTTGGCTTTATTATTTTTTGTATTCTTTAAAACAACAATCAAAATTATTATAGAAATAACCGATATTAAAATTGAAATCATCAGTAAAATATCTGTTTGTGGCATAGTTAACTCCTTATAATTATGAAATATATATTTTATTATATCAAAAAGATATAATAAAAGCGAGATTTTTATAAAAATTTTTATGAAAATATAGCGTATATCAATTTTTTTTGATATACTGTAACTTGGTGAAGTAAATGATTAAGAAAATATTATCTGTTTTAATATCATTAATATTGTTAACTACCTGCCTTTCTGCCTGCACGGGCGACGAAGAGGGTGGGACCTTTGCCGTGGCAGTTACCGAACTACCCGAGCACTTTGACCCCCAGATTGCCGATACGGTTGCCGAAAGGGCTATCGCCGTGAATATTTTTGACGGACTTTTTAAGCTCGACGAAAACGGTGCCCCACAAAAATGTGCAGCTAAAGATTATAAAATTTCTGACGACGGACTTACATACACATTCATTCTCAATGAAAATATGAAATATTTTGTTTCTTCTGTGGCACAAAGCTTTGCAGAGGATAAAGAAGTAACAATCACTGCTGACGTTACCGCCGAGGATTTTGCATTCGGTATCACCCGCGGAATTCTGCCTGAAACCAACGCCCCCGACTATGAGCTTTTAAGCGTAATCAAGAATGCTGAAAAGGTGCACAAGGGCGAAATGGGTAAAGAAAACTTAGGTATCCGTGTAGTTGATGAACATACCCTTGAAATTACTCTTGAAAGAAAAACTAATGATTTTCTCTACGCTCTCACTCAACCCGTTTCTTATCCTTGCGACGAAGAATTTTTTAATCTCACCGCAGGTCGTTACGGACTTGAAAGAAGATATATAATTTCAAACGGTACATTTTATCTCTCCGCTGTCAACGAGGGTAAAAGTGTCCGTATTTGGAATAATAGCGAATATAATGGGACTTTTTCGGCACTTCCGCAGTCTGTAGGATTTTATCTTAATACCGATGAGCTTGATATTGCAAAATCCGTGCGCAAGGGCGATTATGACTTGGGCTTTTTCTCCTCGTCCGAAGCAATTGAAGAATTGGGCAGAAAACCCACACAGCAAATCCTCGAAAATATAGGCGTTTCACTTGTATTCAATATGGCGGACGAAACACTCAAAAATAATACCTTGCGAACAGGCTTGATTGCCTGTATTGACATTTCAACAGTTACCGAAAATCCCTCAAAAACTGTTGTGCCCCCATATTATAAAGTGAGCGGTAAGGCGATTGAACCATCAACAGTTGAAAATCTTTCATATAATATTGACACCGCAAGGGCACAGATGATTAAAGCCTTTGACGAGCTGAATATTGACAATTTAACCGTTGACATTCTCTGCACCGAAGAATATGAGACCTATGCCAAAGCAATAGTCAGTTGCTGGCAGAAGAATATTGGTGTTGAGCTTAACGGCACGGTAACAGTTGCCGAAAAGGCAGATTTCAATAAAAAGCTTTATTCAGGTGAATTCGACACCGCAATCTGTTCAATGACTCTTGATAGCGACAATGCTACCGAATATCTTTCAATGTTTACAACGGATAGTTCTTATAATATATTGAATTACAGTTCTGACGAGTATGACAGAATTTTAAAGGATTTAAAAGCAAATCCCACCACCGAAAAAGTGGCTTATGCACAAAGCTATCTGCTTAAAAACGCGGTGCTTTTGCCAATCTGCACCGAGAATTCAGTTTTCGCCATGGCAAAAGACGTGAATGGTGTGTTCTTTGTGGGCGACCGCGCCAATATCTATTTTTATAAAGGACAAAAATAATGACAAGGTCAAGAAAAATATATGTAGGGGCTTCTTGGTTTTTGGTTGCAGTCTGTATGGGGATAATCTTTTGTCTTTCTGCACAGAACGGCGAGGAGTCTTCAGATTTAAGCGGTTCTTTTGTAACGGCATTTTTAGAGTGGTTAGGGTTAACGGTTGACGAGGGCATGCTTCGCACCCTTGCCCATTGTCTTGAATTTATGGGACTTTCCATGCTCACTTTCAACGCAACCTATGCTACATTTGAAACCAAATTAACACCATTTATCGCCTTTTGTGGAACAGTGCTTTATGCAATCACTGACGAAATTCATCAGATTTTCGTTCCCGACAGAGCATTTCAAATAAGCGACATTTTAGTTGACAGTACCGGCGCATTAATCGGTGCAATTGCATCGTTGATAATACTTCAAATTATACTTTCAATTAAGAAAAGAGGAAATAAAAATGGCAATACTCAAACCCTTTAAGGCAGTACGACCAAAAGACGAATATGCCGAGCAGGTAGGTGCACTTCCCTATGACGTTATGAATTCAGAGGAAGCACGTGAAATGGTAAAGGATAAGCCTTGGTCATTTCTGCGCGTTGACAAGGCAGAGGTTGATTTGCCCCAAGGTATTGATATTTATTCACCTGAGGTTTACCTTAAAGCAAAAGAAAATCTTGATGCTTTGAGCGAAAACGGAATTTGTCAGCAGGATGAAAAGCCAATGCTTTATATCTACCGTCAGATTATGAATGGCAGAGAGCAGACGGGCATTGTAGGCTGTACCGCCGTGGACGATTATCTTAACGACATCATCAAAAAGCACGAGTTTACCCGTGCCGATAAAGAGGCAGACCGAATTCGTCACGTTGATACACTTGACGCAAACACAGGCCCCATCTTCCTCACACACCGTGAGAATAAAACGGTTTCTGACATCACAGAGAATTGGAAAAATGCTCATGCACCCGCTTATGATTTCGTAAGCGACGACGGTGTTTCACAGACTGTATGGGTAATTGATGACGACACAGTTATAGAAACTCTCGTTAAGGAATTTGCAGAAATCCCATATCTTTACATTGCCGACGGTCATCACAGATGTGCATCGGCGGTCCGCGTAGGTCAAAAGAGAAGAGGCGAGGGCGAATATGACAGACAGGCAGAATTCAATTTTTTCCTTTCAGTAATTTTCCCCTGCGACCAGCTTAAAATTATGGACTACAACCGTGTAATCGCAGATTTAAACGGCAATACGAGTGAAGAGTTCATCGCAAAAATGAGCGAGAAATTTGTGGTAGAAGAGGCAACAGAAAGCCCCTATGCACCAAAAGAACGTCATACATTTGGTATGTATCTTGATAATAAGTGGTACAAGGTAACTGCAAAGGCAGAATTTATCAACGAAAATGACCCCGTTGAGTGCCTCGATGTTTCAATTCTTCAGAATAACCTTATTACTCCCATTCTCAATATCACAGACCCAAGAACCGATAAGAGAATTGACTTTGTAGGCGGTATCCGCGGTCTCGGTGAATTGGAAAGAAGAGTAGCAGAGGGAATGCGCCTTGCTTTTGCAATGTACCCCACATCATTGGGCGAGTTGATGGACATTGCTGACGCCGGCAAGGTTATGCCACCAAAATCCACATGGTTTGAACCAAAATTATTATCAGGATTGTTCATCCACAAATTGTCATAAACAATATGAGCGGATTACCGAAAAGAAAAAGCGTAAGGTTAAAGGGGTATGATTATAGTAGTGAGGGATGTTATTTTCTCACCATATGTACGGAACACCGTAAAAACCTGTTGTCCTCGGTTGTAGGGGGCGACGACCTCGGCGCTCCGAAAGAAATTATACTCAAACCTTATGGTGAAATCGTAGAAAAATATATTTTATCAATGGAACAGGCTTATAATGCAATAAGCATTGAAAATTACATTATAATGCAGAACCATATTCACTTGTTAATTTTAATTGATACATACGGGCTGCCGAGGTCGTCAGCCCCTACAATTCCTAATGTAGTAAGTGCTTTTAAAAGGTTTGTGAATCGTGATTGCAAACGTAATCTTTGGCAACGCGGTTACATCGACCACATAATTCGCAATCAGACTGATTTTGAACATCATTGGAACTACATTGAATACAATGCATTAAAGGAATACAAATAAAACTTGGTGGGAGCTTGCTCCCACCATCTTTTTTGCCCACTCTTTCGTCGATTTGCACAAAAACGATTGTGACCATTTGTAAATTTGTGCCAAACGCAGAAACTCCAAAAAATTTGCCTTTTTGCTTGACTTTGTGCGCCGTTCCTTGTAAAATACTCACAAATCAAAGTACAATTCTATGTGCAAATTTCACAAAGCAAAGGCGAAAACATTAAAATGACACAAATTATCAAACAAATGAATCCAATTTTACTTATGTCACAGAAACACGGTGTTAAAAGAATGGGTCTTATGACCGTAAGCATTCTTCTTATGGGCTTTTCCGTTTCTGTTTTCTCATATTCGGGTATGGGTGTTGACCCCTACACCGCACTTAATATGAGCATTGCCGAAAAAATGGGTATAAGCTTCGGCTTCTGGCAAATGTGCCTTAACGGTGCAATCCTTATCATTGTGGGCTTTGTCGCTCAAAAGCTTATAAGTGTGGGCACAATCTTTAATATGATTGGCGTGGGATATATTTGCGAATTCTTTACAGGAATTTATGAAGTAATTCTTCCCGAAGAAAAATCACTTGCAGTCAGAATTATCTGTATGGCGTTGGGAGTATTCCTCTTAAGCCTTTCAGCATCACTCTATTTTAACTGCAATTTAGGTGTTTCACCTTATGATGCTCTCGGCTTTGTTATGGAAGAGAAAACAAAGATTAAATACAAATGGTGCAGGGTTGCAACAGATTTAATTTGTACAATTTCAGCACTCATTATGGGTGGCCCTGTTGGTGCGGGCACAGTTGTAACTGCATTCTTTATGGGTCCCGTGGTATCATTTTGTGACACCGCAATTTCACAAAAGATTATGAAGCATCGTTTTAAATTTTTGCGTAATTTTACGGTTATCAGATATTATGATTACAGTTATCTGCAGGGAACTAACCGAGTTGCATAATCAAAATTGTTTTTTCAATACTGCGTGTCGTTTGACCCGCGGTATTTTTTTATGCTTGTTTAATGTCGCATCATATGTTATAATTATCACAATGAATATTCGCATAAATCCCGAAAATCACAATATGAATGTAAGGATTATAACAATGAAAGAGAAAATTTTAAACTTCGCACCATATTATGACAAGTCTTTACCTCTGAATATCAAGCTTATGGGTGAAACTGAATATGAAGACAGAATTGATGTTTTCCGCACAAAATCAGAGCTTATGTCCCTTGAGTTTATTTCGGACGGTTGGGGCACTCTTGAAATAGACGGTCAGACCTATCATCCGCAAAAGAACGATGTTTTCTTTCTCAAAAAAGGCTCAAATCATCATTATTACAGCTCAAAGGAAAACCCGTGGCATAAATATTGGGTGATTTTTGAGGGTCCGCTTGCAGATATGCTTGTTAAAAATTATCTGCCCCCAAATACTTATTTTTTCCCCGATTGTCATTGTAAAAATATAGTGCAGAATATAATAAAAATCGCCGACACCTATGCCGACGATTACATAAGAATGGTTGACGAAATCTCTGTTGAGCTTATGCGATTTTTCGTTTATATTAGCCACCGTGAAGAGCGCCGTCGCGACGACTTGTCTGAAAAAATCCGCAAAAAGATTGATTTTTACATTGAAAAGGAATTTTCTCTTGATACCGTATGCGAAGAATTGGGATATTCCAAAAACTATATTATTCAGGTTTTTGAAAAAGTCTATGATGTAACTCCGTATCAGTATTATATGGAGAAAAAATTTGCCGCTGCCAAGAACTATCTTGAAGATACCACCTTGTCAATCGGCGAAATCGCAGAACGACTTTCTTACTGCGACCAACGGTACTTCTCGGTCTGCTTTAAAAACTATGTGGGAATGTCACCCACCCAGTACCGCAAAAAAATGCAAAATGCATAATGCAAAGCGCAAAATGAAAATCCCCACAATCCAAAACGGATTATGGGGATTAATTTTATTTATGTCCGTTACAATTTGCGCAATTTCCTGTGCAACCGTTGAATTCTGCTTTTCCCTCGGGGGTGTCGCGATAATACTGTGTGTGAGTCTCCTTGTGTGGAATTGTTGTCCACAATTCTTCCGCAACGGGTTTCCACGCAGCAGCATAGTCGTCACATTTACTGCAAAGCTCGTCAGCACTTTCCTGACGCTCAAGGTCAGAACTCTTTGCGCCCGTTTCTTTAATCATCTCACGAAGTCTTTCGGGATTTTCAAGCATGGGGCAGGGGCGAAGATGATTGTCATTAAAAGGCTGATTATGATAATAAGCCATAAACAACGGATTTTTAAGCGCCTCAAGCAATGTGTGGGTTCTGATATTTGAGTCTGAATAGTGAATAAATACACAAGGCTCAATATCACCTGCGGAGTTGATGTGGAAATAGTTTCTTCCGCCTGCGATGCAACCGCCAACATATTCACCGTCATTCTGGAAATCCATAATGAAAATGGGCTTGCCGGTTTTGCCGTTGCGCATTTTCTTATTCCACATATAAAGTTCTTTTCTCTGCTCGGGTGTGGGAATAAGGCTCACATCAGCACCATGACCCACGGGCATATAGTTGAAGTTGAGCATAAATTTTGCACCCTTGCCGATAATCATATCAACAAACTCGTCACTTGTGACAACGGGCAGATTTTTACTTGTGTAGCAAACTGAAACGCCAAAAATACACTTGTTCTTACGAAGTAAATCCATAGCCTTGATGGTGGTGGCATATGCACCCTCACCGCGACGCCAGTCGTTAGACTCCTCACTGCCCTCAATGCTCAAAGCAAGTGTGATGTTTCCGCACTCGTTCATAGCGTCACAAAATGCTTGGTCAACAAGAGTTGCGTTTGTGAAGATTAAGAAAATGCAGTCTTTATTGTTACGGCAGATTTCCAAAACCTCTTTTTTCTTGATAAGAGGTTCACCGCCCGTAAGCCAATAAAAATGGCAACCAAGCTCTTTGCCTTGGGTAACAATACTCTGCAT
The DNA here is from genome assembly GCA_964457415.1 of uncultured Eubacteriales bacterium. Classification (GTDB taxonomy): domain Bacteria; phylum Bacillota; class Clostridia; order Oscillospirales; family Acutalibacteraceae; genus Fimenecus. The sequence continues at coordinate 20,924 of CAYWFB010000001.1, read as the reverse complement.
TTCTTCGAGGCTTAAATTCTGCTTGTGACCGTATTCTGCAGCCCAACAGCCCTTGCAATTAAGATTGCAGGCGCTTGTGGGGTCAAACAAAATGTTAAAGGGAATATTGCACTTGTATTTTTCACGGTTTGCACGCACTGTCTTTGTGCCGTAATAGCCCGCGTCAATACCAAAAGAGATGAGCATCTGCTTGATTACGCTGTGGTCAACATCGTTAATAATACCAAGCGCAAACTGAGTCCACACATTGTCTTTATCGTTGGCAATTTCTTTTATTCTTTTGAAGTTTTCGGGTGGGAATATTTTGCTGAAAATAGGCTCGATTTTGTCTGCAAGCTTAACAATGTTAGCCTGCGGGTCCTTATCAATGTATTTGAGCAATCTGTCAACGACAATGCTCATTCCCGCCTTCTGAATGTTGTAAACTAACTTCATTTGATTACACCTGATTAGTTAAAAATATAAAAAATAAATATCTTATTTATTTTATTGTAATTTCAATTCAAAGTCAATAAGTTTATTATCTGTTTAACAAAAATTTAACATACTCATGTTTATTTTGCTCACAAAAAGGGAAAAATAAACAGAAAAATAAAAAAGAGTATAAATAAATGCTTTTAATTATAAGAAAAATATGATAAAATGTTTGATTGTATTGGGAATATCTTAATTTTTGGAGGATTTGTAATGAACTACACAGAAATTGCAAAGGGCGTAAAGCTTTTGTGCATAAACAGTGATAAATTCAAGACAAACTGTATCAGAATTGATTTTTGTATGCCCATAACAAAGGAGCTTGCGGCACAGAATGTGCTCTCGTCCTTTATGAGCCATACTTCAAAAAGCTATAAAACCGTAAAAGAGTTCAACTCAAAGGTTGAAAGCCTTTACGGTGCGGACTTTGATTCGGGAATTATGTGCGTGGGTGAGGATGTTAAAATCCGCTTTTCAATTGAAGTGCCCGACGACCGTTTTTCTCTTGACGGTAAATCAATTTCTGAAGACGCCGTTGATTTTCTTGTTGATATTATTTCTGCCCCCAACGCAGAAAACGGTACATTTGACGAGGTAAATACAGTCCGCGAAATCCGTTTCACACTTGAAAATCTTGATGCCGAAAAGAATGATAAGAGAAGCTATGCAATTTCTCGTCTTCGTCAGCTTATGTGTGCGAATGAGCCTTACGGAATTGACCGTGAAAAGCTTTATGAGGATGTTAAAAATCTTGACAGTAAAGCTCTTTTTGTAGCTTATGAGAATATGCTTAAAACTGCAACAATCGTTATTACTGCTTGCGGTAGTCTTGACGGTGAAATGCTTAAAAATAAGTTCACAGAATTTGCAAACGCAATTTCTGACCGCGAGCCCGCAAAGCTTGAAACCATATTCATTGAAAAGGCAGACGAAATCCGCTATTTTAAAGAAACGATGGATATTACACAGGCAAAGCTCGTTATGGGACTTCGTACCGGTATGAAAGACGCTGACGATAATTATTTTGCATACCGCGTAATGACCGATGTTTTCGGTGGCGGACCATACTCACGACTTTTTATGAATGTGCGTGAAAAAATGAGCCTTTGCTATTACTGTAACTCAAGAATTGTACGCGATAAGGGCATTATCTTTATTCAGAGCGGTATTGAAAATCAGAATTATGAAAAGGCAAAGAACGAGATTTTAAATCAGCTTAACGTTATGAAAAACGGTGAGTTCACAGACGAAGAATTCAATTCGTCAATAACTGCCCTTTGCGATTCTTACAAGGGCGTTGAGGATTCACCCAATGCGGTCTGCACCTTTTATGGCTCACAGGCACTTGACGAGAAGCTTGTCAGCGGCAAGGAATATGCAGAGCTTATCGCAAGTGTTACTCGCGAGCAGGTAACAGAATGTGCAAAGCGCGTAACAGTTGACACAATTTATCTTTTGACAGGGGAGGCAGAGTAAAAATGAGTAATATTAAAGAGATTAAAAACGAGTTGCTCGGTGAGAGATATTTTGAAATCGACCACTCATCAGGACTTAAAATCTTTGTTTATCCTAAAGAGAATTATGCCTCAACCTATGCAATTTTCGGCACAAAATACGGCTCAATTGACACCTGCTTCAGATTAGAGGGCGAAAAGGAATATACAACAGTTCCAGAGGGAATTGCCCATTTCCTTGAGCATAAGCTTTTTGAAAGTGAAGAGCTTGACGCCTTTGCACGCTATGCAAAAACAGGCGCCAATGCAAATGCTTATACTTCCTTTGATAAAACCTGCTATCTTTTTCAATGCAGTGACAATTTAGAGGCTTCTCTTGAAATTCTTCTTGATTTCGTGCAGAACCCTTATTTCACCGAGAAAACTGTTCAGAAAGAGCAGGGTATTATCGGTCAGGAAATCAGTATGTATCAGGACGAGCCCGGCTGGCGCTCACATTTTGAGCTTCTTCGTGCGCTCTATCATCAGCACCCCGTAAGAATTGACATTGCGGGCACAGTTGAGTCAATCAGCCATATCACAGCAGATTTGCTTTACGAGTGCTATGAAACTTTCTATAACCCTGCAAATATGGCGCTTGCCGTTGCAGGTAACGTAACTGTTGAGCAGGTTCTCACACTTGCAGATAAAATGATTAAGCCCAAAGAGTGCAAACATATTGAGCGTAAATTTATGGTTGAGCCCGCAGAGGTTGTGGCAGATAAGGTTGAGCACAAATTGTCAGTTGCAATGCCTATTTTTGCAATCGGCTTTAAAGAGGATATCAAAACTCCCGAAAGAACGCTCAAAGAGTCACTTGAAAGCACAATTCTTATGGATATTGTTGCAGGTAAAACCTCACCCCTTTATGAATCACTTCTTAACGAGGGTCTTATCAACACAACCTTTGACGCAGAATATTTTGAGGGCTATGGCTATTCAGCACACCTTTTCAACGGTGAGAGTAACGACTATGACACAGTCCGCGAAAGAATTACCGAAGAGCTTCGTCGCATAATGAATGAGGGCGTTGACCGTGAGGCGTTTGACAGAATTAAGAAAAAGCATTACGGCAATTTTATTATGAATTTCAACGATGTTGATTCTCTTGCAAACGCACTTGTGGGCGAATATTTCAATGGTGACGGACTTTTCGACCAGCTCAGCGTTCTTGAAAGCATTACCGCAAAGGATGTTGACAACAGACTTCGCAGTGCAATAAATCTTGAAAATTCAGCAATGTCAGTAATTTTACCCAACTGAAAGGGGAATAAAATATGAGATGGTTGTCAGGTTATACCGAGGTGTTATTCCCCGGTCTTGGCTGGGAATTTGATGTGTATGACACACTTGTTGAAATTCCCTTTGGCGACAATACAATTTCAATTAAATTTTATGGCGTAATTATCGCATTCGGCTTCACTCTTGCAGTGCTTTTCGGTGGCAGAAAGGCTTATGTCTGGAAAATGAGCATCGACAAAATGCTTGATGTACTCATCTGGGGCACAATCGGCGGAATTGTGGGCGCCCGCGCCTATTATGTAATCTTTGAGTGGGATTATTTTAAAAATCACCTTGACGAGATTGTGCAAATCTGGAACGGCGGTCTTGCTATTTACGGCGGAATAATCGGTGGAATTTTAGCCGCATATATCGTCTGCAAAAAGGTAGATTTGAGTTTTCTCAAGCTTCTTGACCTTGCGGGTATGAGCCTGCTGATTGGTCAGGGTATCGGCAGATGGGGTAACTATACAAATCAGGAAGCATTCGGCACAAATACAACTCTCCCTTGGGGAATGACCAGCGATAAGGTGGTGGCTTACATAAACAGCCATCAGGCAGAATTTGCACAGAATGGTATTGAAATGAACCCCGATTTACCCGTTCATCCCACATTCCTTTATGAGTCACTCTGGTGTCTTTTAGGCTTTGTAATTCTTTATATTGTTTGTCAGAAATTCCGCAAGTTTGACGGTCAGCTCTTCTTGGGCTATGGCATAATTTACGGTCTTGAAAGAGCCGTTGTTGAGGGACTCCGCACAGACAGTCTTTATATCGGTGACACAAATCTTCGCGTTTCTCAGGTACTCTCAATGGCGATTGCAGCGGTTTGTATTGTGCTCACAATTTATAATTTTGTAAAGCTTAATAAAGCGAAAAAGGCTACCGCGGAGGTGCAGGAAAATGTATAAAATCATCGATGGTAAAGAGGTTTCAGCGGCAGTCCGCGAAGAAATCAAGGCAGAGGTTGAAATCCTTAAAAATCAAGGAAAATCAACGGGTCTGGCGGTTGTAATTGTCGGCAATAACCCCGCATCACGTGTTTATGTAAACAATAAGAAAAAGGGCTGTGAGCAGGTGGGCATAACGTCCTTTGAATATGCACTCCCCGAAGAAACCACAACCGAAGAATTGCTCGAACTCGTTGGAAAACTCAATAATGATACGGCGGTTGACGGAATTCTCTGTCAGTTGCCGTTACCAAAGCAGATTGACGAGAAAAAAGTTCTCAATGCAATCGTTCCTCATAAGGATGTTGACGCATTCCATCCTGTAAATACAGGTCATATTATGATTGGCGACCACTCGTTTTTACCCTGCACACCTGCAGGAATTATGGAAATGCTTAAATATTATGACATTTCCGTTGAGGGTAAAGAATGTGTTGTAATCGGCAGAAGTAATATTGTGGGTAAGCCTATGGCAATGCTTTTACTTGGTCAGAATGGAACAGTTACAATTTGTCACTCCCGTACAAAAGACCTTGCAGAAGTAACTCGCCGTGCAGATATTCTTGTTGCCGCGGTTGGCATTGCATATTTTGTCACACCCGATATGGTAAAAGACGGCGCGGTTGTAATTGATGTCGGTATGAACCGAAACGCAGAGGGTAAGCTTTGCGGTGACGTTGATTTTGACGCAGTTAAAGATAAATGCTCGTTCATCACTCCCGTCCCCGGCGGCGTAGGACCAATGACAATTACGATGCTCTTGAAGAATACTTTAACCGCTTCTAAGAAACACTTAAATAAATAATTATGTTCACAGTTCTTGTTTAAGGCAATAAGACTGCATTGGCGGTGGAGGAATTTCTTTATGAATAAAAAGAAAAAGATTTGTTTGGGCATCATTTCAATACTGCTCGTTGCAGCTCTCGGTTTAATATATGTTTTTGCCATTGAGCCGAAAATCCCGCCCAAGGTTGTGTCGCTTTCGTCAAAGGGCTTGCCAACAGAAAACGTAAATCTCATTGCGCACCGTGGATTTTCTGCAGTTGCACCTGAAAATTCCGCAGCAGCATTCGTTGAAGCAGGAAAGACAGGGTTTTTTGCCGCCGAGTGTGATATTCAGTTGACAAAAGACAATGTCTGGATTGTCAATCACAACAGTGACATCAAGAAAATGACAAACGGTGGGGGCGAAATATGGGAAATGACTTATGACGAAATTCAGCAGTACACTGTTGACGGCGGTTATTATAGTGAAAAATACCCCGACCAAAAGTTAATTACCCTTGAAGAGTATCTCGCTATTTGCAATGAGTATGAAATCATACCACAGATTGAAATCAAAGAGGGCAATTACGATTGTCTTGATACAGTTCTTACCGCTCTCAATAAATATGAGGGTATGCGTGAAAATGCTATTATCATTTCATTCGACGGAGTTGTTTTAGAAAAAATCCGTAATCTTGACGGTGAAATTGAGCTTTGGTATCTTACTTACGAAATCACTGATAAAGTCATTAGACTTTCAACGCTTAATAATTACACAATCGCTTTCAACTGTAAAACGTATGATGAAGAAATGTTGAAAAAAGCCCAAGACGAACATCTTGAGCTTGCCGCTTGGACAGTTGATAGTATAAAAATTTATGAAGAATTATACGATTTAGGCGTGCGAAACTTTACTACAAATTGTCTTACATATTAAAATCAAAGACCGAACAGAATTTTCTGCTCGGTCTTAATTTTATTTAATATCATTAATGTCATAAGGTGTGCGTTGATACACAAAGTAGTTAAGCCAATTCTGGAATAACAAGCTACCTGCACCGCGCCAAGTAAGTGGCGGTGTCAAGCGTGTATCATCATTGGGGAAATAGTTGTAGGGCAGTTTAATATCCATTCCCTTATGTAAATCGCGGAAATATTCACGGGCGAGGGTGTCGCTGTCATATTCACTGTGCCCGGTGCAATAGAAATTACGGCACGCCATATCAGCCACAAGGTGAACACCTGAAATATCGGAATAAGAGAGGATTTGCAAATCTTTAACAAGAGCAATGTCCTCTTTTTTTGTTTCTGTGTGTCTTGAGTGGGGAACATAGAACAAATCACTGAATCCGCGAAGTAATGGGTGATACATATCAAGAGGCTTGTGGGGGAAAATACCGAACATCTTTTCACTCAATTGATATTTCGGAATTCCATAATGGTAATAAAGTGCCGCCTGAGCACCCCAACAAATGTGGAATGATGAATAAACATTACTCTTCGCCCATTCAAAAATTCTGCAAAGCTCTTCCCAATAGTCAACCTCTTCAAAAGGCATCATTTCAACGGGCGCTCCCGTAACAATCATACCGTCAAATTTCTGACTCTTGATGTCGTCGAAAGTCTTATAGAATTTGAGCATGTGCTCTTTTGAGGTGTTTTTGCTTTCGTGAGTTGCAACCTGCAAAAGCTCAATTTCAACCTGCAAGGGTGAGTTACTTAAAAGCCTTAAAATCTGAGTTTCAGTCTCGATTTTTGTGGGCATAAGGTTCAAAAGGATTATTTTAAGCGGACGAATATCCTGAACACTTGCTCGTTGCTCTGTCATAACGAAAATATTTTCCAATTCAAGATTATGTCTTGCGGGTAACTGGTTATCAATTTTAATAGGCATTCTGTCCACCTCAATTCTTCATAATATTTGTGCGATGCACGATTTAGTATTTTAACATAAGAAAAAGCAATTGTCAATGTAGGGCGGGGGCCTCTGTCAGCCCGTATGTATCGATTAAAATTAGCAGATGAATATGGTTCGGCATTATAATGTAGTTTTCAACAGATATTGCATCATAAGCCTGTTCCATTGATAAAATATATTTTTCTGCGATTTTACCATAAGGTTTGAGTATAATTTCTTTCGGGGCGCCGAGGTCGTCGCCCCCTACAACCGAGGATAATAAGTTTTTGCGATTTTCCGTGCATATTGTTATAAAATAACAACCCTCGTTGCTATAATCATACCCTTTTAATCTTATGTTTTTCCTTTTAGGCAATTTACTTTCACTCATAATTTACAAAATTTCTGCTAAAATGTTGTTTGATAATAAAAATCCTTTGCGTGTCAATGCCAAACCTTTTTCGTCAATGGTCATATACCCATTATCAATGAAGATTTTTGATTTTTCATAAATTGCATTTGGAATTGAATGTCCAAAGCGCTCAAGAACTTTGTTTTCGCAAAGACCTTCTGTCAATCGCAGAGCAAGCATTGCGAATTCTGTGAAATCTCCGCCGTCACCGTCGTGAATAGGGGAGTTTGCATTCAAAAACGCGTTAAAATCTCGGTCATAATAAAACCTTTTGCCGTTCAAAAATGAATGTGCCGAAGGCCCAAGCCCTAAATATTCCTCACAATGCCAATATTTGAGATTGTGTTTGCTTTCAAATCCTTTTTTCGCAAAATTTGAAATCTCATATTGCATTATGCCGTGATTTTCAAGGGTTTCGCACATCTGTAAATACAAATCCGCCGTCATATCATCGTCGGGGAAATTATATTTCTCACGATTTTTATAGAAATGTGTATTTTCTTCAAGCTTCAATATGTAAGCACTTATGTGTGGCACACCAAGAGAAATGCAGAAATCAAGAGTTTCATTAAGACTTTTTTCTGTTTGCTCGGGAACACCAAGCATAACATCAAGAGTTATGTTTTCAAACCCTGCATTTTGGGCAGACTTCACCGCATTTTCAACTTGCTTTCGGTCTGATAATCTTCCCAAAATCCGTCTTTCTTGGTCATTAGCGGATTGCAGTCCCATTGAGATTCTATTTACGCCACAATCACGCAAAACTTTGAAAAAATCCTCTTGGAGTCCGTAAGGATTGCACTCAACAGTGATTTCTGCGTCGTCAGTTAAAAATCCCGAATTGCACGTATTTACAAGCTTCTGGAGCCTTTTTGCTCCCAAGACTGACGGAGTTCCGCCACCTATGTAAAGTGCATCGCCTTTACAATTACAATCGCTCTGTAAAGTAGAAATACTTGACAAAATTTTGCTCTGTAAAGCTGTCACATATTCGTCTTTTTGGCTTTCTTTGCCAGAAAATGAATAGAAATCACAGTATGGACATTTCGATTTGCAAAAAGGAATGTGTAAATATAATCCTATATTTTTCATACTTTAATAAATGTAATTCTGTGACCGCAGGCCTCAACATATTTTTTCAAATCTGTGAATTTTAAAAATACTGTTGCGTGGTTGTCGTTGGGGTGGCAACCCACAATTTCCTCGTTCTTTAAATCTGCGTCAAAATAGATTTCAAGCTCTCTTTCAGTATCATAAATCACACCAAAAGGGGACACCGAGCCTTTTTCAACTTTTAAATATTTCTCAAGTCTTTGGTCAGAGGCAAAGCTCAACTTTGTTGAGTCGATTTCGTCACGGATAAGTCGCAAATCTGCACGCTTATCACCGTGAAGAACAACAAGCATATTTCGGGTGCCCTTAACATCACGGAGAACAAGATTTTTCGGAATATGACCGTGTGAATGTAAATCATATTCTGCGATTTCTTCCATTGTGAAAACGGCGGGGTGCTCGATTTTTTTATATTCAATTTCTAATTCTGCTAATTTTTCAAAAATCTCTTTATTCATCATCGAGTTTGAGCACAGCCATAAATGCCTCTTGGGGTACTTCAACAGTACCGAAGTGGCGCATGCGCTTTTTACCTTCCTTCTGTTTTTCAAGCAATTTCTTTTTACGGGTGATGTCACCGCCGTAGCACTTCGCAAGAACGTCTTTTCTCATAGCTTTAACGGTTTCGCGGGCAATAACCTTGCCACCGATAGCCATCTGAATAGGGATTTCAAACATCTGACGCGGAATGTTATCTTTGAGCTTTTCGGCGATTCTGCGAGCCTTGGCGTAAGCCTTTTCGCTGTGAATCATAAACGAAAGTGCGTCAATAATGTCACCGTTGAGAAGTACGTCAAGTTTTATTATGCTTGAACGTTGATAATCACTCATTTCATAGTCGAATGAGGCATATCCGCGTGTTCTCGATTTGAGAACATCGAAAAAGTCATAAATAATTTCGTTAAGTGGCAAAATATAGTGCAAATCAACACGGTCAGAGGCGAGGTGAGTGGTGTTCACATAAACACCGCGTCTGTCCTGACAAAGATTCATAATTGAGCCGATATATTCGGGTGGAGCATAAATATGTGCCTCAACAGTTGGTTCTTCGCAATAATCAATATTTGCTGGGTCGGGATAATGACTTGGGTTGTCAATTTCAATAATTTCGCCGTTTGTAAGGTGCACCTTATAAATAACGCTTGGAATTGTGGTAACAAGGTCAAGATTGTATTCACGTTCAAGTCTTTCCTGAATAATTTCAAGGTGTAAAAGACCTAAGAAACCGCAACGGAAACCGAATCCCAATGCACCCGAGGTTTCGGGCTCGAAAGAGAGTGCCGCGTCATTTAACTGCAATTTTTCAAGAGCTTCACGCAAGTTTTCATAATCAGCACCGTCAGCGGGATAAACACCGCAGAATACCATTGGATTAACCTTGCGGTAGCCTGCCAGAGCCTCGCTTGCGGGATTTTCAGCAGTTGTAACAGTGTCACCAACTCGCGCATCACTAACTGTCTTGATTGATGCGGTAATATATCCAACCTCGCCCGATGAAAGCTCCTTTGCAGGCTCCATAGCGTTGGGTCGCATATAACCAACCTCAACAACATTGAATTCTGCACCTGTTGCCATCATACGCATTGTGTCGCCGGGCCGGATAGTGCCGTCAACAATACGAACATAAACAATAACACCCTTGTAGCTGTCATAAACCGAGTCAAAAACAAGTGCACGAAGTGGCTTATCGTCATTATTTTCAGGTGGGGGAACAAGTGAAACAATACTCTCAAGCACCGCGCCCACATTTTCGCCTGTCTTTGCTGAAACTCGGGGAGCCTCGTCGCAGGGGAGCCCTATAACCTCTTCAACCTCGTTTGCAACGCGGTCGGGGTCAGCGGCGGGCAAGTCAATTTTATTGATTACGGGTACAAGCTCTAAATCGTGGTCAAGAGCTAAATATGTATTGGCAAGTGTCTGTGCCTCAACGCCCTGTGACGCGTCAATTATAAGCACCGCACCCTCGCAAGCCGCAAGAGAACGTGAAACCTCGTAGTTAAAGTCCACATGACCCGGGGTGTCGATTAAGTTAAGCTCGTATTCCTCACCGTCGTTTGCCTTGTAGTTAAGCTTTACCGCGTGAGCCTTGATTGTAATTCCGCGCTCGCGCTCCAAATCCATATTATCAAGTAATTGCTCTGTCATATCGCGCTTTGCAACAGTTTCTGTAAGCTCTAAAAGTCTGTCAGCAAGGGTAGACTTACCGTGGTCAATGTGAGCAATAATTGAAAAATTTCTGATGTTTTCTTTCTTAGCCATAGTTACCTCTACATATTTTTGAAACCATTGCCGAGAATTTGCTTTGATTGTGTCACAATGAAAAAAGCATTTTCGTCGGCTGATTTTATTTTCTTAATAAATTTCATCGTTTGATTGTTGTGGCAGGCGCAGATAAGCACGTTCTTTTCTGTGCCCGAATATCCGCCACGACCGTCAAGCACCGTAACACCGCGGTTGAATTCGTTTAATATCATCTGACGGATTTCGTTGCCGTTATCGGTGATTACCATAATCATTGAGCCCTTGTTCACGCCGTAAATAATATAGTCAATCACCTGTGCGCTTACGAATATTACCACCGCCGCGTAGAGCATTGACTCAACATTGCGGTAGATTATTCCGCCCAAGAGTACCACCGAAAAATCGAAAATCAGAAAGGTTCTGCCGATTGAAATCTGCGGATGTTTTATCTGAATAAGTTTTGCAATTATATCAATTCCGCCGGTTGTGGCGTTTCGCACAAAGATAATTCCCAAGCCTATTCCCGAAAGCGCTCCGCCGAAAAGTGAGCAAAGCAACAAATCGTTTTTGTAGATAGGCAGAATTGTGCCCACATCAATGAGAAGTGACATAATAAAGGTTGCCCATACTGTGCGGAACACAAATTTTGTGCCCAATTTGCGAAAAGCTATGACGAAAAGGGGAATGTTCATAATAAAAATTACCGTGCCGATTGGTGTGTTGAAAAGATAATTGAGAATTATTGCAAGCCCCGTAAATCCACCGTCAAGAATGTGATTTCTCGCCGTAAAGCAGTTCACATCAATGGAACAAAGCACACCGCCGATTATAAAAATCAGCGTATCAATAGCGAATTCCTTAATTTCAGTCAGCCTTTTTAACCTTGTCACTCTGGTCATCCCCAAGACAGTTAATGACCTCATTAAGCAAGAAATTAAGGCGTTCTTTTTCGTCTTTTAAATACAAATATCCAATAAGTGCCTCAAAGCCCGTTGCATAATGATAGTCACATCCGCTCTGGTTCTTCGGAGTGTGAGAGGTGTGAGCATTTCTGCCACGTTTGAATACCTCTGTCTCTTTCTCGGTGAGCAGGGGCATAATTTTTCTCATTGCCGCCGCCTGAGCCGAAGCCTTAACCGATTGAACCGAAAGCCTATGTAACTCGCCAACGGGTCTGTTGGCATCACACACTAACATTTCACGGACAAACAGCGAAAATACTGCGTCACCCGTGAATGCAAGTGTCAGCGGACTTAACCTATCCGCGTTAACATCTTTGTTATATAATCTCATATCAGAAAATCCTTACGGTACATAATCAAATTCAAGGTCGTAAATGCTTACTGTGTCACCCTCGGTGATTCCCTTGTCAATAAGTGCCTGAATTACACCGCGTTCCTGAATAACTCTCTGGAAATATTGGAGTGACTCGTAGTCGTCAAGGTCTGTCTTGCAGAGAATTCTGTAAATCCAGTCTGCTTCAACAATGTAAACACCGTCTTCAACTGTGATTGTGAAGCCGTCCTTGCTCTTTTTGGCGAGGACTTCCATTGGGATTTCTTCACTTTCATATTGCTTGACAGGTGGGAGAGTTGCCAGCATTCTTGCCACCGCGTTGATTACTTCTTTTGTGCCGTGCTGAATTGGTGCTACCATTTCATAGTATTCGTAGCCACGGGCTTCAATATACTCTCTGAAACGGGCGAGTTGCTCGTCTTCTGCAAGGTCGATTTTGTTACCAACTACAATCTGTGGGCACTTTGCCAATTCGGGATTGAATTTATGGAGCTCTGCGTTGATTGCCTCAAAATCTTCAATGGGGTCGCGACCCTCACTGCCTGCAACGTCAACAATGTGCACAAGCATTCTGCATCTTTCTACGTGACGCAAAAACTCGTGACCTAAGCCAATTCCGTCAGCGGCACCCTCAATAAGACCGGGGATATCCGCCATAACAAAGCTCTGCTCGGGACCCATTGAAACAACACCCAATACGGGAATGATTGTGGTGAAATGATAATCGCCAACAAGGGGCTTTGCCTGACTCACAACTGAAATGAATGAGGATTTACCAACGTTGGGGAAGCCTAAAAGTCCAACGTCTGCAATAAGCTTAAGCTCAAGACTTACTTCCCATTCTTCACCGGGAGCACCGTTTTTAGCAAATTTGGGGGTCTGACGTGTTGATGTGGCAAAATGTGAGTTACCCCAACCACCACGACCACCTTTAGCGCCGATAAATTCATCATCTGTGGACATATCAGCCATAATTACTCCACTCTCAACCTCGCGGATAATAGTGCCACGCGGAACCTTGATTATTAAATCCTTACCTTTTCTTCCGCTGCGCTTACCGCCACTGCCGTTAGCGCCGGGCTCTGCCTTGTATTTTCTCTTGTAACGGAAATCCGCAAGGGTAGAAAGGTTGTCATCAACCTTGAAAACAATGTTGCCACCTCGACCGCCGTCGCCGCCGTCGGGACCGCCTGCGTTTATATATTTTTCTCTGTGAAAAGCCACGGCACCGTTACCGCCGTCACCCGCCTTGATTTTAATTTTTGCAATATCAACAAACATTTTTTTACCTCGATTTACATACAATTAAACATAAATTCCCATTATCCTTAATATTCTACACTATTTTTATAAAATAATAAATAGGTAAAATAATATTTTTTGATTATTTTTGATTTTGTTTTGATGACTTGTGAAATTAGGCTCCACACTTGAGGGGGAGCTGTCACGAAGCGACTGAGGGGGTATCTGAAAAGCCCCCCTTCTGTCACTCGCGTTGCTCGTGCCACCTTCCCCTCGTTGGGGGAAGGCTAAATATTCCCCATATTTTACCGAACAAAAATAAAAAACCGTAAAATTTATCTGAATAGTCGAAAAATACTCAAAAATCAAATATTTTGTGTTAATTTATATTGACAACCACAATATGTTGTGTTATTATTTAATTACAAAAGGAAATATCGGTAAAAATTAATAATTTTGTGTCCGTAAAAACGGACTGAAAATGCAAAACATTACGAACATTTGTATTGACTTTTGCAAAAAAATGGATATAATTAGATTTGTAAAGAACATTTGTTCAAGTTTGCTCGGTAACGAAAATAAAAATATTAACTCATTCGGAGGTAGATTTTATGTCAGCAACATTTGCAATCACAACTTTAATAGAACTCGCAGTTTCAATTCTTCTCATATATGGCTTTATGCACGAAGAAAAGGTTATCGCTTTTGAGCAGAATGTTAAAAGAATTGTAGTAGGCAATATCCGTCGTGCAATCCGTATCAGAAATCACAAAAAGGCAGTGGCTCGTGGCGAGCATTTAAGAGCGTATAACTCACAGAATCACACACGCGTAAAAAACTCAACAGTAGCATAATCAATTTGATTTTGTCATTTTAATATCTTTCTCTTTCACATCTAAACGGAAAAGCACCCAAGTTTTTAAACTCGGGTGCTTTTTCTTGTTTTTATTCATAAATAAAATGTCCAATAAAATCTTTTATGGGAATGCCGAAGAATTTTTCAGCATTTAGTAATATTTCAACAGTCACTTCGTCAGGTATTTCATTTTTTTCAATTTTGTTTAGTGCAGCGATATCTATGCCGAGAATTTCAGCCATTTTATTTTTGGGAATTTTATAGTGTTTTCGTAACCATATTATGTTGCGGACAAAAATATCCCAAGACTCTTGATATAAATTGATTTTCATTGTATCACCCCTTACAATTATTAGATGTATTATTTAATATATTACATCTAAAAGTAGTAATTGTCAATACAACTTTTCGATGTGAGTTAAAATATATATGTAAGGGGAGCTGATATTATGAATAGAATCAGAGATTTGCGTGAAGACCGCGATTTAAGTCAAAACGAATTAGCACAAGTAATAAAAACCACTCAACAACAGTACAGTAAAATCGAAACAGGAAAGTCAGATATAAGTGGTGAGAAGTTGAAATTATTAGCAGAGTTTTATAATATTTCTGTTGATTATATACTTGGCTTGATTGATGAACCAAGACCGTTAAGATGAAAAAAGACCGAACAACGAGGAATGTTGTTCGGTTATTTTTATAAATATATTTAAATTAAGAGTAGTGATATTGTAGGGACGCTTGCACGTTGCGTTCGTTGTAGTTTGATATGTAATTATTTCGGGCACTTCGTGAAGCGCCCCTACAAGATTTATGTGTATAGTTTTGCACTTTGCGTTTTGCCTTTTGCACTTATTCCGCCGTATATTCTCTCACTCGGAGCGGTATACCAATTTCCTCGCAAAGCTTTTTGCAAGCTTCAATATCTTCTTCGCTTATAACATCAACAACGGTTAAAATGGTTTTGATACCATATTCCTTACATTCCTTTGCAAATTTCAGCATTGCGTCGAATGCGGGCCTACCGAACGAGGGTCGTGTAACTTCATTATATTTCTCTGCGGTTGGGGCATTAAGGCTTATTGAAACCGTGTCAATCACTTCGCAGATTTCCTTTGCGGTTTCGCGCTTATTAATGAGGTCAGAAAGTCCGTTTGTGTTAAGACGGATACTTATTCCCTTGGTCTTTAAATATTTGCAAGCCTCAAGCAAATTCTTGAGTGCGCAGGTGGGCTCACCATAACCGCAAATAATAATTGAATTATTATATTTTGAAAAATCAAAAGCATCAATTTCTGCCTTGATTTCATCAATTGAGGGGCTGTGCTCAAACCAAAGCGTTGTTGCCTCGCCAACAGAATCCCCGTTATTGCGGATACAGAAAGTGCATCTGCAGGGGCAAGCGTTAGTAATATTCAGATAAGCCTGATTTCCGTAAGTATAAACTATATCAGCCATTATTTATTCTCCTTTTAAAATTCGTTTTATCAAGAGCGATTGCCATTATGTAAAAGACGATTGCGCTTCCCATAGCCTGAATTATATTGCCAAAAATTGAAAGTGTCGCCGATGCCACAGAATACAAAATACATTCTGCCACAAAATAACCCACTATTGAAATTATACCCGACATCGCGGGCATAAGTGACGTTTTCTTGTTAAGGATTCTGTTTGAATTATTCTTTTTACATACCAAGGCAAAGGGCAATGCAATCAGCATTTTTATAATTGCCGTTGGTACACTCCAGATTGCAAAGCCTGCAAGCATGTCTGCGAGTGCACCGCCCAAAGCCGCGGCAATAATGCAATAGGGGAAGGGTAGCACGCAAGCACAGAGGTAAATTACACTGTCGCCAAGGTGAATATACCCCTCGCCAAGCCCCGTTGAAATCTTAATCAACGCGGTAAAAAGCATAATGATTGCCGAAAAAACTGCCGTATAAGCAATGTTCAAAATTGATTTTTTATTTCGCATTTATAAGCATCTCCAAATGCTCTTGAAAGTTCACTCCGTTGGGCTCGTAGTCGAGTTCTGTCGGGGTATTTTTTATCGATTTAAAGATAAATTCCGTGGCAAGAGTAACTGCATCAACAACGGATTTTCCATTTATCACAGCACCGCATACGATACTTGAAAAAATGTCGCCCGTACCCGAAAAGCTACCCTTTAAAAACCTTGATTTTACAACGCTTGTGCCGTTTTCTTCAATTATAATATTGCAGATTTCGTCGTTCTTTTTAACACCCGTAACAATGACTGTTCTGGTGGTTTTTGTAAGAAGTGATTTTGCTAATTCAGATGTTTTTTCAACGCAGTTTTCTTTTGCGATTTCATTGTAATCTGCACCGCAAAGAATACATAATTCAGTAAGGTTGGGAGTGATTATATTTGCTTTTTCAGTGAGCATTTTCACCTTTTCGCAAAGCTCTGCATTGTAGGTGTCATAAAGCACGCCGTCGTCCGCCATAATGGGGTCAACAAAAACAAGTGAATTCTCGCCAAAATGGTCAATAAAATCGAGAATAACATCAACCTGCTTTTCACTTGCAAGATACCCCGTGAGAATTGCATCGAATTTCACATTCTGCTTTTTCCACACATCAATATAAGGGGATATATTTTCGGTGAAATCGGCACAATAAAAGCTCTCAAAACCCGTTTGATTTGAAAGTACTGCAGTTGGCAGTGGGCAGGCTTCAATTCCAAGAACAGAAATAATGGGCAAAGCCACCGTAAGCGAGCATTTTCCAAAGCCCGAAAGGTCATTTATAACTGCAATTTTTTTCACCGATTTCACCCCTTGCAAAGTTAATTTTATGGGTATATAATATAACAAAAGTGTCTTTAATAAAATATACAAATTTGATAATTTTTAAGGGGACAGTTAGTCGTGAAAAGCCGAAAATTATATATGCAGATTTATGATTATTATAAGGATTTGATTGAAAGCGGAAAATTGCCGGAGGGTGAGCGCCTTCCCTCAATTCGCCGTTGTGCAGAGGAGAGGGGAGTCAGCAAAACCACGGCAGAGCTTGCATATTTGTGCCTTTGCGATGATGGCTACATATTGCCCAAAAGTCAAAGTGGATACTATGTCTCAAAACGCGGAAATCTGCCGAAAAAAGAAGAAATCAAAGCAAGCACTCAAAACGAAAAAAATGAAATAATCTATGACTTTTCATCAGCAGGTGTTGATGAAGAGGTTTTTGATATGAATATCTGGCGTCGCTATGTGAAAAGTGCTCTGCGACAGACCGAGCGTCTGCTTTTTTACGGTGAGCCACAGGGTGAGCCCGATTTGCGCCGTGAGATAGCCACTTATGCCCGCGAAACACGAAACTGTGTCTGCAACGAAGAAGATATTGTAATCGGTGCAGGAGTGCAGACCCTATTGAATATTCTTTGTCCTCTTGTAAAAAACAAAAGGGATGTGTGCTTTGACGACTTGTCATATAAGCAGGGTATTGCCGTTTTTCACGACTACGAATTTCGCGTCACCGACAACAAAGAAAATAGCAATATTTTATATGTTTCACCCTCGTATTCAACCCGTTGGGGCGACACAATGAGCGTTCACGACCGCTTTGAATTGGTGGATTTTGCCCGTAAAAACGGCAAGCTTATTATCGAAGATGACTACGGTAGCGAATTTCGTTATTTTAACCGCCCCACACCGTCACTTCAGGGTCTTGACGGCGGTGAAAATGTGGTGTATTTAGGCACATTTTCAAAGCTTTTATTGCCCTCAATCCGTATAAGCTTTATGATTTTGCCCACCCGACTTTTAAAGGAATACAAACGTAAAGCAAACCTCTACAACCAGACCGTTTCAAAGGCGGACCAGATAGCTTTGTGCAGTTATATACGAGATGGACATCTCTATTCACAAATCAGAAAATCAAGAAAGCTCTATGCACAGAAATCAAAAATTCTTGCGGATTTACTCACTGAAAAATTTAGTGAAAATGTCGAAATATTAAAAACAAATTCACCGCTTTATGTGCGTTGTCGGTTTCGCCTTGGGCTTTCAACAAATGAGATTATAGAAAAGGCATATAAAAACGGAATAATGCTGATTTCTGCCGAAGAAAACGACCTTTGCGGTGTGATTGCGTTTTCCGTGTCAAGCATCAGCCTTTCAGCACTTCCAATTGCCATAAATTCCCTGTGCGTCGCCCTTTGCGGTGGTGAATAAGCACAAAAAAAGCCTTCCTATGAGGGCTTTTATTTATAATACTAATAAATAGTAAAAAAATCTAAAATTTTAATAGACATTTTGACAATAGTCTGTTATAATTTTAACATATACTGTTCTGTCGAATTTTAGTATATTCAGCGGTGGATAAAATCCACCAATTTTTAAAAGGAGGAAACCTAAAAATGCTCAAAAAAATCAGTTCTATTCCCTTCAAGGGAACACCCGAGCAGGAAGCACAGCTCAAAACTGTAATTGAAGCAAATAAGGACGACAAGAGTATGCTTATGCATGTTATGCAGGAAGCACAGGCTATTTACGGCTATCTTCCTTATGAGGTTCAGGTAATGATTGCAGAGGGTATGGACGTTCCGCTTGAAAAGGTTTACGGTGTATCAACCTTCTATGCACAGTTCTCACTTTCCCCTAAGGGTGAGTACAACATTTCAGTTTGTCTCGGTACTGCTTGCTACGTTAAAGGCGCACAGGACCTTGTTGACAAGATTACTGAAAAACTTGGTATCGGTCCCGACGAATGTACTGCTGACGGTAAATTCTCACTTGAGGCTTGCCGTTGCATCGGCGCTTGCGGACTTGCTCCCGTCCTCACAGTTAATGATGAGGTTTACGGTAAGCTCACAGGTAACGATATTGCCGGTATCCTTGATAAGTACATGGCATAATGAGAGAACTGTCTCTTAATATTCTGGATATTGCCCAGAACTCAATCTCGGCGGGGGCGTCTTTAATAACAATTGAGATTGCCGAAAATACAAGCGAAAAAACCTTGCTGATTGGTATTTATGATAACGGTAAGGGTATGAGTGAGAGTCAGGTAAAAAGCGTAATCGACCCGTTTTTTACAACAAGAACTACCCGCAAGGTAGGTATGGGAATTCCGCTTTTCAAAATGGCGGCTGAGCAAACGGGTGGGGGACTCACAATCAAATCTGAATTGGGCGTGGGCACTGAAGTGCGTGCAACCTTTAAAACCGATAGTGTTGATTTTACTCCTCTCGGTGATGTTACTGCAACCGTGGTAATGCTCATCACAATGAATACCGACCGTGATTTTATTTATCGCCATTCAGTTGACGGCGAGGATTTCACAGTTGATACCCGCGAAATTAAAAATATTCTGGGAGATGTGCCCCTTGACACTTACGAGGTGTCAGAGTGGCTAAAAGGTTATATTGAAGAAAACACAAACGAATTATACGGAGGTGCGTTATAAATGAAAACTCTTGAAGAGCTTATGGCTATAAGAGAAGCAACAAAGCAGAGAATGACAGTCCGTGAAGATACAGGCGACGAAGCAATCAGAGTTGTTGTCGGTATGGCAACCTGCGGTATCGCAGCAGGTGCACGTCCCGTTCTCAACGCATTTGTTGAAGAAGTGGCAAAGAGAAATCTTAAGGGCGTTCAGGTTGTTCAGACTGGTTGCATCGGTATGTGCCAGTATGAGCCAATCGTTGAAATTGTTCAGCCCGGCAAAGAAAAAGTAACATACGTAAAAATGACAGCTGACAAGGTAGCAAAGGTAGTTAACGACCATATTGTTAACGGCAATCCCGTTGCAGAATACACAGTCAGCGCACTTAAATAAGGAGGAAACATAATGTATCGTTCACACGTGCTTGTTTGCGGCGGTACCGGTTGTACCTCTTCAAACAGTCAGGCAATCATTGAGGCTCTTGAAGCTCAGATTGCTGAAAAAGGATTAACTGAAGAAATCAAAGTTATCAGAACAGGTTGTTTTGGTCTTTGTGCTCTCGGTCCTATTATGATTGTTTATCCCGAAGGTAGCTTCTATTCACAGGTTAAGGTTGAGGATATTTCCGAAATCGTTGAAGAGCATCTTCTTAAGGGTAGAATTGTTACAAGACTTCTCTATGATGAGACAGTAACAACAGAAGAAATCAAATCACTTAACGACACAACATTCTATTCAAAGCAGCAGCGTGTTGCTCTTCGTAACTGCGGTGTTATCGACCCCGAAGATATTGATGAGTACATAGCTTATGACGGCTATCAGGCTCTTGCAAAGTGCTTGACAGAGTACACACCCGAGCAGGTTGTACAGGTTGTTAAGGATTCTGGACTTCGCGGCCGTGGCGGTGGCGGATTCCCCACAGGTCTTAAGTGGAGCTTCACAGCTGCTAACTCTGCCGACCAGAAATATGTAGTATGTAATGCTGACGAGGGTGACCCCGGTGCATTTATGGACCGTTCAGTTCTTGAAGGTGACCCCCATTGTATTATCGAAGCAATGGCTATCTGTGGTTATGCCACAGGTGCAACAGAGGGTTATGTTTACGTTCGTGCTGAGTACCCCATCGCAGTTAACAGACTTCAGATTGCTATTGACCAGGCTAAAGAATATGGTCTTCTTGGTAAAAATATCTTCAATTCAGGCTTTGACTTTGACCTTCACATCCGTCTTGGTGCGGGCGCATTCGTTTGCGGTGAAGAAACAGCTCTTATGACCTCAATTGAAGGTAATCGCGGTGAGCCCAGACCTCGTCCTCCATATCCCGCAGTTAAGGGTCTCTTCGGCAAGCCCACAACAGAAAATAACGTTGAAACATTTGCTAACATTCCTCAGATTATCCTCAAGGGTGCAGATTGGTTTGCATCAATGGGTACAGAGAAATCAAAGGGTACAAAGGTATTCGCTCTCGGCGGTAAAATCAACAACACAGGTCTTG